>CAZIXP010000038.1:4279-31774 GCA_964543245.1 uncultured Starkeya sp.
GACCGTCTGCACCTGCGGCGCCAGCCGCCGCAGCCGGGCGAGGCCCAGCGCCAGCAGGTCGCCGCGCTTGGAGCCGGCGAGCGCGTGAAGCTCGTCCAGCACGATCCGCCGCAGCCCGCCGAACAGGTGCGGCGCGTCGGCCGAGGCCAGCAGCAGCGCGATCTGCTCGGGCGTGGTGAGAAGGATGTCGGGCGGGTCGCGCCGCTGCCGCTGGCGGCGCGAGGCGGGGGTGTCGCCGGTGCGGGTCTCGATGCGGATGGGAAGGCCCATCTCGGCCGCCGGCCGCTCGAGATTGCGCGCGACATCCACCGCCAGCGCCTTGAGCGGCGAGATGTAGAGCGTGTGCAGCCCCGGCGGCGCGTTGCGCCGGCCCGCGAGTTCGACCAGGCTCGGCAGGAAGCCCGCCAGCGTCTTGCCCGCGCCGGTCGGGGCGATCAGCAGGGTCGAGCGCCCCGCCTGCGCCCGCGCCAGCAGGTCGAGCTGGTGCGGCCGCGGCGCCCAGCCGCGCGCCGCAAACCAGCGCAGGAAGCGCTCGGGCAGCTCGACCGCCGGCACGGCATCGGAGGGCGTTGAGGACAGCACGGCGCAAGGCTAGTGGATGTTCTGCAAAAGTTCCACGCCCTTCCGGCTACCTCCGGAGCGGCATGCCTCCGCCACGGCGCTTAGCCCGCGCGCTGCGCCACCAGCACGAGGCCGGGCACCGGCTCGCCCTTCTCGGTGCGGGTGGAGGCCGGCTCGCAGGAGAGCAGGGCGAGCCCCGCCGCCTCCAGCGCGGCGCGAACGTAGGGTCCGCCATGGGCGTAGCGCAGCGTCTCGCGCAGCAGGACGCCCGCGCCGTCATGGGTTTCCACGGTGAAGGCCAGCAGCCCGCCGGGCTCCAGCACCCGCGCGCTCTCCGCCAGCACCGGCGCGAGGTCGGCGAGGTAGCAGAAGGCATCGCCGGCAAAGACGAGGTCGACCTCGGCGGCGGGCCTGCCCTGCAGCCAGGCGGTCATGTCGGCGGCGGCGAGTTCGTCATAGCCGCCGCGGGCGCGGGCGCGCTCCACCATGTTCGGCGAGAGGTCGACCCCCGCGAGCCAGCCGACCCGCTCCCCCAGCCGCGCGCCCACCAGCCCGGTGCCGCAGCCAAGATCGAGCCCGCGGGCGAAGGCGAAGGCACGCCCCTGTGCCGCGCAGGCCTGCGCGAGCGCCGCCTCGATCCGCTTCGGGCCGGAATAGTCGAGCTTCGCCAGCGCCGCGTCGAAGCGGCCGGCATACTGGTCGAACAGCGTGCGGACATAAGCGGCGCTGAGGCCCGGCGCGACCTGCGGGTCGGCGCTCTGCCCGCCGGCAAGACGCGCCAGCCGGGCGCCGGCACCGAGCCGATCCAGCGGATCGAGCGCGAGGACCCGCCGGAACGCCGCAGCGGCGGCCTCTGCCTCGCCCGCCGCCAGCCGGGCCTCGCCGAGCAGGAACCAGCCGGGCAGGAAGCCGGGCGCCCGCTCGGTCGCTTCCGCCAGCAGGGCAGCGGCGTCGGCGGCATTGCCCTCCTCCAGCAGCGCGCGGGCCCAGTCGAGCCGGCGATCCACCGCGGCATCGCCGGAGGAGAGGAACAGGGGAGCACCAGCGGACATTATGAACCGTACAAGCCGGGCAAAGTGAAACCACCCGCCCTATATCTGCTTGCGCATGCGCCCGGAAGACCTGCTGATCTCCACGCCCCAGGGGCTTTATTCGCCGGCCGGCGACTTCCATGTCGACCCGACCCGGCCGGTGGCGCGCGCCGTGATAACCCACGGCCATTCCGACCACGCCCGCGCCGGCCATGGCGCGGTGCTGGCCACCGCCGAGACGCTCGACATCATGGCGATCCGCTACGGCGCCGATTTCGCGGCCACGCGGCAGGCGGCATCGTTCGGCGAGCGGGTGGAAGTAAACGGGGTGGGCATCACCCTGCACCCCGCCGGGCACATTCTCGGTTCCGCCCAGGTCGCGATCGACTGGCGCGGCCTGCGCATCGTCGCCTCGGGCGACTACAAGCCGGGGGCCGACCCGACCTGCACGCCATTCGAGCCGGTCCGCTGCGACGTCTTCATCTCGGAGGCCACCTTCGGGCTGCCGGTGTTCCGGCATCCCGACCCGGCGCAGGAAATCGCCAAGCTCACGGATTCGCTCGCGCTGTTTCCCGAGCGGGCGCATCTGGTGGGGGCTTATCCGCTCGGCAAGGCGCAGCGGGTCATTGCGCTGCTGCGGGCCGCCGGCCATGACCGGACGATCTGGCTGCATGGGGCGATGGAAAAGCTCACCGCCTATTACGCTGGCCGCGGCATCGGCATGGGCGATGTGCGCCCGGCGCGGGAGGCCGCGGCGGCGGAACGCGCGGGCGCCGTCGTCGTCTGCCCGCCCAGCGCGATGAGCGATGTGTGGTCGCGCCGCTTTCCCGACCCGGTCACCGCCTTCGCGTCCGGCTGGATGCGCATCCGCGCCCGGGCCCGACAGAACGGCGTGGAACTGCCGCTGATCGTCTCCGACCATGCCGACTGGGATGACCTCCAGTCCTCGATCCTTTCGACCGGCTGCTCGGAGCTGTGGGTCACCCATGGCCAGGAGGACGCGCTGGTGCACTGGGCGCTGCTCGCCGGGCTCAGGGCCCGGCCGCTGCACCTCGTCGGCTATGGCGAGGAGGAGGCGGAGGCCGCCGCGCCGGAGGCCGGCGCCGCGCCCTCCGGAACGCCGGAGACACCGGCATGAACCGTTTCGCCGCCCTGCTCGACCGGCTGGCCTATGAGCCGCGCCGCAACGGCAAGATCCGCCTGATCGCCGACTATTTCCGCCACACGCCCGACCCCGAACGGGGCTGGGCGCTGGCAGCGCTGACCGGCGGGCTGAGCTTTCGCAACGCCAAGCCGGGCCTGATCCGCCAGCTCATCGCCGCGCGGACCGACCCCGTGCTGTTCGCGCTGTCCTACGACTATGTCGGCGACCTCTCCGAAACGGTGGCGCTGATGTGGCCGGCCCCCGCCGGTGTCTCGGCGGACGAAGCCCCCACGCTTGCCGCCGTCATCGACACCTTCGCCACGCTCGGGCGCGGGGAACTCCCGGAGCGCCTGGCGGGGCTGCTGGACCGGCTGGACGAAACCGGGCGCTGGGCGCTGCTGAAGCTGATCACCGGCAGCCTGCGCATCGGCGTCTCGGCACGGCTCGCCAAGACCGCCGTCGCGGCGCTGGGCGCGGTGACGCCGGACGAGATCGAGCTGGTCTGGCCCGGCCTCGCGCCACCCTACGAGCCGCTGTTCGCCTGGGCGGAGGGGCGGGGGCCCCGGCCGGAGACCGAGGACCCGGTTCCGTTCCGCCCGGTCATGCTCGCTCATGCCATCGAGCCGGAGGACTTCGCCGGGCTGAACCCCACCGATTTCCGCGCGGAGTGGAAGTGGGACGGCATCCGGGTGCAGGCGGTGCGGTCCGCCGGTGCGGGCGAGGCTGTCGTCCGGCTCTACAGCCGCACGGGGGAGGATATTTCCGGCGCCTTTCCCGACCTTGCCGAGGCGCTCGCCTTCGAGGGCGCCGTGGATGGCGAGTTGCTGGTGCTGCGCGAGGGACGGGTGCAGTCCTTCAACGTGCTGCAACAGCGGCTCAACCGCAAAACCGTGACGCCCAGGCTGATGGCCGAGTTCCCGGCGCATATCCGGGCCTACGACCTGCTGGTCGACGGCATGGAGGACCTGCGCGGCCTGCCCTTCGCGGCGCGCCGCGAACGGCTGGAGGTCCTCGCCGCCCGCCAGGGCGGCGGGCGCATGGATCTCTCGCCCCTGGTCGCCTTCGACAGCTGGGAAGACCTCGCGGCGGCGCGGCGCGACCCGGCCGCCCATGGCGCGGGCGCCGACGCCGAGGCGGTCGAAGGGGTGATGCTGAAACGCGCCGACAGCCCCTATCTCCCCGGTCGGCCGAAAGGCCCGTGGTGGAAATGGAAGCGCGATCCGCACACCGTCGACGCGGTGCTGATGTATGCCCAGCGCGGCCACGGCAAGCGTTCTTCGTTCTATTCCGACTACACCTTCGGCGTGTGGAACGGGGCGGGCGAGCTCGTGCCGGTAGGCAAGGCCTATTTCGGCTTCACCGATGCCGAGTTGGCCCAGATCGACCGTTTCGTGCGCCGCAACACCGTCAACCGCTTCGGCCCGGTGCGGGAGGTGACCCACACCGCCACCGAAGGGCTGGTGCTGGAAGTCGCCTTCGAGGGGCTGGCGCGCTCCACCCGGCACCGTTCGGGCCTCGCCATGCGGTTTCCCCGCATTTCCCGCCTCCGCTGGGACAAGCCACCGGGCGAAGCCGACCGGCTGGAGACACTGGAGCGGATGGTGGCGGAACCGGCCCCCTCCCCCGCGGGCGGGCCGCGTGCTAGGTCATCCCCGCAACAGGAGCCGGAACATGACGGATAAGTCGCTCGGCCGCTTCATGGGCGGCTCGCCGGTCTGGGTCGTCATCCAGCTGGTGCTGCTGTCGGTGGTCGTCGGGGTCATCCTGAGCGCGCTCGGGATCGACCCGCTCGACATCGTCTCCAGCCTGCGCCGGCTGGTCGAACATCTCTTCAGCTTCGGCTTCGAGACGGTCGAGCGGCTCTGGCGCTACTTCGTGCTCGGCGCGGTGATCGTGGTGCCGCTCTGGCTGATCCTGCGCATCGCGCGCGGCCTGCGCTGACCCCTCACCCGCGGACCGCTGAACCGCCGCCCGACCACCGGATGCTCTCCATGCTGATGAACGCGACGGCGGGACGTGCCGACGTCACCCACAGGCGCTTTCTCGCCATTGCCCTGCCGGCGACGCTGGCGCAGATGACGACGCCGCTGCTCGGCCTCGTCGCTACCGGCGCGGTAGGCCGGCTGGGCGATGCGGTGCTGCTGGGCGCGGTGGCGGTGGGGGCGCTGCTGTTCGACTTCGTGTTCTGGGTGTTCGGCTCGGTGCGGATGGGCACGGCCGGACTCACCGCGCAGGCGCTCGGCCGCAACGACCGGGTCGAGATCGGCGCCGTGCTGGCCCGCGCTCTGCTGATCGCGCTCGCCATCGGCCTCGCGATGATCCTCGCCCACGCGCCGATCGCGCATCTCGCCTTCACCACCATGGGCACCAGCCCGGCTGTGACGGTGGCGGCGACCACCTATTTCGCCATCCGCATTCTCTCCACCCCCTTCGCCATCGGCAATTTCGCCCTGCTCGGCTGGCTGGTGGGCATCGCCCGCACCGATATCGGCCTGGGGCTGCAGATCCTCATCGCCGGCGTCAACGCCGCGGCGACGGTGCTGCTGGTGCTGCACTGGGACCTCGGCATCGCCGGCGCCGCCGCCGCCAATGTCGTGGCCGAGGTGAGCGGCACCACGGCCGGTCTTCTGGCGGCGCGGCGGCTGCTCGGCGGCGGCTGGCGCGTGCCATGGCGCACGGTGCTCGATCGGGCCCGAATCATCGAGACCATTGGCGTCAACACCGACATTATGGTCCGCACCGGGCTCCTGATGATCACCCTGCTGTTCTTCACCGCCCAGGGCGCCCGTGACAGCGACGCCGTGCTGGCGGCGAATGCGGTGCTGCTGAACATCGCGATGGTCTCGGCCTTCTTCCTCGACGGCTTTTCGACCGCGGCCGAACAGATTTGCGGGCAGAGCGTCGGCGCCCGCGACCGCACGGGCTTTTCCCGCGCGGTGCGCATGGTGCTGCTGTGGGGCTTCGGATTCGCGGCCCCCGCCACGCTGCTGCTGCTGGCGGGCGGCGGAGCGGTGGTGGACATCCTGACCGCCAATGCCGAAGTCCGGCTGCTGGCGCGCGAGTTCCTGCCGCTCGCCGCCCTCACCCCGCTGATGGGCGTCGCGGCCTTCGCCTATGACGGCATCTATGCCGGCTCCACCTGGTCGCGCGACATGCGCAACCTCATGCTGCCGGCGGTGGCGCTGTTCTTCCTGGTGTGGTGGGCGACGCGGCCGCTCGGCAATACCGGGCTATGGGTCGCCTATCTCTCGTTCCTCGCCGGACGGGGCGCGGTGCAGGCGCTGCGGCTGCCGGCACTGCGCCGACGGACCTTCACGTGACCGGGAAGGGCGAAGCCACCAGATCGCCGGCGTGAGCGCCGACGCTCGCCGCGAGCGTGGTGCCCCTCAGCTTTTCAGCGAGGCCGGCCTTGATGCGCGGCACGAGGCCGAAACCTTCATAGACCAGCGCGGAATAGAGCTGGATCAGGCTGGCCCCGGCGGTGATCTTGGCCCATGCCGTCTCGGGGCTGTCGATCCCCCCGACGCCGACCAGCGGAAACTGGCGTTCGACCCGCACGAAGGTCTCCGCCAGCATGCGGGTGGCGAGCGGGAAGAGCGGGCGCCCGGAAAGCCCGCCGGTTTCGCCGCGATGGGCCGAGCGGAGCGCCGTGGGCCGGGCCAGCGTGGTGTTGGAGACGATCATCCCGTCCACCCCGCGCCGGCGCGCCACCCCGACCACCGCGTCGAGATGGGACAGCGCCAGATCGGGGGCGATCTTGAGCAGCAGCGGCACGCCGGGGGCGTGGCGGTTCCGCGCCTCGAGAACCCGGCCGAGCAGGTCGTCGAGCGCCTTCTCCTCCTGCAGGTCGCGCAGGCCCGGGGTGTTGGGCGAGGAGACATTCGCGGTGAAATAGCTCGCCAGCCCGGCAAAGGCCTTGATGCCGGCGACATAGTCCGCCGAGCGATCGGCCGAATCCTTGTTCGCCCCGACATTCACCCCGACGATGCCCGTCCGGCCGCGGCGGGCCGACAGCCGGCCTCGGGCGGGGCCATGGCCGCCGCTGTTGAAGCCGTAGCGGTTGATGACCGCGCGATCCTCGGTGAGGCGGAAATTGCGCGGACGCGGATTGCCGGGCTGCGGGCGCGGCGTGATGGTGCCCACCTCGGTGAAGCCGAAACCCAGCCCGAGAATGGCATCGGGCACCTCGGCCTCCTTGTCGAAGCCGGCGGCCAGCCCGACCGGATTGGCAAAGTGGAGGCCGAACGCCGCCACCGCGAGGCGGGGATCGTCGACCGCAGGCGCCCGCGCGGGCAGGCAGGCGAGGCCGCGCACGGCAAGACCGTGCGCCCGTTCCGGCTCCAGCAGGCGGGCCAACGGCAAAGCGAGATCGAGAAGCGCGCTCATGCCGGGTTCCGCGGGGCGTCCAGATCGGGGAAGACGTGGCGCCCCTCGGGCCCGAGCGGCAACGGCTGAACCCAGCGCACGGCCGCCAGCGGAAGCTCGCCATAGAGATGGGGGAACAGGTCGCCCCCGCGCGAGAGCTCCCAGCGCAGCGCAGCCGGGTCGAGCGCGGCGGTGGCGATCGCCACCAGCAGCAGGTCGCCCTGGCCGCGGAAATGGCGCGCGGCCGTCTCCTCCACCTGGCGGGCGGTGGAAAAATGGATGAAGCCGTCGGCGATGTCGACCGGCGCGCCATCGAAGCGGCCGCTCAGCTCAGCAGCCTGCCACAGGGCACGCGGGCAAATCTTGTAGAGGGTATCGGCGCGGGGACAGCCTGTCGTCATGTCGCGAGCACTAGATCGGGTGAGGTTCCCATGCAAGCAGGACTGGACAAAAACATAAATAGGGCATAATTCCTACAACTAGATAAAATTCCATTCCTTACTCACGCCTCACGGAATCACAGCATGCTGACGCATTCGCAAATCTGGAAGGCGGTGGACCAACTGGCCGAACGGCACGGTCTCAGCGCCTCCGCGCTCGCCAAGCGGGCCGGCCTCGATGCCACAACGTTCAACCGCTCCAAGCGCATCACCCCGGATGGGCGGGCGCGCTGGCCCTCCACGGAAAGCATCGCCAAGATCCTGACCGCGACGGGCGAGGGCATGGAGGACTTCATGCAGATCGTTGTCTCGAAGCCGCAGACCAACCGGGCCATCCCGCTGCTCGGCCTCGCCCAGGCGGGCCATGGCGGCTATTTCGACGATGCCGGCTTCCCGGTCGGGGCGTCCTGGGACGAGATCGCCTTCCCCAATGTCGGCGACGAGCACGCCTATGCGCTGGAAATCTCCGGCGAATCCATGATGCCGCTGTACCGCGACGGCGATCTCGTGGTGGTCTCGCCCACCGCCGCGGTGCGACGCGGCGACCGGGTGATCGTCAAGACCCGGGATGGCGAGGTGATGGCGAAGGAACTGAAGCGGCGCACGGCCAAGACGGTCGAGCTGCGCTCACTGAATCCCGACCACCCCGACCGCCTGTTCCAGGTCGCCGATGTCGCCTGGGTCGCCCGCATCATGTGGGCCAGCCAGTAGCGCGCATGAAAACGGCCCCTCGCGGGGCCGTTTCCTCACCCGCGCCGGAGGCTCAGCAGCGCACCAGCACGGTGCGGCCATAGGCGTCGCGGGCGTAGCATTCGCGGGGCGCGGTGGCCGCGCCGACCACGGCGCCGGTGCCGGCGCCGACCGCCGCACCCACCGCCGCGCCGGTGCCGCCACCGGCAAGCCCGCCGATCACCGCGCCGGTTCCGCCACCGATGAGCGCACCGCCGGTGGCGCGGCGCTCGGTCGTGGTGCAGGCCGCGGCGCTGAGCGCCAGGGCCGAGACGGCGATGATCTTCAGCATGTCATATTCTCCCGCGAGACATTTCAATGAGGTGCCGGCGTTCCCGGCTCGCCGCGTCAACGCGTGGTGGTTTATCCGGTTCCGGCGGGGCGGAATTCCGTGACGACGCGATTGCCCTGCGCGAGGGCGGGGATTAGAATATAAATTCAGTAGACCATCAGCACCAGGAGCGAGCCATGACCATCCGCATCGGGGACATCGTGCCCGATTTCGAGGCGCAGACCACCGAGGGGCCGATCCACTTTCACGACTGGCTCGGCACGTCATGGGGGGTGCTGTTTTCCCACCCGCGGAACTTCACGCCGGTCTGCACCACCGAACTCGGCCAGGTCGCGCGGCTGAAGCCGGAATTCGACCGCCGCAACGTGAAGGTCATCGGCCTCTCGGTCGATCCGCTCGACGCCCACGCCAAATGGGCCGAGGACATCGCCGAGACGCAGGGCTACGCACCGAATTTCCCGCTCATCGCCGACCCCGAGCGCAAGGTCTCCGACCTCTACGACATGATCCATCCCAACGCGTCGGACACCTTCACCGTCCGCTCCGTCTTCGTGGTCGGCCCGGACAAGAAGCTCAAGCTCTCGCTGACCTACCCCGCCAGCACCGGCCGGAACTTCGACGAGATCCTGCGGGTGATCGATTCGCTTCAGCTCACCGCGCAGCACCAGGTGGCCACGCCGGCCAACTGGACCCAGGGCGGCGACGTGATCATCGTGCCCTCGGTCAGCGACGAGGCGGCGAAGGAGAAGTTCCCGGACGGCTGGACCACGCTGAAGCCCTATCTGCGCGTGGTGCCGCAGCCCGGACAGAAGTGAGCGGGCCGGACGCGGCCGGTCAGCCGAGCCGCGTTCCCGCCAGCAGCGCCGTGCCGCGCTGGAACTCGGCCGCCGCCATCGCCCGGCTGCCGGCGCGCTGCACCTCGACGAGCCGCACGGCGCCGTCGCCGCAGGCGACGGTGAGCGCGCCGTCGAGCACCTCGCCTGGGGCACCCACGCCGTTCGCCCGTGTCGTGCGCAGCACTTTGACGCGGGTGCCGTCGAGGTCGAACCACGCCCCGGGAAAAGGCGAGAGCCCGCGTATGTGGTCGTGGACCTCCCGCGCCGGGCGGCTCCAGTCGATGCGCGTCTCCGCCTTGTCGAGCTTGGCGGCATAGGCGACGCCCTCCGCCGGCTGCGGGGTGAAGGCGAGGCCGCCCCGCTCCAGTGCGGCAAGGGCGCGCGCCATGAGATCGGCGCCGATCAGCATCAGCCGGTCGTGCAGCTCGCCCGCCGTCATGTCGGGGCCGATCTCGACCCGCTCCATCAGCCCCACCGGGCCGGTATCGAGCCCGGCCTCCATCTGCATCACGGCGACGCCGGTCTCGCGGTCGCCGGCCATGATCGCGCGCTGGATCGGCGCGGCCCCGCGCCAGCGCGGCAGCAGCGAGGCATGGAGGTTGAGGCAGCCGAGCCGCGGCGCGGCCAGGATGGCGGGCGGCAGGATCAGGCCATAGGCCACCACCACGGCGACGTCGGCCTCATGTGCGGCAAAGGCCGCCGCCGCCTCGGCCGAGCGCAACGAGGCGGGATGGTGCACCGGCAGGCCGAAGCCCTGCGCGGCGGCATGGACCGGCGAGGGCACCCGATCGAGCCCGCGCCGCCCACCCGGCGCCGGCGCCCGCGTATACACCGCGACCACCTCGTGGCCGCGCCCGACGATCTCGGCCAGGGTCGGGACCGCGAAATCCGGCGTTCCCATGAACACGATCCGCATGCGGCACCTCGGCTGGAATGAACAGATCTGACGGCGCCCCCGGCACCGGCCGGCGCAGCGCGCCCGGGCCGGCCGCCGCGGCCATGCCGGCTCGGCCGACCGTCAGGTCCGGCCGCCGTCGCGCTCGCGCTCACGCAGCGCCTTGGTGAATTTCTTCACCACCCGGTCGCGCTTGAGCTTGGAGATGTGGTCGATGAACAGCACGCCGTTGAGATGGTCGATCTCGTGCTGCACGCAGGTCGCCAGCAGGCCGCTCGCCTCGATCTCGCGGGCTTCCCCGGCAAGATCGAGGAACCGCACGGTGACCCGGGCCGGCCGCTCGACATCCTCGTAGTACTCCGGGATGGAGAGGCAGCCTTCCTGATAGACCGACAGCTCTTCGGAGGCCGCGACGATCTCCGGGTTGATCAGCACGAGGGGCTGCTTCTCCTCGCCTTCGCGCGCGACATCGATGGTCACCACCCGCTCGGGCACGCCGACCTGGATGGCCGCCAGCCCGATGCCGGGCGCGTCGTACATCGTCTCCAGCATATCCTCGACAAGCGTACGCACCTTGGCGTCGATCCGCGTGACGGGATCGGAGGCAAGGCGGAGACGGGCGTCGGGGATGATGACGAGCGGGCGCGTGGACATGCCTGCCAGATAGGCGAGCCGCCTCGTGCGGTCAACGCCCTTCGCGCGCCGATGTTCACTTTTCGTTCGCATCGCCGCGAAAATTGCGCTACTGCTCGGCCATGGACCAAACCCTCCTCCTGCTGGGAAACCATCCCGTCACCATGGGCAACGTCGCGCTCGCGGCGGCGGGGCTGGCCTTCCTGCTGCTGTTCGCGCTGCTCGCCGCGGCGCGGCGCAACGCGCGCCAGACGCTGGCGGAAGCCGAGGAACAGGCCCGCCGCGCCGAGGACCTCGAGGAGCGGCTGGTACAGCTCGCCCGCATCCAGTCAGAGACGGCGGGACGCGTGCAGTCCATGACCGAAATCCTGGCCCAGCGGCAGGGCGAACTGGCGCGCGCCGTGGCGGAGCGGCTGGACGCCAGCACCTTCCGCATGGGCGAGAGCCTCGCCCGCGCCAGCGAAGCCACCCATGAGAACCTCGTCCGGCTGAACGAGCGCCTCGCCCTGGTCGATCAGGCCCGGCAGAGTCTGGGCGAACTCTCGGGGCAGGTGATGAGCCTGAGGGAGACCCTCGCCAACAAGCAGGCCCGCGGCGCCTTCGGCGAGGGCCGGCTGCAGGCCATCGTCGCGGACGGGCTGCCGCGCGACAGCTTCGCCTTCCAGCACACCCTCTCCACCGGCCGCCGCGGCGACTGCGCCATCTTCCTGCCCGGCGACCGGCGCCCGCTGCTGGTGGATTCGAAGTTTCCGCTCGAGGCGATCACCGCCTTCCGCGAGGCGGCGACGCCGGAGCTGCGCCGCCAGGCGGAGGCGCGCCTGAAGCAGGATGTCGGCCGGCACATCGCCGATATCGCCGACCGTTACCTCGTGCCGGGCGAAACCCAGGACGTCGCGCTGATGTTCGTGCCCTCGGAGTCGGTCTATGCCGACCTCCACGAGCATTTCGACGACCTCATCCAGCGCGCCTTCCGGGCACGGGTCATTCTCGTCTCGCCTTCCCTGCTGATGCTCGCCATCCAGGTGGTCCAGGCCATCGCCAAAGATGCCCGCATGCGCGAGCAGGCCGACCGCATCCGCGCCGAATGCGGCGCCCTCGTCGCCGACGTGGTGCGGCTGCGCGACCGCGTAAGCAACCTGCAGAAGCATTTCGGCCAGGTGGGCGAGGACATCACCCAGACGCTCGTCTCCGCCGACAAGATCGCCCGCCGCGGCGCCCGGATCGAACAGCTGGAATTCGAAGCCGCGGCCGCCGCTCCGGCGGAGGCGGGCGAACGGGTGGCCCCGCTGTCGCAGGCCGGGGAGTGAGCGCGCGGAGAGCAACCCTGACATCTCTCCAATTCGCAACGGCAGGGCGCTTCTGATAAAAGGCCGGATTGGCCATCGGCGCAGGAAGCGTTTGCGTGCTCGACCGTTTTGAACTTCTGCTCGCGCTCGCCAAGGAGCGCCATTTCGGCCGCGCGGCGGAGGCTTGCGGGGTCACGCAGCCCACGCTTTCCGCCGGGCTGAAGCAGCTCGAGGAGGCGCTCGGCGTACGGCTCGTCGAGCGCGGCTCCCGCTTCATCGGCTTTACCCCGGAAGGCGAGCGGGCACTGCAATGGGCGCGCCGCATCGTCGGCGATGCCCGCGCCATGCGGCAGGAGATCGCCTCTCTGCGCAAGGGCCTGAGCGGCCATCTGCGGATCGCCGCCATCCCCACAGCGATGCCGATGCTGTCGGATCTCACCACCCCGTTCCACCAGAAGCACCGCGAGGTGCGGTTCACGCTGATGTCGGCGACCTCGAACGAGGTTCTGCGGCTGATCGAGAACCTGGAGGCGGATGCCGGCGTCACCTATCTCGACAACGACCCGCTGGGCCGGGTGAAGAGCATCCCGCTCTACCGCGAGGGCTACCGCTTCCTCACCTCGGCGGACGCGCCGCTTGGCGACCGCCAGCGCGTGACATGGAAGGACATCGGCGAGGTGCCGCTGTGCCTTCTCACCCCCGACATGCAGAACCGGCGGATCGTCGACCGCCAGCTCCGGGTTGCCGGCCATGCCGTTGCGCCGATGCTGGAATCCAACTCGACCATCGCCCTGCTGGCCCATGTCAGCACCGGCAAATGGGCGAGTGTCGTGCCCACCTCGCTGGCGGATGTGTTTGCCTTCCCGTCCTCGATCCGCTCCATTCCGATCGTCGAACCGGAGGTGCTGCACGAAATCGGCCTCGTCGTGCTCGATCGCGACCCGATGACGCCCATCGTTGCCGCGCTGATGGCGGAGGCCAAGTTGATCAGTCCTGCGCCGCTCCCGCAGGGCTGAGACGACAAGGACGGAACCTCCCGACGGAACCTCCCGCGCCCTGCGCCGTTGTCTGGCTGACAGTGGTACTTCATGGCAACCGGGAGTTATACAATGTTGAGCTGGGCCGTTACTTTCCTCGTGATCGCCCTCATCGCGGCTGTTCTGGGCTTTGGCGGCATTGCCGGCACCGCGATCGGAATCGCGAAGATCATCTTCTTCGTCGCCATCGTCCTGTTCCTGATTTCCGCGGTGTTCGGCCTCGTGCGCGGCCGCCCGAGCCGCATGCCCTGACCGGGGCCGACAGAAACAGGGAAACGACGCCCCCGGTCCTGCCGGGGGCGTTCGCGTATCAGGGACGGAAAAGCGGCGCCGAAGCCATAACATGCGCGCAAACAGGCGATCTCCCCCGCACATCCCGGGGGAGACGAGTTAGGGAGGCGGAGCCTCGAAAACGATCAGGGACGATGAACCGCGGCGATCGCCGCGCGGGTCGGCTGGTCGGGGCCGAAATCCTCGGCGGTATCGATCGAGAGCATCTCGCCCAGCCGGCGACGGGCGCGATTGACCCGGCTCTTGATGGTGCCGACGGCGCACTGGCAGATGTCGGCCGCTTCTTCGTAGGAAAAGCCGGAGGCCCCCACCAGCACCAGCGCCTCACGCTGGTCCGGCGGCAGCCGATCAAGCGCCGCGCGGAAATCCTCGAAGTCGAGATGCGTGGTCTGGTCGGGGTTGGTGGTCAGCGTGGCGGCAAACAGCCCATCGCTGTCCGGCACCTCGCGGCGACGCTTGCGGTATTCCGAACGGAACAGGTTGCGCAGGATGGTGAAGAGCCAGGCCGACAGGTTGGTGCCCGGCCGGAAGCTCGAAATATTGGCGAAGGCCCGCAGAAGCGTCTCCTGCACCAGATCGTCAGCACGGTCGACGCTTCCGCTCAGCGATATGGCGAAAGCGCGCAGATTCGGGATCGCCTCGATGATCTCGTTGCGCAGCGCGGGATCGAACTTGCTCACCGCTCATTCTCCCCGCCGGATTCCTCGCCGCTCTTCCCGGCTTTTCCCGCGCTTTCCTTGTCGTCGAGCTGGGAGAGCAGATCGAGAAAACGATCGGGCACGCCTTGCCGCACCACGTCGTCATACATCGCGCGCAGGTGCTGGCCGATCTTCGACTGAACGTCGCGGCTCAACGTGGTTCCCGGCGCCACCGCGGGGTCGCCCCTGCGCATGTGGGAAACCGTCGCTCCGCCCGACCGAACGGCCCCGGCTTCCGCCTGCTCGTCTTCCATGCTTTTTCGTCCCGACATTAGGCCTCCCGAGCGCCCGGAACACTGCACATCCGCCGCTTGGTACGCCTCTAACCGGCCAGACGACGCCAGGTTCCCCCGTTCCCACAAATTCGAACGATTTTTTTACCGCGGCAAGGGAACCCAAAATCTGCCGCACGCGTTAGGCTGGCATTACCGGAAGTCCTACGGGGAGACGTCTGTGAGTACATCGCAGCTGGTCGCGCAGCACCTGCCTTTCCTTCGCCGCTATGCACGCGCCCTGTGTGGCAGCCAGTCCGCCGGTGACGCTTATGTCACCGCGCTGCTTGAAGCGATTATCGCCGATCCCGAGGCGTTCGACCGGACGGTCGATACGCGCGTGGCGCTCTATCGCCTGCTCACCCGCCTGTGGAACTCCGTTTCCATCAACAACGAGGTCGACCCCGTCGCGCCAGCGGTGCGGGGTGAGCAGCGGCTCGGCCACATCACCCCGCTGGTGCGGCAGGCCTTCCTCCTGGTCTCGCTCGAGGGGTTCGACGAGATTGATGCCGCCGCGGTGCTGGACATTGATCCCTCGCGCATGCGCGGGCTGGTCGAAGAGGCCGGACGGGAACTCGCCGCCGAAATCGCGACCGACGTGCTGATCATCGAAGATGAACCCTTCATCGCGCTGGATCTGGAAGGGCTGGTCGAGGGTCTCGGCCATCGCGTCACCGGCATTGCCCGCACCCATTCCGAGGCCGTCGCGCTGGCGCGCCGCCGCACGCCGGGCCTCGTGCTCGCCGACATCCAGCTGGCGGATGGCAGCTCGGGGCTCGACGCCGTCAACGAACTCATCGAAAGCGTCGAAGTGCCGGTGATCTTCATCACCGCCTACCCCGAGCGCTTCCTCACCGGCGTCCGGCCGGAGCCGGCCTTCCTCATCGCCAAGCCGTTCCAGCCCTCCACGGTGGCCGCCGTCATCAGCCAGGCGCTGTTCTTCGAGCGAAAGGCACGTCCACGGGAGCAGCGCGCGACCGCCTGAGCGTCCTGCCCATGGAAGGCATGCTGAACGAGATTACTACCGTCGCGCGCCTGTGCACCGCGGCGGCGTCGCTCGCTATTGCCGCCGGCGTGTTCCGGCTGCTGCAGATCCGGCGCGATCTGCCGCGCGGCGTGCGGTGGCTGGCGTTTCTGCTGGGCGCGCTGGTACTCGCCTTCGGCGTGCTCTCCATCCTCATCAGCCTCGACGACGGCGCCCTGGTGACGCTGCTGCAGAGCGCGACCCGGATGGTCGTGTCGCTGACCGCCGTCGCCGGGGCGATCGCCTTGTGGACCAACTACCGCTCGCTGTTGAACCTGCCCTCCCCCGGCACGTTCGCCAGCGAGCAGCGCCGGCTGACGCTGGAACTCGCCACCGCGCTGCAGCGCTATGAAATGGCGCTGCGCGGCTCCAATGTCGCGATTTTCACCCAGGATGGCGACCTGCGCTACACCTCCGTGAGCAAGCCGCTGTTCGGGCTGCCGATCGAGAGGGTGCTGGGCGCTACCGATCTCGACCTGCTCGACGAGAAGCACGCCCGCCCCATCGCCGACCTCAAGCGCGAGGCCTTCGCCGCCAACGAGACCCGGAAGGGCGAGGTGGAGGTCGACGAGGACGGCGCGAAGCGCTGGTACGACCTCCACATCGAGCCGCTGCGGGACCTCAATGGCGCCACCATCGGCCTCACCGGCGCGGCGGTGGACGTGACCGACCGCAAGGAGAACGAGCAGCACCTGCGCATGCTGATGCGCGAGCTGACCCACCGGTCGAAGAACCTTCTCGCGGTCATACAGGCCATGGCCCGGCAGACCGCGCGCCATGCCGGCACCATCGACGATTTCGTCGAGCAGTTCAGCGCCCGGCTTCAGGCGCTGGCCCGTTCCCACGACCTGCTGGTTCAGGAGAGCTGGCACGGCGCCTCGCTCGGCGACATGGTGCGCTCCCAGCTCGGCCACCATCTCAATCGGGAAGGCAGCCAGGTCACCATCGAGGGGCCGGACATATTGCTGAAGCCCGAGGCCGCCCAGAATCTGGGCCTCGCTTTGCACGAGCTGTCGACCAATGCGGCGAAGTACGGGGCGCTGTCGGTTCCCGGCGGGCATGTGCTGATCCACTGGTCCCGCCGCAGCCTGGAAGAGGGCGGCGGCCTCGACCTGAACTGGACCGAAAAGGGCGGCCCCACCGTCACCCCGCCGGCCGGACGCGGCTTCGGGTCGCTCGTCATCGAGCGCAACCTCTCCCGTGCGCTCGACGGCGAGGTCGCGCTCGCCTTCGCGCCGGAAGGCGTGAGCTGCCACGTCGTCGTTCCCGAGCAGCACCTCACCATCGTGCGGTGAGACCGGCGCGGCTCACACGGGTATGTGAGAACGGCGGGCACGGAACTTAATGATTTTTTCAAAGTTGGATGGAGGACCGCGATCACGGTGATCGCATTTCCATTCAACCGATCAGAGCCCGCATCCGCGGCGCGCCCCGTCTGCGCGCCGAGCGTTATTTCATGCAGGCATGAGCGCGTTGCGACACGGGAGTAGGCTCCAATGGCACGCGTCCTTTCCACCCGTTCCCTCCCGACCAGCCTGCGTGTGTCCCTCGCCGTCGTTCCGGTTCTGGTTGCCGTCTCCGGGCTGGGGGCGGTCGCCGCGGCGGCGGTGGGGTCGTCCGGCTCCGACAGCCCGATGGTCGTGGTGGTGAAGCCGTCGGCCGGCCATGGCATCAACCGCGACGCCAAGGCCTCCCGGCTGCCGCTGCCCGTCAGCCGCTCGAGCGAGGCAGCAGTGGTCGAGACCATTCCCGCCGCAGCCACGACGGTCGTGGCAAAAGCCATGAAGGTGATGAGGTCGCCGACCCGCAGCAATGCTCTTCCGCGTGGTTGCCTGTCCGCCATGGGTGCGCTGCGCACGAATAGTGCGACGGAAGAACTTACCGTCTGCGTCGCCGATGCTCGATGATCTCGAACTGATCTTTCCTTACGGAAGAGGAACATTGGCAAGTGGCATGAGTTGAATGGGCAGACGGCACGACGCCGCACTCGACGTGGAATGAACGACCAGGAGAATGTGATGACGAACAAGCTCGTTACCCTGACTGCTCTGGCCGCCCTCTCTCTCAGCCCGGCCGTCGCGCTCGCCCAGTCCGCTGCGCCGACGACGCCCCCCGCTGCCACCGAAACCGCGCCGACCACGCCGCCGACCAATCCCTCGACCGCCGCTCCGGCCGAGAACATGCCGTCTCAGGCCGGCGCCGCCGCTACCTCCACCTCTGCGCGGTTCGTGAATGAACAGGCTGCCGGCCAGTGGATGAGCAGCGATCTCGTCGGCACCAAGGTGGTCACCTCCAATGACGAGTCGCTCGGCTCGATCAGCGATCTCATCGTGGAGAAGGACGGCCGCGTCACCGCCGCGGTGATCGATGTCGGCGGCTTCCTCGGCATCGGCGCCAAGCCGGTCGCCGTCTCCTTCAATGCGCTCACCGTCGCGCCGGCCGATGACGGCCAGAAGGTGGTGGTGGCCGCGAGCCGCGACGAACTGAACCAGGCTCCCGAATTCAAGACGCTGGAGCAGACCCGCTCGGCCTCCACCCCGGCCGCCACCACCCAGCCCGGCACCACCCAGCCGACCCAGTGACGTCCCACGGCTCATAGTCCTTCCGCCTAGCGACATGCCCGGCCTTGTGCCGGGCATGTTTGCGTTCGGGCGCTGCCCGCGGTTTTGGAATGGCCCGATGACGCAGGCAGCGCAATCGGTTAAATCGGGAGGGTTGTGCAGCCGGACGACCCCATGAACGAGATACGCCGCCGTCGCCGTTCCGATTTCACGTTCCGTGAGCTCTTCGACATGGAAGCGGTGCGAGCCGAACTCCATGTGATGGGGCAGCAGCATCTCACCCGGCCGGAAGGCGGCGAGACCGGCCTTCGCACCCGCGTCGCCAAATATCTGAAGAAAATGCATGCCGACGGCCAGGAGGTGGCCCAGCGCTGGCTTACCCAGGATGGTTCAGGGCGCCGCTGCGCCGAACGGCTGTCGCGGCTCCAGGACGAGATCATCACCCTCGTCCATGAACTGGTCACGACCTATCTCTATCCCTCCGACAACCCCTCGACCTCCGAGCGCATGGATATCGTCGCCATCGGCGGCTATGGCCGCGGGCTGATGGCGCCGGGCTCGGATACCGATATCCTGTTCCTCCTGCCCTACAAGCAGACCGCCTGGGGCGAGAGCGTCGCCGAGGCCATGCTGTATGTCCTGTGGGACATGGGGCTGAAGGTCGGCCACGCCACCCGCTCGATCGACGAGTGCATCCGCCAGGCCCGCGCGGATATGACGATCCGCACCTCGCTGCTCGAAGCCCGGCTCATCGTCGGCAAGAACGCGATGTTCGACGAGATGGTCCGGCGGTTCGACCATGAGGTGGTGGAAGGCACCGCCGCCGAATTCGTCGCCGCCAAGCTGGCGGAGCGTGAGGAACGGCTGAAGCGTGCGGGACAATCGCGCTACGTCGTCGAGCCGAACGTGAAGGACGGCAAGGGCGGCCTGCGCGACCTCCACACCCTGTTCTGGATCGCCAAATATGTTTACCGCGTGCGCGAGACCCGCGATCTCGTCGCCAAGGGCGTCTTCACCGCCGAGGAAGCCGCGATCTTTCGCCGCTGCGAGGATTTCCTCTGGTCGGTGCGGTGCCATCTGCATTTCCTTGCCGGCAAGGCCGAGGAACGCCTCGCCTTCGATCTGCAGCGCGACATGGCCGAACGGCTGGGCTACACCGCCCATCCCGGCCTGCGGGATGTCGAGCGCTTCATGAAGCACTACTTCCTGGTCGCCAAGGATGTCGGCGATCTCACCGCGATCGTCTCCGCCGCGCTCGAAGAACGGCACGAAAAGCCGGTGCCGCGGCTCAACCGCATGATCGCCCGGCTTCGCTCCTCGCCACGCCGCACGCTGAAGGAAAGCCGCGACTTCATCATCGACCACGACCGCATCAATGTGGCGGACAGCGGCGCCTTCACCCGCGATCCGGTGAACCTCATCCGGCTGTTCCACCTCGCCGACCGCCATGAGCTGGCGTTCCACCCCGATGCGATGCGCCTCGCCACCCGTTCGCTCAAGCTGATCGACCAGCGGGTGCGGGAGGACGCCGAGGCCAACCGGCTGTTCCTGGAAATCCTGTGCTCGCGCAAGACACCGGAGATCGTGCTGCGGCGCATGAACGAGACTGGCGTCCTCGGCCGCTTCGTGCCGGAATTCGGCCGTGTCGTCGCGATGATGCAGTTCAACATGTACCATTCGTACACGGTGGACGAGCATCTCATCCGCTCGATCGGCGCGCTGACCGAGATCGAACGCGGCGACCGGCCCGAGCTCGGCCTCGCCACCGAGCTGATGGGCCAGATCAAGAACCGTCAGCTGCTTTACGTCGCGGTGTTCCTGCACGACATCGCCAAGGGCCGGCCGGAGGACCACTCCATCGCCGGGGCCAAGGTGGCGCGGCGGCTATGCCCGCGCTTCGGCCTGTCGCATGCCGACACCGACACCGTGGCCTGGCTGATCGAGCAGCACCTCGTCATGTCGAGCGTCGCGCAGTCGCGCGACCTCTCGGACCGCAAGACCATCGAGAATTTCGCTGCCGTGGTGCAGAATCTCGAGCGGATGCGGCTGCTGCTGATCCTCACCACCGCCGATATCCGCGCGGTGGGGCCGGGGGTGTGGAACAACTGGAAATCCCAGCTGCTGCGCACGCTCTACCACGAGACCGAGCCGGTCATCACCGGCGGCTTCTCCGAGAGCAACCGCGTGCAGCGGGTCGGCCGGGCGCAGCGGGAATTCCGTGCGGCGATGGGCGCCTGGGAGCCCGACCGCCTCGAACGCTACATGGCGCTGCATTACCCCACCTACTGGTTGCGGGTGGACCTTGAGCACAAGCTCAAACATGCCAGTTTCATCGCCGAGGCGGAGGCGGCCGGCCGCGCCCTGGCGACGACCAGTCAGACCGATCAGGCGCATGGTGTGACCGAATTGACCGTGCTGGCGCCGGACCATCCCAAGCTGCTGGCGGTCATCGCCGGGGCCTGTGCCAGCGCCGGGGCGAACATCGTCGACGCCCAGATCAGCACCACCACCGACGGGCGCGCGCTCGACACCATCTCGCTGACCCGCGCCTTCGAGCAGGACGCCGACGAGCTGCGCCGGGCCGACCGCATCTCCACCGCCATCGAGAAATCGCTCTCGGGCGAGATCCGGCTGCCGGAGGTGGTGGCCCGCCGCCTGCCGAAGCGGCCCCGCGCCTTCACCGTGGAATCCGAGGTCACGCTCAACAATGCGTGGTCCAACCGCCACACGGTGATCGAGGTCTCCGGGCTCGACCGCCCCGGCCTGCTTTATGGGCTGACGCAGACCCTCTCCCGCCTCAACCTCAACATCGCCTCGGCCCATGTCGCGACCTTCGGCGAGCGGGCGGTCGACGTGTTCTACGTCACCGACCTGATGGGGGCGAAGATCATCGGGGCCGCCCGCCATTCCGCGATCCGGCGGGCGCTGCTGCATGTGCTGGACGCCGACGACGATGCCTCCGCTGCGTAAGGCGGGGTAGCGAGCGCGGGCGGAACGCGGTATCGACGTCCCGTCGACGCAATGAGGGCCGGGCGTGCAGCAGATCGCACTGATCATGACATGCCTCGCCATCGGGGTAGTGCTGCGCTGGAGCGGCCGGCTGCCGGACAATGCCGGCAAGGTGCTGTCCGGCTGGGTCATCAATGTCGCGCTGCCGGCGGCGGCGCTGGAAAGCTTCCACAAGCTCAGCGTCCGCCCCGACTGGTGGCTGGCGGCGGCGACGCCCTGGCTGGGGGTGGCCGCGGCGGTCGCCGTGCTGGTGCCGCTGTGCCGGGCGCTGGGCTGGTCGCGCGGGCGCACCGGCGCGCTGATCCTCGCCGCCGGCTGGGGCAACACCTCCTTTGTCGGCCTGCCGATGATCGCCGCCTTCGCCGGCAGCCAGTGGCTGGGCCTCGGCATCGTCATCGATCTGTTCGGTTCCTATCTCGCCCTCTCCACCCTCGGCCTCGCCATCGCCGCGGTGGCGAGCGAGGGGCGGCTCGATCTGCGCGCGGTCGGGCGGCGCATCATCACCTTTCCCCCGTTCATCGCCATTCTGATCGCCTTTGCGACCAACCACCTCGACCGACCCGGCTGGCTCGACCAGATGGTGACCGCGCTCGCCGCCACCTTGACGCCGCTGGCGCTGGCGGCGGTGGGCTTCGCGCTGCGCTTCGACCGGCTTGGCGCCCATCTCGCCCCGCTCGGCGTCGGCCTCGCGCACCGGCTCGCCGTCGCGCCCGCCCTGCTCGTTCTGCTCTATGCCGCGCTCGGCCAGACCTCCGACCCGGTGGCGAAGGTCGCGATGCTGGAGATGGCGATGCCGCCCATGCTGGGGGCCAGCGTCATCGCGATGGACAACGACCTGGAGCCCGACCTCATCGCGGCGGTGATCGGCATCGGCGTTCCGCTGTCGATGCTGACCGCCTGGGCGTGGTGGACGGTGATCGCAGGCCTGTAATCCCGCGGGAAGCCGCACCGCCGCTACGTTCTGCCTTAACCGCGCTTTAAAACGACCCGATTTAAGGTTCGTTTACCGGCAGGGACTGGAATGGATGGACGCATGGCAGCGGGAGGGCGGAGCGGCGAGCGGCGTGAGCCGAATCTCAGCGGCCCCCTTGCGCCCGAGCTGAGGCTGCGCCCGCACGACCGGCCCGGCACGGGGGCGGCAGGACGTCGCGCCGTGGACGAGGACGAAGACGCAGCGGTTCTGCAGGCCGACGACGACCCGGAGGACGAGTTCATTTCCCCGCGCGCCAAGCCACGCTCCCCCGCCCGCTCACGCCGGTCCGCCCGCCGCGGCTTCGGCATAGGGCGGCTGTTCTACTGGAGCTTCGTGCTGGGCATCTGGGGCGTGCTCGGGCTCGCCGGGCTGATCGCCTATGAATCGACCCAGCTTCCCCCCATCCAGAACATCGCGATCCCCGACCGCCCGCCCACCGTCGCCATCCTGGCCGCCGACGGCAGCGCGCTGGCGGTGCGCGGCGAAATGCGCGGCGCCGCGGTGCCGCTGCGCTCGCTGCCCCCCTATGTGCCGCAGGCCTTCATCGCCATCGAGGATCGCCGCTTCTATTCCCATTACGGCATCGACCCGCTGGGCCTCGGCCGCGCCATGGTGGTGAACCTCACCTCCGGCCGGGTGCGGGAGGGCGGCTCCACCCTGACCCAGCAGCTCGCCAAGAACCTGTTCCTGACCCAGGACCGCACCTTCTCCCGCAAGATCCAGGAGCTGATCCTCGCGATCTGGCTGGAGACGAAATACTCGAAGAACGAGCTGATCGAGCTGTATGTGAACCGCGTCTATTTCGGCGCGGGCGCCTATGGCATCGAGGCGGCGGCGCAGCGCTATTTCGCCAAGCCCGCCCGGCAGCTCGGCCTCGCCGAGGCGGCGATGCTGGCGGGACTGATGAAGTCGCCCTCCGCGCTCGCCCCGACCCGGAACCTCAAGGGCGCGCAGGACCGCGCCGCGGTGGTGCTGGGCGCGATGCAGGACGCCGGCTTCATCACTGCCGAGCAGGAGAAGGTGGCGCTGGCCAAGCCGGCCACGCTGTCGAAATCCCCGGTCGACAATCTCGCCGGCTATGCCGCGGACTGGGTGATGGAGCAGCTGGAGCCGCTCATCGGCACGGTGGACCGCGATATCGTGGTCCAGACCACCATCGACCGGACCGCCCAGGTCGCGGCCGAGAAGAGCCTAGCGGAAACCCTCGCCAAGAATGGCGGCAAGTTCGACGTCGAGCAGGGCGCGGTGGTGGTGATGGACACGGTGGGCGCCGTCAAGGTGCTCGTCGGCGGGCGGTCCTATGAGGACAGCCAGTATAACCGCGCCGTAACCGCCCGCCGCCAGCCGGGCTCCGCCTTCAAGCCCTTCGTCTATCTCACCGCCATGGAACGGGGGCTGACGCCGGACTCCATCCGCGAGGATGCCCCGATCAAGCTCAAGGGCTGGAAGCCGGAGAACTACACCCACGAATATCGCGGCCCGGTGACGCTGCAGACCGCCCTCTCCCTCTCGCTGAACACGGTGGCGGTGCGGCTGGCGCTGGAAGTCGGCCCGGAGGAGGTGACGAAGACCGCCAGGCGGCTCGGCATCGCCTCCAAGCTCGACGCCAACCCCTCCATCGCGCTGGGCACCTCGGAGGTTTCCGTGCTGGAAATGGCGAGCGCCTATGCCCCCTTCGCCGATGGCGGGCAGGCGGTGTCGCCCCATATCGTGGATCAGGTGCGCGACGCCAAGGGCAAGGTGCTCTACGCCTTCGCTTTGCCGGAGAACCCGCAGGTGGTGGCCCCGCCCCACGTCGCCATGATGAACCGGATGCTGCGGGAGACGCTGATCAGCGGCACCGCCAAGCGCGCCGACCTGCCGGGCTGGCCGGCCGCCGGCAAGACCGGCACCAGCCAGGATTACCGCGACGCCTGGTTCGTCGGCTATACCGGGCGCTACATCGCCGCGGTCTGGCTTGGCAATGACGATTCCTCGCCCACCAAGAAGGCGGCCGGCGGCGGCCTGCCGGTGGAGATCTGGAGCCGGGTGATGCGGACCCTGCATGACGGCCAGCCCGTCGTCGCCCTGCCCGGCAGCGGCTATGAGCAGGCGATCGGCCAGGCGACGGCACAGAGCGACGTGCCCGACGAGCCGGTGATGACCGGCGGCAGCTATCCCGGCAGCCGGTACCCCGCCCCGCCGGCCAATGTGGGCGCCGGCACGCGGCCCGCCGCCGCTCCGGGCCCCGGCCTCGACGACTGGTTGATGGACAAGCTGTTCGGCCGCACGTGACGCCGCCGGGCGGGGCATTTCCCGCCGCCGCCCGGCAGCTGCCCCGGCGCGGCTCAGCCGCCGGCCCGCTCGCCATAGCGGTGCAGGCTGGCGCCATGGGTGCGCAGCCAGCGCTCCGCCCGCTCCCGCTCGGGGAACAGCCGGTCCACGATGGCCCAGAAGGCGGGTCCGTGGTTCATCTCGCGGCGGTGGGCCACCTCATGGGCGGCGAGATAGTCCAGCACGAAGGGCGGCGCGAGGATAAGCCGCCACGAATAGGACAGCCCCCCGGTGGCGGAGCACGAGCCCCAGCGGCTGGCGGTGTCGCGCAGGGTGATGCGGCCCAGGGTGACGCCCAGCGCCGCGGCGTGGCGGCGGCTCGCGGCGGTGAGGTCGCTGCGGGCTTCGCGCTTGAGGAAATCGGTCAGCCGCCGGGCGAGATGAGGCCCTTCGCCGGCAACGCACAGCACCGGCTCCCCGCCCTCCGTCTCGGTCCAGACGGTGCCGCGCCGGTCAGGCCGGTGAACGATGCGGTGGGGGACGCCGCGCAGCGGCAGCAGGGCGCCGGGCGCCAGCGCCACCCTGTCGGGCAGGCGGGCCAGCCGCGCCGCGATCCAGCCGGTGTAGCGCTGGGCGAAGGCATGGGCTTCCTTCAGGGTCCCGCGGGAGGGCAGCGTCAGCACCACATCGCGCTCGACCGCCCGCACCCGCAGCGTATAGCGCCGGGCCCGGGGGTGGCGCCGCAGCGCGACCACCACGTCCCGCCCCTCGATCTTCAGGACGATGGGGGCGAGCGGCTCGGGCGGCCGCGGCGGGGCGGCGGGGGTACGGCGAAACAGCATCGGCGGGCGAGCCTTCTGCGGTGGTCCCGCCGGGCGGCGCGCGGCGGAGGCCGGACGCCGGAGGATCAGATGCGGGCGACGCGGCGGTCGCGGCGGCGATCCTGAACCGGCTGGTAGGCGATGCGCGCGTGGTGGGCACAATAAGGCAGCCCGGTCTTGGTGCGCGAGCCGCAGTAGAAGAAATCCGACTTGCCGGGATCGCCGACCGGCCAGCGGCAGGAGAACTCGGTGAGATCGAGAATGGTGCAGCGCTGCGCCATCGCCACCACCGTGGCGCTGACCGGATCCGGCGCGGCGGCGGGCTCCGCCTCCTCGACATCCGGCGCCAGCGCCAGCGCGTTGCTGCCGCTTACCATGGGACGCGTGCGTACCGGCTGCGCCGCCGGCTGGGGACGCACCGGCGTCGCCGTCTTGTTGCGGGGACGCGCCGCGGGCGCCGCCGCGGTCTTGGCGCGGCCGGAAAGGCCGAGCCGGTGAACCTTGCCGATGACCGCGTTTCGGGTGACACCGCCCAGCTCGGCGGCGATCTGGCTGGCGGAAAGTCCCTCGGCCCAAAGTTTCTTGAGGAGCTCGACGCGCTCGTCCGTCCAGTTCATCGCTGTGCCTCCTAGAGCTCATCGATCGCCGGCAGAATCCCGCTCCGCTCCGGCCAGGACTGACCTGGTCGGCTCAACGCCGCCACTGGGGGATTACCGCCGCACGAGATGTCGTATCCGACGAGGGGGACGCTACAATATGCATCGACTCTCGCGAAGTGGCCTCGGGGCCGAAACGATCGTTTTCCCCAGATGCGAGTCCGCAGCGCAACACAGGCCGGTGGCGCCGCACCGGTTGAACCGCCGAGACCGATTCGCTACAATCTGGTCATTAGGGTGCCGCCCCCGCAAGGGCGGCACGTTTCATTTTGGACCCCCGCCTTGAGGCTCCACCGAGCCGCCGGCACCTCGAGAAAGAAGTGGAGGGGCGCGTGATCGATCCCATCCTGCCGACCTATAACCGCGTGGACCTCGTCTTCGAGCGTGGCGAAGGCGCCTGGCTGTTCACCCGGGATGGCGAGCGATATCTCGACTTCACCGCCGGCATCGCGGTGAACGTGCTCGGGCATGCCCACCCTCATCTCGTCGCCGCTCTCACCGAGCAGGCCGGCAAGATCTGGCATCTCTCCAACGTCTTCCGCATCGAAGGCGGCGAGCGCCTGGCCCAGCGGCTGGTCGCAGCCACCTTCGCCGACACCATGTTCTTCACCAATTCCGGTGCGGAAGCGCTGGAATGCGCGATCAAGATGGCGCGCAAGTACCATTTCGCCAATGGCGCGCCGGAGCGCAACCGCATCATCGCCTTCAACGGCGCCTTCCATGGCCGCACGCTGGCGACCATCGCCGCCGCCGGCAACGCGAAATATCTGGAGGGCTTCGGCCCCGCCATGCCCGGCTTCGACCATGTGCCGTTCGGCGACCTCGACGCGGTGAAGGCCGCGATCGGGCCGGAGACCGCGGGCATCCTCATCGAGCCGGTGCAGGGCGAGGGCGGCGTGCGCTCGGCGTCGTGGTCGTTCCTGCGCGACCTGCGGGCGCTGTGCGACGAGCACGGGCTGCTGCTGATGCTGGACGAGGTCCAGTGCGGCGTCGGCCGCACCGGCAAGCTGTTCGCCCATGAGTGGGCCGGCATCACGCCTGACATCATGGCGGTGGCCAAGGGCATCGGCGGCGGCTTCCCGGTCGGCGCGTGTCTGGCGACCGAAGAAGCCGCGAAGGGCATGACGCTCGGCACCCACGGCTCCACCTATGGCGGCAACCCGCTGGCGATGAGCGTCGCCAATGCGGTTCTGGACGTCGTCACCGCCGAGGGCTTCCTCGATCAGGTGCAGGCGACCGCCGCGCGACTGCGCCAGCGCCTCGCCGAGCTGAAGGACCGCCACCCCGCGATCATCGCCGAAATCCGCGGCGAAGGCCTGCTGCTCGGCCTGCGCACCCTCGTGCCGAACGGTGACCTGATCGCCGCCATGCGCGCCGAGGCCATGCTCGCGCCCGCCGCCTCGGACAATGTGGTGCGCCTGCTGCCGCCGCTGAACATTGGCCAGGCCGAGATCGACGCGGCGTTCGAGAAGCTGGACGCCGCCTGCAGCCGGGTCGAGGCCCAGCTTCGGCAGGATGGCGTGAAGGGAGCGGCGGCATGAGCGCCATCAAGCATTTCCTTGATCTGGACGCCCTGCCCGCCGACGAGCTGCGCACGCTGATCGACCTCTCGCACGATCTCAAGAGCCGCCGCCGCGAGATCGCCAGCGCCAGGCCCTTTGCCGGCAAGGTGCTGGCCATGGTGTTCG
>CAZIXP010000039.1:0-20245 GCA_964543245.1 uncultured Starkeya sp.
TCGCCATACAACAAAATAGAGGAGGTCCGGACATGCCCCGTCAACCCCGCCCCGCGGCGCGGCGGTGCCGCCGGCCGGCGCCGGGGCAGAGGCCCGGGGTGGGGCCGGGACCGGGGCGGCGGACCGGGCCGCGGCCGCCGCGCGGCTGGCCTATGCGCTGCGCTGGCGCCCGCGCGGGGTGCATCCCGGCGCCCATCCCGGCGCCGGGGAGGGCGGGGAAGGCGCCTTCCGCCGCCATGCCGAGCTGCTGCGCAGCCCCGATCCGCGCCGGCTCGACGTGCTGGCCTCGCTGCGCGATCCCTTCGGCGCGCTGCATGTGCGCCAGTTCTCGCCCCGGCGGGCGATCACCCTGGCGGCGATCCTCGACACCTCCGGCTCCATGGGCTTCAACGCCGCGCTTGCCGGGCCGGCGGCGGAGCTCTGCGCCCTGCTGGCGGACGCGGCGCAGGCGATGGGCGACAGCTTCGCGCTCCATGCCGCCGGGCCGGCCCCGCGACCGGAGCTGGACCTGCCGCCGACCCGGCGGCGCGGCCTCGGCAGCGAGGTTCTGCGCCGGCTGCGCCAGGCCCCGCCCGCCGGCGCCGGCAGCGCCGGCCTGGCCGAGGCGGCCGGGCGGCTGCCGTCGCGGCGCAGCCTCGTCTTCCTCATCTCCGATTTCCTCATGCCGGAGGAGGTGGTGGAGCGGGCGCTCGCCGCGCTGTGGCGGCACGAGGTCATCCCCGTCGTGCTGCGCGACAGCGCCACCGACGCCGCCCTGCCGCGCTGGGGCCTTGTCGAAATGGCCGACCTCGAAACCGGGGGCACCCGGCTGGTGCTGCTGCGCCCGGCGTTGCGGGCGCGCTGGCAGCGCGCGGCGGCGGAGCGGCGGGCCGCGCTCCACGCCCGGTTCCGCCGCCACGGCGCCCGCCCGTTCGAGCTGGTCGACCGGCTCGACCCCGACGCCCTCGCCCGCCACCTGCTGGGGGGCTGAGATGCGCGCGCGCTGGCAACCCGGCCTCCTCGCCGCCCTGCTCGCCGGGGCCTTCGCCTTCCCGGCGGCCGCGCCCGCCCGCGCGCAGGTCGACACCTCGCGGGAAGCAGGCGCGGGGCAAGGAGGGGAGGCGCAGGGAGGGGAGGCGCAGGGAGAGGCGGGCGTGGTCGATCCGGCGCCTGCCGGCGCAGCGGCGCCGGCTGCCGGCGGCGGCGTGCGCGCGGTCGAGCTCTACGCCCCCCGCAGCTTCGGCTATGTCATCGGCGACGTCTTTTCCCATCAGGTCGAGATCGCGCTCGACCCCGCCTTCACGCTCGACCCCGCCGCGCTGCCGCGCCCGCGGGCGGTGACCTACTGGCTGGAGCTGCGCGAGGCCCGGCTGGAGGACCTCGGCCTGCACGCCGGCGCCCGCCGCTACCGTCTCCACCTCGGCTACCAGACCTTCTACGCCCCGCTGGAGCCGAAGCGGCTCGAGGTGCCGGCGGTGATGCTCGCCGCCAGCGACGGCACCCGGCGGGTCGAGGCCCGGGTGCCGGCGTGGTCGTTTCTCATGTCGCCGCTGCGCGAGGTGAGCGGGGCGGCCCCGGGCGCGGCGCTGCGGCTGCGGCCCGATGTCGGCGCGCGCCCGGTGCCGACCGGCGGCGCCCTCGCCCAGCTCGCCGCCGCCGGTGGGGCGGGGCTCCTCGCCCTTGCCGCGCTGGCCTTCCAGATGCGGTGGTGGCCGTTCCGGCCGGGGCCCTCACGCCCCTTCGCCGCGGCGGCGCGGCGGGTGCGGCGACATCTGTCCGCATCGGCCGCATCGGCCGCCGGAATGGACACATCGTCCACCTCACCGCACCCATCATCCTATGGCGCGGCGCTGCTGGACCTGCACCGCGCCTTCGACGCCAGCGCCGGCCGGCGGCTGCTGGCGGACGATCTCGACGGCTTCCTCGCCGCCCGCCCCGCCCTTGCCGCCGCCGCGCCCGACATCCGGCGGCTGTTCGCCGCCTCGCGCCTCGCCTTCTTTGGCGAAAACCTTTTAGCTGCAAGAGCTTGCCTGCCAGCGGCCGATGTGCTGGGGCTGGCCCGGCGGCTTGCCTCGCTGGAGAGGAAAGGGTGATGGCGCTGTCCACGCTGCTGCCCATAAGCCCGTGGCCCGACGCCCTGGGCGTCGACTATCCCCTTGTTCTGGCTGGGCTTCTTCTGACATTGCTGCCGCTCGCGGTGTCGCCGCTGGCCCGCCAGGGCGTGCCGGCGCTCGCCCTAGTGCCGCCGGACCGGCTGTCCCGCGCTGTCGGCGGGGCGATCCGGCTGTCCGGCATGCTGGCGATCGCCGCGCTGGTGCTGGCGCTGGCGGGCCTCCACCGCCGCGCCGAGACGGTGGAGCGGGAAGGGCGGGGCGCCCATGTGGTGCTGCTGCTCGACCGTTCCTCCAGCATGGACAACACCTTCGCCGACCGCGCGCCGTCCGGTGACAGCGAGTCCAAGTCATTGGCAGCAAAGCGCTTATTGTCGGAGTTCGTGACCCGGCGGCCCAATGACCGCATCGGCGTGGTGGCGTTCTCGACCGCGCCCATGCCGGTGCTGCCGCTGACCGACCACCACGGCGCGGTGCTCGCCGCCATCGCCGCCATCGACCGCCCCGGCCTCGCCTTCACCGATGTCGGACGGGGCCTCGCCCTCGCCCTCGCGAGCTTCGGCAGCGACAGCGACGAGGCGTCCCGCGCCATCGTGCTGGTGTCGGACGGCGCGGCGCTGATCGACCGCAAGGTGCAGGAGGCGCTGCGCGATGCGGTGGCCCGCAGCCCGGTGCATCTCTACTGGCTGTTCCTGCGCTCGCGCGGCGCCCGCGGCATCTTCGAGGCGCCGCCGCCCGGCGAGAACACCCCCCAAGCCAACCCGGAGCGGCATCTTCACCTGTTTCTTCAAAGCCTTGGCGTGCCCTACCGGGCGTTCGAGGCGGGCAGCCCGGAGGCGGTGGGGCAGGCCATCGCCGAGATCGACCGGCAGGAAACCCGGCCGCTGCGCTACATCGAGCCGGTGCCGCGGCGCGACTTTGCCCCGCCGCTGCTGGCCGCCGCCGCCGTCGCGCTGGCGCTGCTGCTCCTCGCCAAGGCGGCGGAGCGGCCGCTGGCCCGGCGCCCGCATCCCCTTGCCGAGACGGGGGAATCGTCCGGTGCCCGGAGGCTCGCCGCATGAGCGCGCCCGATGTCGTCACCCCCGCGCCGCCGCGCCTTGCCCGCCGGCTCCCGCGGCTTTCCACGCGGCGGCTGCTGCTGTGGACGAGCGTCGCGGTGCTGGCAGTGGCGCTGGCCGGGGCCGCCCTTGCCGGATGGCGGCTGGTGGTCGCGGCGCGCGACAATGCCGCCATCCGGGCGCTGGCGGCGGGCACCGATCTCCCGCTCGCCGCCGGCGCCGGCCCGGCGGCGGCGATGGCCCGGCTCCACTTCCTGCTGCGGCGCGACCGCCTCGACGAGGCCCGCCCGGTGCTGGCCGCGGTGGTGGCGCAGGGCTCCCCGGCGCAGGCCGCGGCGGCGCTGTACGACACCGCAAATGCACGGCTGCGCAAGGCTTTCGAGCATCTTGAGGTCGGGCAGATCGACCCTGCCATCCCGCTGGTCCGCCTCGCCAAGGACAGCTACCGCCGCGCCCTGCTGATCGACCCGCAGTTCTGGGACGCCAAGTACAATCTCGACATCGCGATGCGGCTGGTGCGCGACTTCCCCCAGCTCGATCAGGAGGGCGAGGAGCCGCCTCCCGACGCCGCCAAACGGCTGTGGACCGACCTTCCCGGCATTCCCAAGGGTCTGCCATGAGCCGCCGCATCGGGCTCGATCGCCGGTTCGGGTTCTTGGCGGCGGCGCTGGCTGCCACCGTCGCCGCCCTTCTGGCGCCCCGGGTCGAGCTGACCCGCAGCGCCCGCGACCTGCTGCTGGTGCTCGACATCACCGGCAGCATGAATGTGCGGGACTATGCGTTCGACGGCCGGCCCGAATCGCGGCTGGACGCGGCGAAGCGCGCCCTGCGCGCGCTGCTCGCCACCTTGCCCTGCCAGTCGCGCGTCGGGCTTGCCGTCTTCACCGAGCGCCGCAGCTTCCTGCTGTTCGAGCCGGCGGAGGTCTGCGGCAACTTCGCCCCGCTCGATGCCGAGCTTGCGACGCTGGACTGGCGCATGGCCTGGGAGGGCGACAGCTATGTCGCGCGCGGGGCGCAATCCGGCTGGGAGCTGGCGCAGGCGCTGAAGGCCGACCTCGTCTTCCTCACCGATGGCCACGAGGCGCCGCCGCTGCCGGCCTCCGGGCTGCCGCCGTTCGAGCGCGCGGGATCGCCGGTGCAGGGCCTTCTGGTCGGCGTCGGCGGCCCCGATCCCGCGCCGATCCCCAAATTCGACGAGGATGGCCACGAAACCGGCTTTTATGCCGAAGCCGACGTGCCGCAGGAAAACCGCTCCGGTCCCCCGCCGGCGGATGCGGAGAGCCGGCCGGGCTACAATCCGCGCAACGCCCCGTGGGGGGCGGAGGCCGCGTCCGGCACGGAACATCTGAGCGCGCTGCGCGAGGAGCATCTGCGCGCGCTCGCCGCCCAGCTCGGCCTTGGCTATGCGCGGCTGGAGGCGCCCGCCGATCTGCCGGCCGCGGTGATGGCGGCGACCGGGGCCCGGCCGGTGCGCGCGCTGGCGCAGACCTACCCGCTGCCGGCGGCGCTCGCGCTGCTGGCGCTGGTGCTGGCCTATGCGTGGCCGCGCGGCCGGCCGCCGGCTCCCCTGCCTCCACCCGTCACACCTCCATCCGTCACATCTGCATCCGTCACATCAGCATCCGTCACATCTGAAGGAATCGCCCGCCCATGATCGAGAGGCTTCTCGTCGCCGTGCTGCTGACTTTCGCCTGCTTCGGCCCCGCCGACGCCCATGGACCCACGCCGCAGAAGGTGGAGGAGAGCATCGTCATTCCCGCCACGCCGGAGGCGGTGTGGAAGGTGCTCGGCGCCTTCGGCGGCATTGCCGGCTGGCATCCGATGGTGAAGCGGGCCAGTGCGACCGGGGGTGATGCGCCCGGCGCCGAGCGCGTGCTGACGCTCGAGACCGGCGAGATCACCGACGGGCTCGACGACTACAGCGCCGCCGAGCGGCGCTATGCCTATCGCCTGTCCCGGGAAAATGTGGAGGCGCTGCCGGTGAGCTTCTATTCCGCGGACATCCAGGTGAAGGAGGCGCCCGGCGGCAGCGAGGTCGTGTGGATCGCGCGCCTCTACCGCGCCGACACCACCAATGAGCCGCCGGAGAACCGGAACGACGAGGCCGCCATCGCCGCGATGTCGGCCTTCTTCCGCGCCGGCCTCGAAGGGCTGAAGGCGAAGGTGACGGCACCGTGAGGCCCGGCGGCCGCTGGCGGGTCCCGCAGCGGGGCGCGCCATCACGGCAGGTCGGCGCGGGCCGTGCTCCGGCCGGGCCGGTGCGCAGCGTCCTCCTCGCGGCGGCGTTGGCGCTGCTCGGCGCCGGCCCGCGTGCCGGCGCGGCGGAGCCCGCGGCGCGGCCGGTGCTGGCGGCGGTGGTCTCGCAGCAGGCCGCCCGCCTTACCCTGATCGATGTGGCGACGCTGCGGGCGGTGGGAACGGTGGCGCTGGCACGGGTGCCGGCAGCGGTCGCCGCCTCGCCCGATGGCCGCCGGCTGTTCGTCACTCACCCCGATCTCGGCCTCGTCTCGCGGATCGACCGCGCCGCCGGCAGGGTGGACGCAACCTTCCGGGTCGGCGCGGAGCCCTTCGGCATCGCGGTCGCAGCGGGCGGCACGAGCCTGCTGGTCACCGACTGGAGTGCCAATGTGCTGCTACGGCTGGATGCCGAGACCGGCCGGGAAAGCGGCCGTGTCGCCGTCGGGCACGCGCCTGCCGGCCTTGCGGTCGATGAGATGCGCGGCCTCGCCTATACGGCGGACCGTGAGAGCGACGCGGTGAGCGTCGTCGATCTCGCCACGCTGAGCCGGGTGGCGAGCGTGCCTGTCGGGCGGGCGCCGTTCGCGCTGGCGCTGTCGCCGGACGGGTCCCGGCTTTATGTCGCCAATGTGCGCAGCGGCGACCTCTCGGTCATCGATACCGCGACACGGACGGAAGTCTCGCGCCCGCGCGTTGGGCTGATGCCGTATGGCGTCGCGGTGGATTCCGGAAGCGGGCACATCGTCGTCGCGAACCAGCAGGGCGGCGATCTCGCGGTGCTGGACGCCGCGGGCGGACGTGTGCTCTCCCGCAGCCGGGTGGGCGGCTTTCCCGAAGGCGTCGCCGCATTGGCCGGTGGCCAGGCCGTGGTGGCGGCGTGGGCGGAGGATGCGGCGGTGGCGGTCGATATCGGCACCGGGAGCGTCACCGGCCGGGTTGCGGTTCCCGCCGGGCCGCGCTTCATCATGGCGGTGCCGTGAAACGGTCACGCCGGCGCCGCCTCCCGGGAATGGAACGTGGCGCCGGTCATGACGGCGACGGGTCGTCGCCGGCCTTGGGCGGCGCGGCCGGCGGGTCCTCGGTCCCGGCTGCGGCTTCCCCGGCCGCCGGCTGCGGCCAGCGCGCCAGCGCCTCATGCCCCGCCGGGGTGAGGGCATAGACGCCGCGCCCGGTGCGCTCGAACCAGCCATAGACATTGTCGCGCAGGATGGTCGCCGCCCGGGGCGCCCGCTCCCGCAGGTCGCGTGGGCGGGCGGGGCCGGTGGCGAGCGCGGCGGCACAGGTCAGCGCCTGCTGGCGATAGGCGGTCATGATCGGGCGGCGCGACATGCCGCCCAGGGCCGGGTCGCCCTGGCGCCGCCGGTGCTCTTCCACCAGCCGGGAGCGGCGCCGCGGGTCCTTGCGCGGCATGGGGGCGACGGGGGAGACCAGCACGGCCACCTCCCCGGCTTCCGACACCGACAGCATGCCGAAGCCGAGCCGCCGGCAGAGATTGCGGAAGCGGGCATCGGCTTCGCGCCCGTTGCCCCGCCGCGAGGCGCGCGCCGCCAGCCACACCTCGTCGCAGGCCGCGGCGCGGTCGACCGCCTGAAGCACCAGCTCCAGATTGAAGGCGAGCTTCATCTCGCCGATGACCACGATCGGCGTGGCGTCAGGCGAGAGCGCGACGAGGTCGCAGCCGGCGATCTCGCCCTTCACGGCGAAACCCAGCCCTTCCAGGAAGCGCTTGACCGGCAGATAGAGGGCGGTTTCCAGGGGTGGTATCTCCTTGCTGCGCTTGCAGTCCGCCGGGCAGGGCAGGGGTTCAGAGTCGCGGCCGCGGTGCGGCTGGGGGGATCAGCGTCGCGGCCGGGGTTCGGCCGGGATGGGGCCGCCGCGGGTGGCAACCCAGATGATGTGGCGGGCGCCGCCGCCCTTTCCGTTGGCGCGGACCCGCACCTCTTCCACGGCGAAGCCCGCCCGGCGCAGGCGCTGCGTGAAGTCGCGGTCGGGGGCGGAGGACCACACCAGCAGCAGCCCGCCGGGCCGCAGCGCCGCATGGGCGGCGGCAAGGCCGCCGGGGTCGTAGAGACCGTCATTGGCGGCGCGGGTGAGTCCACCGGGGCCATTGTCGACATCGAGCAGGATCGCATCATGGACCTGCCGGCCCTCGCGGATGAAGCCGCCGACATCGCCTTCCAGCAGGACAACGCGGGGATCGTCCAGGCAGCCGTCGAAAAGCGCGGCCATCGGCCCGCGGGCCCAGGCGATGACGGCCGGCACCAGCTCCGCCACCCGGACCTCCGCCTGCGCGCCGAGCCGGGCCAGCGCCGCCCGCAGGGTGAACCCCATGCCGAGGCCGCCGATGAGCAGCCGCGGCGCCGGCCGCCCGCCCAGCCGGTCGCAGGCGAGATCGGCCAGCGCCTTTTCCGAGCCGCTGAGGCGGCTGTTCATCAGCTCGGTGGCGCCGGTCATGATGGAGAATTCCTCGCCCCGCTTCATCAGCCGGAGGTCGCCGAAGCCACCGGGCACTTTCGCGGTGTCGAGGAGGGACCAGGGAATCATGGGCGGGCCTCTCGGAGCGGTCTCACCCGCCTATCGCCCTTCCGTGGGGCAGAACAAGGGGCGGTGTCAGGAAAGGGCGTGGATGCGCGCCTGCGGGGCGACACGCTGCGCGATCTCGCAGAGATGCCGGTGGTGGGTGAGGTAGATCACCTGCCCGCTCCGCGCCATCCGGGCGAAGAGGCGGAACACCTCCTCCGACCGCGGTTCGTCGAAGGTCTCCATGATGTCGTCGGCCACGAACGGCACGGAAGGCCGCACCGCGGCGAATTCCTCGTAGCCCGCCAGCCGCAGCGCGAGATAGAGCTGGAAGCGGGTGCCCTTGGACATGTCGGCGGCGAGCTTCGAGGCGCCGGCGGCGGTGAGGCCGATCAGCGTCTCGCGACCCCCGTCCGGGCGTGCGGTGAGACCGGAATAGGCATCCCGGGTGATCAGGCGGAAGGCGTCGGACGCCCGCTCCATCATCGAGCTGCGGTGGCGGTCGCGATAGGCCCGCAGCGCCTCCCCGGCCACCAGACCGCCGGTCTTCAGGCGCAGGAAGCGCAGGGCGTGCTCTTCCATGTCGAGCAGCACGGTCCGCCGCTCGGCCTCCAGCCGCGCCGCCGCGTCGTCGCCGCCAATGGCATCGAGACGGTCGGCGGCCCGGGTCTGTTCGGCGAAGAGCTGCTTCACCCGCTCGTCGAGGTCCTCGATCCGGCCGGTCAGTTCGGCGCTCTCCTGCGCCAACGCGGCGGGATCGAGCCCGGCGAGTTCGTGCAGCGCCTCGTCGAGGCTCTCCGCCTGAAGTTCCGCGGCGATGCGGGCGGCAAGGCCGGCATGGTCGAGCTCGCGCCGGTCGCGCGCGGCACAGGCGGCCAGCGCCTGCCCCACCTCCAGCAGGTCGCCGGCGCCGAAGAAGGCGAGGAGCTCGGCCTTGCGGCTGTCATGGACCGCCATGTCCGCGGCGAGCGCCTCGCGCTCGGCCTGCAGCCGGGCGTGCTCGGCCTCCCGGTCGCGGCGGCGGCCGAGCTCCTGCCGGGCGTGGTCGAGGCGGCGCGCCAGCGCCCGGGCCGCGGGCAGCATGGCATCGGCGTCGAGCGGCTCGCCGAGATCGGCGAACAGGGCGCCGAGTTCGGCGGCGAAGGCCTGCCGGTCCTGCTCCATGGTATCGACGCGGTGCTGCATGTCCGTCCGCTTGGGCAGCTCGGCGGCAAGGCTGGCGAGCGCGTCGAGCACCGCGCGCACGGCGCCGATGTCGTCGGCCCGGCCGGCGAACCAGGTCGGCGCCAGAGCGGCGTTCCAGCGCGCCTGCCACTCCTCCATGGCCGCCGCGGCCGCCGCGGCGGCACGGTGGCGGGCGGCAAGGTCGCGCTCGTGATCGCGCAGCCGCCGTTCCGCCGTCTCCCGTGCCTGGCGCTGTTCGGCCGCCTTCGCCAGCATGGCGTCGGCCCGCTCGATGAGGACCGGGAGCGGCGCGGCGGCGGTGTCGTCGGCGTCCGCCAGCCACGCGGCGAGCCGGGTGCGCTCGCGCTCGGTCTCGGCGCGGGTCGCCTCGGCGGTGTCCTGCGCGGTGCGCCAGACCTCGTGAGCGGCGAGCGCGGTCTCGCGCAGGCGGCTCCAGCGCTCGAGCCGGGTGAGGGCCTGTGCGGTATCGTCCCCTGCCGGGAGGGCAAAAGGCAGGCTGCGCCGTATCTGCGCATCGAGCGCATCGAGCGCGGCGTCAACCTCGGCGAGGAGTTCTCCCTCGCGGTCGTGTTGCGCCCGGATGAGGGCATGGGCCGCGGCGAGGCTGCGCAGTTCGGCGACATCGTCGGCGCGGGCGAGGCGCTGGTCGGCGACATGGTCCGCCTCCCGCATCCGCGCCTCGAAGGTCGCGGCGCTGGCGATGTCCAGCCGGGCGCGGTGGAGCTGCCAGGCGGCATCGCGCTCGGCGCGCAGCGCCGCTGCCCGGGCGTCGTCGATGGCGCCCGCCGCCCGTTCCAGCGCCGCGATCCGCGCCTCCTGCTCGCGCTGCTGGGTGATGAGGTCGCGCAGGCGGTTGCGATGGGTGGCGCGTTGGCCATCCAGCGTCGCCAGCCGGGCGCGCCAGTGCTCGATGCGGGCCGCCTCCGGCATCTCGATCGCCTGCAGCGCCGCGGGGTCGCCAGCCCAGGGTGAAAGGGCCGCCAGCGCCTCGTCGCGCCGGCGCCGGCTCGATGGCAGCTCGCGCTCGGCCAGATGGAGGCGGGCGGCAAGGTCGCTCTGGCGCAGGCGGTTGATGGTCGCCCGCAGCGTGGCACTGCGGCCGGCGTCGTCCGGCGGCGGGGCGCCAAGCCGGGCGAGCTCGTCCCGCGCCGCCTCCACCGCCGCAGCGGCGGCCTCGGCCTCGGCGGCGGCGGCATCATGGGCCGCGGCGAGGCCCGAGCGCTGCTCGATCAGGTTGCGCACGCTGCCGATGGTGGCGGCCGGCAGGACGAGCCGGGCCGGGTCCGGCTCGCCGGGGCGGCCGAGCGCATTCAGCAGCGCGTCGATGCCGCCCTGCAGGCTGGCGAGGCTGGCGCGGCGCTTGGGCAGATCGTCCTCGGCACCGCGGAAGCGGGCGGCGCTCTCGCCGAGCCGTTCGATCCGCTCGCCGAGCGCCAGAACCGGGGTGTCGAGCACGATACCCTCGATGTCTTCGGCAAGGCGCTCCAGCCGGCCGTCGAGGCCGGCGAGCTGGGTCTGCTGGCGGGCGTCGGCATCCATCAGCCGGGGCAGCTCGGCGGCCCAGTGGCCCGGCGGGCGGGGCAGGCCCTCGAGCCCCGCGAGGTCGGCGGCGAGACGGTGAAACTCCCGCGCCAGCGGCAGCGCCCGCAGCAGGCGGTCGAGCTCATCGCGCCGGGTGCGGGCCGCGGCCCGCAGGCGGACCGCCTCGTCATAGGCCTGCCCGGCCTTGGTCCATTGCGCCGTAAGGGTCGCGTGGGCGGAGGCCTGCACGTCGATCGCCTCGCGCTGGGTCTTCAGCTCGGCAAGCCGGCGCTTCAGCGCGGCGATGGCGGTGGAGCTGGCGCGTTTGCGGAAGATGGCGTCGGCGTCGGTGCCGATCTCCTCCAGCCGGCGGCCGAGATCGGCGAGGCCGGCGCTGGCGGAGAACAGCAGCTCGCCGAGGTCGCCGCGGCTCTCGAGAATGGCGTTGCCGCCGTCTTCCAGCGTCTGGTCGTCGAGCGAGAACATCAGGCGGTAGGACTCGCGCGTCAGCCCGGCCAGCGCCGCGCCCAGCCACGCCTCGTTCACCGGCTGGCCGCCGGCGTCGCGCAGCGAGCCGCTGCGCTGCTTGACCCGCTTCAGCTCCCGCGCCTCCTCGCCCGCCTCCAGCACCGCGCCGATCTCCATCGCGCTGTAGGGGTGGAGGAAATTGTAGCGGCTGCGCTCCTCGATGCCGAACAGCAGGTCGAGATAGCCCGACAGCGCGGTGGATTTTCCTGCCTCGTTCAGCCCGTAGACGATGTGCAGGTCAGGCTCGCCGTCGCGGCGCGGGCCGAAATCGAGGCTCTCGTCGGTGAACTTGCCGTAGCGGGTGAGGTCGAGCCGGCGCAGCCGCATCACGCGTCCTCGCCGCCGGGCGCGAGGCGGGCCATCACCTCGTCCGACCCCTCCTCCAGCAGTCGGGTGAGAAAGGCCTCGAAGCCGGCTTCGTCGTCACCGCCGAAGCCGCGTGCCTCGGGTGGAAGGTCATCACGCACGGTCTCGGCCAGTTCCCGCACCGCCTCGCGGATGGCATGACGGCCGACGATGTCGGACCGCATCACGCCGCGCAGCTCGACGAGGGGATCGGCGGCGCTGCCGGGGGCGGCGGCGGTGGTCGCGGTGGTCACCAGCTCGATCTTGTCGATCCAGGTCCGGCCGAGGCGCTCGGCGCGCTGCTCCGCCTCGGCCAGCAGAAGGTCGCGGTCGCGCCGCAGCCGCCATGCCAGCGGGGTGGTGCCGCCGAGCGACAGCCGCGCCACCAGATGCTCGGAGACGGTGCGCTCGCGCTGTGCCGCCAGCGCCTGCTCGATCCGTCCGATCGCCTCGCGCCAGGAGGCGATGCCGCCGAGATCGACCGCGACCCGCTCGAACTGGGCGAGGCTGATGGGACGTTCCTCGACGGCGAGGCTGCGGTCGTCGCGCAGGGTGACGAGCGAGACCGTCTTGGGGCCGGCCTCGTTGATGTCGCGCCCCTGCGGCATGCCGGGCATGACCACGGTGCCTGCCCCTTCATGCTGCGAGCGGGCGTGGATATGGCCCAGCGCCCAATAGTCGAAGCCCAGCCGTGCAGCTCCGCCACGCTGCAGGGCGCGTAGACGTCATGGCCGGCGCTGCCCGCCAGGCTGGTGTGCATGATCCCGATATTGACTGCGCCCGCCACCGGCCGGCGGAACTTGGGCAGCAGGCTTTCCGGTGCCTGCGGGCGGGCGAAGCTGAGGCCGTGCACCACGATGTCGAGCCCGCCGCGCGCCAGTTCCACCGCCTCGGCCCGCCCACCGAACACCTTCACCGTGGGGGGCAGGATCAGCTCCTGCGTGATCCGCGACATGGCGTCGTGGTTGCCGCGCACCTTGAAAACGTCGATGCCGGCCGCGTGCAGCCGCTCCATCTGGCTGGCCAGAAACCGCGCGGTCTTCATCGAGGTCTGGTCGCCGTCATAGAGATCGCCGGCAACGAACAGCGCGTCGACCTGCTCGTCGAGACAGAGATCGACGATGGCGACCAGTGCCCGCCGGGTGGCGTCGCCGATCAGCGCGGCGAGCTCCGGGTTGCGGAGCGCGAGCGACCGGAGCGGCGAGTCGAGATGAAGGTCGGCGGTGTGAACGAAGCGAAAGGCCATGGCGCGAGGTTAGCGGATCGGGCCGCGAGTCGCCGCCGAATTCCGCCGCCATCGGCGGCCGTATCGCCCATGCCCCGGCTGGCATGCCGCAACGCAGGGAACGCATTCAGGCTGGATGCATTCAAAACAGGACACCGCGTGCCGCAGGGCCGAAGCCTCGCCGCAGCGCGCGCCCTCTCCCTTCGCCGAAGCTGGCGTCTCAACGATCGGACGACGATATGCACAGGCTTTCCACCCCCGGGCTGTCCCGCCGCGACGTGCTCGCGGCCGGCGCAGTCACCCTCGCGGGCAGCGCCGCCAGCCGCGACGCCTTCGCTCAAGAGGGCGTGAACCCCGATGCCGACAGCCCCGCCGAGCTTGCCGCCCCGCCGTTCCACGAGACGGTAAGCCTCACCGTCAACGGCACCACGCGCGAGCTGAAGCTCGACACCCGCACCACCCTGCTCGACGCGCTGCGCGAGCATCTTCATCTCACCGGCACCAAGAAGGGCTGCGACCACGGCCAGTGCGGCGCCTGCACCATTCTGGTCGACGGCGTCCGCATCAATGCCTGCCTGACCCTCGCCATCATGCATCAGGGCGACAGCATCACCACCATCGAGGGGCTGGGGACGCCGGAGGACCTGCACCCGATGCAGGCCGCCTTCGTGCGGCACGACGGCTACCAGTGCGGCTACTGCACCCCCGGCCAGATCTGTTCGGCCGTGGCGGTGCTGAAGGAGATCGACGCCGGCATTCCCAGCCATGTCAGCCACGACATCGCTGCCGCGCCGGCCTTCTCCGAGGAGGAACTGCGGGAGCGCATGAGCGGCAATATCTGCCGCTGCGGCGCCTATTCCAACATCGTCGAGGCCATCACCGAGGTTGCCGGGAGGCGCGCATGAAGCCGTTTTCCTATGAACGCGCCGCGTCGCCGGCCGAAGCCGCCGGGGCCGCGGCCCGCCGTCCGGGCGCGCGCTTCATCGCCGGCGGCACCAATCTGCTCGACCTGATGAAGCTGCAGATCGAGGCGCCGAGCCACCTCATCGACGTCAACGGGCTGGCGCTGGACACCATCGAGCCGACGCCGGAGGGCGGGCTTCGGGTCGGCGCGCTGGTCAGCAACACCGCTCTGGCCGCTGACCCGAGGGTGCGGCGCGACTATGCCCTGCTGTCGCGGGCGCTGCTCGCCGGCGCGTCCGGCCAGCTGCGCAACAAGGCGACCACGGCGGGCAACCTGCTGCAGCGCACCCGCTGCCCCTATTTCTACGACACCGCCCAGCCCTGCAACAAACGCCAGCCCGGCAGCGGCTGTGCCGCCATCGGCGGCTTCACCCGCCAGCTCGGGGTGATCGGTACCAGCGACGCCTGCATTGCCACCCACCCCAGCGACATGGCGGTCGCGCTGCGGGCTCTCGACGCGGTGGTGGAGACCGTGCTGGCGGACGGCGCCACCCGGCGCATCCCGATGGCCGATTTCCACCGGTTGCCGGGCGAGACCCCGCACATCGAAACCGCGCTGCAGCCCGGCGAGCTGATCACCGCGGTGGTGCTGCCCGCCCCGCTCGGCGGCCGGCACATCTACCGCAAGGTGCGCGACCGCGCGTCTTATGCCTTCGCGCTGGTCTCCGTCGCCGCGGTGGTCCAGCCCGACGGCACCGGCCGCGTCGCCGTAGGCGGCGTCGCCCATAAGCCGTGGCGGGTCGAGGAGGCCGAGCCCGAGCTGCCGCGCGGCGCCCGTGCCGTGACCGAGCGTCTTCTCGCCGGGGCGCGGCCCACCCGTGACAATGCGTTCAAGGTCACGCTGGTCGAGCGCACGCTCGGCTCGGTGCTGGCGGAAGCGAGAGGCTGAGCCATGAAGTTCGACACGCCCGCCACGATCAATCCCATCGACGCGATGAAGGTGGTCGGCCAGCCGATCGACCGGATCGACGGCCCGCTGAAGACCACGGGCACCGCACCCTACGCCTATGAGCACCATGGCGAGGTGGAAAACGTCGCCTATGGCCATGTCGTCGGCGCCCGGATCGCCAAGGGTCGCATCGCCGCGATGGACGTCGCGGCCGCCGAGCGCGCTCCCGGCGTCCTCGCCATCGTCACCGCCGCCAATGCCGGCCCGCTGGGCAAGGGAGACCGCAACACCGCGACCCTGCTCGGCGGACCGCAGATCCAGCACTACCACCAGGCTGTGGCGCTGGTGGTGGCGGAGACCTTCGAGCAGGCCCGCGCCGCCGCCGAGCTGGTGCGGGTCGAGTATATCGCCGAGCCGGGCGCCTTCGACCTCCGCGCAGCCAGGGGTTCGGCGGCAAAGCCGGACGCGAGCGAACTCACCGGGCCGGTCGACACCAGCGTCGGCGACTTCGCCGCCGCCTTCGCGCAGGCGCCGGTTTCGCTTGACGCCACCTACACCACCCCCGACCAGTCCCACATGATGATGGAGCCCCACGCCTCCCTCGCGCAGTGGGAGGGCGAGCGGCTCACGCTGTGGACCTCCAGCCAGATGATCGACTGGTGGACCAGCGATCTCGCCAAGACGCTCGGCATCCCGAAGGAGAATGTCCGGGTGGTCTCGCCCTTCATCGGCGGCGGCTTCGGCGGCAAGCTGTTCCTGCGGGCGGATGCGCTGCTGGCGGCGCTGGGTGCCCGGGCAGCGGGGCGGCCGGTCAAGGTCGCGCTGCATCGGCCGCTGGTGCCCAACAATACCACCCATCGTCCCGCCACCGTGCAGCGCATCCGCCTCGGCGCCACGCGGGAGGGCGACATCACCGCCATCGCCCATGAAAGCTGGTCCGGCGATCTGCCGGGGGGCGGCCCCGAGACCGCCGTGAACCAGACCCGGCTGCTCTATGCCGGCGCCAACCGGCTGACCGCGATGCGGCTGGCGGTGCTCGACCTGCCGGAGGGAAATTCCATGCGGGCGCCGGGCGAGGCCCCGGGCATGATGGCGCTCGAGATCGCCATGGACGAGATGGCGGAAAAGCTGGGCATCGATCCGGTGGAATTCCGCATCCGCAACGACACCTTGGTCGACCCGGAAAAGCCGGGCCGGCCCTTCTCGGCGCGGCCCTTTGTCGAGTGCCTGCGCCTCGGGGCGGAGCGCTTCGGCTGGAGCGGGCGTGACCCGCGTCCCGGCGCGCGGCGCGAGGGGCGCTGGCTGGTGGGCGTCGGCATGGCGGCCGCCTTCCGCAACAACCTCTCGATGACCTCCGCCGCCCGGGTGCGGCTCGATGCCGGCGGCGGCGTCACGGTCGAGACCGACATGACCGATATCGGCACCGGCAGCTACACCATCATCGCCCAGACCGCGGCGGAGATGATGGGGGTGCCGGTTGATCGGGTGACGGTGCGGCTGGGTGATTCACGCTTTCCGGTTTCGGCCGGCTCGGGTGGCCAGTTCGGCGCCAACAACGCCACCGCCGGCGTCTATGCCGCCTGCGTGAAACTGCGGGAGGAGATCGCCCGCCGGCTGGGCTTCAATTCGGCCGACGCTGCCTTTGTCGACGGCGAGGTGCGCGGTGGCAACCGGGTGGTTCCGCTCGGCGCGGCGGCCGCCGAGGGTGAGATCGTGGCCGAGGACGCCATCGAATATGGCGATCTCGGCGAGACCTACCAGCAATCCACCTTCGGCGCTCATTTCGTCGAGGCGGCAGTGGACAGCGCGACGGGGGAGGCGCGGATCCGGCGCATGCTGGCGGTCTGCGCCGCCGGGCGCATCCTCAACCCGAAATCGGCGCGCAGCCAGGTCATCGGCGCGATGACGATGGGCGCCGGCGCGGCGCTGATGGAGCATCTGGCCGTCGACACCCGGCGCGGCTTCTTCGTCAACCACGACCTGGCGGGTTATGAGGTGCCGGTGCATGCCGACATCCCGCACCAGGAGGTGATCTTCCTCGACGAGACCGACCCGATTTCCTCGCCGATGAAGGCGAAAGGGGTCGGCGAGCTCGGCCTGTGCGGGGTGGGCGCGGCGATCGCCAACGCCATCTACAACGCCACGGGCGTGCGGGTGCGCGATTACCCCATCACGCTCGACACCTATCTCGATCGCCTGCCGGAGGTGGCATAGGCCCATGGCGCGGCGGGCTCTGCCACGCCGCGCCGTCGCCGACCCGAGCAGCTGGTCCCGCGCCACCCGGCCGGCCGCAGCCTCAGGTGGAGGGAGGCGGCCTCTTCTGCGGCCAGCCTGTGGCGCGGTGATACTGTTCGCCGAGCGCCAGCACCCGGGCATCCGCGCCGACGGGGCCGATGATCTGCATGCCGGTCGGCAGGCCGCCGGGCCCGAAGCCGCAGGGCACCGCCAGCGCGGGCAACCCGATGAGGCTGACGGGCACCACCACTTCCATCCAGCGGTGATAGGTGTCCATGGCGTGGCCCTCGATCGCCTGCGGCCAGCGCCAGTCCACCGGGAAGGGCCACACCTGCGCCGAGGGCATCACCAGCAGATCGTAGCGGCGGAACAGCCCCGCCGCGACACCGTACCAGCGCGAGCGCACCCCGCTGGCGGCGTAGAGCTGGGCGGGGGTGATGGCGCGGCCGGATTCGATTTCCCACCGGGTCTCCGGTTTCAGCAGGGCGCGCCGTTCCGGGGCATCCCAGAGCGGGCCCTTGCTGCCGGCATTGAGAAAGCCGCGCAGGTGCAGCCAGGCCCGCCAGAGCTCTTCCGCCGGAAAGGGCGGCGCCACCGGCTCGACCCGCGCGCCCAGCGCTTCCAGCACCTCGAGCCCGGCTGTACACCGCTCGAGAATGCCCGTCTCGCAATGATAGGCTCCGCCCCAGTCGCCGAGCCAGCCGATCCGGAGGCCGGACGGGTCGATCTCCAGCCGGTCGGCGAAGGCCTCGCCGGGTCGGCCGAACGGCACCTCCGGGTTCTCGCCGGCGATCACCTCCAGCAGCCGCGCGACATCCTCCACCGTCCGCCCCATCGGCCCGTCCGTCGCGAGCGTGGCGAGGAAGGTGTCGCCCTCGGCGTCGCCGGGAACGAGGCCGTAGCTCGGGCGGAAACCGTAGACGTTGCAGAAGGCGGCGGGGTTGCGCAGGCTGCCCATCATGTCGGAGCCGTCCGCCACCGGCACCAGCCGCGCGGCGAGCGCCGCCGCCGCCCCGCCCGAGGAACCGCCGGCGGAGCGGCTGGTGTCGTAGGGGTTGCGGGTGGCGCCGAACACCGGGTTGAAGCTGTGGCTGCCATGGCCCCATTCGGGGGTATTGGTCTTGCCGACGAGGATCGCTCCGGCCGCCCGCAGCCGCGCCGCCAGCAGGTCGTCGGTCTCCGGCACGTGGTCGCGGTAGAGCGGCGAGCCGTAGGTGGTGCGAAGGCCGCGCACGGCGACGAGGTCCTTCACCGCCAGGGGCAGCCCGTGCAGCCAGCCGCGCGGCGGGGCATCGTCGAGCACGCGGGCCTCGGCCATCAGGGCGTCGGGGTCGCGCGGCGACACGATGGCGTTGATCGCCCCGTTCGCCGCGGCGAGCCGCGCCAGATAGGCGGCCATGATGTCGGAGGGTTTCACCGCGCGGGCGGCGACGAGACGCGACAGCTCCGTCGCGGTCAGGTCCATCAGGGACAAGCAGGGCCTCCCGCCGGTGCCGGTCCGGCCATGTGCAGGCAAGGTGGCGGGCCGCACAGCGGCGACCCGCCAGGTCGCATCACTTGTTCACGTCGGTCCAGATGCGGGCGTAGAGCTGGGCGACATCCGGCGCGCAGGTGGCGAGGAACTCCCCGGCCTTCTCGAACTGCGGGGGCACCACCAGCTCGGGCGCGTCCTTCATCTCCGGCGGCATGAACTTGTCCGAGCCCTTGATGCCGTTCGCGTATTTGGCGAAGCCGGAAATCAGCGCGGCGTTCTCCGGCTCCATGATGAAGTTCAGGAACAGCTTGGCGTTCTCGACATTCTTGGCGTCCTTGAGGATGACCGCGCTGTCCATGAACACCGGGTAGCCTTCCTTCGGGTAGCCAAAGGCGATGTCCGGGTTCTTCAGCCGCGACCGCAGGATGGCGCCGTTCCAGTAATAGACGGCGGCATAGTCACCGGAAGGCAGCTTCTCGGTCACGCTGTAATCCATGGCGAGCCATTTCGGCTTGGCCTCGATCAGCTTGTCGCGGACCTTCTTCAGCAGCTCCTTGTCCGTGGTGCACCATTCGCCGCCGAGATAGCGGATCGTGGCGAACAGCACGTCGTTCATCTCCGGCTCGACATTGATCTTGCCGATCAGCTCCTTCGGCGGATCGAGGAAGATCGCCGAGGTGTTGATGTCGCCGCTATAGGCCTTCTTGTTGATGCCGATGCCGCTCAGGCCCCACTGCCACGGCACGGAATAGTGCCGGCCGGGGTCCCACGGCACATTCACCCAACGCTCGTCGACATTCTTGAAGTTGTCCATCTGGTCCGGGCGGGCTTCGAGGAGAAGACCTTCGTTGATCCAGATCGGCATGTAGTTGGCCGAGGGCACCGCAATGTCGAAGCCATGGCCGCCGGCGCGCACCTTGGCAAGGGCGGTGTCGTTGGAGTCGTAGTCGGTGACGGTGACCTTGACGTTGTATTTCTGCTCGAACTTCTTGATCAGCTCGGGGCTGGTGTAGTCGCCCCAGTTGTAGATGTTGAGCGCGCCCTCGGCGGCGGCGCTGCCCGCCAGCCCCAGGAAGGCTATCGCCGCGCCGGCGATCGAGATCTTCCAGTTCATGTTCCCACTCCGGTTTCGGTTTTCACGTCTTCTTGCGGTTGATGAAGAAGAATGCCGTCACGATCAGGATCGACAGCGCGAGGAACGCCGTGGCGATGGCGTTGACCTCCGGTGTCACGGCACGGCGGATCTGCCCGAGCATATAGGTGGGCAGCGTGTCCTGCCCGCCCGATTTGACGAATTCGGTGATGACGACGTCATCGAGCGAGATGACGAAGGCGAGCATGAAGCCGGCGATGATGCCCGGCCGCAGCAGCGGCAGCGTCACCCGGCGGAACACCATCCAGGGCGTGGCGTAGAGGTCGGCGGCGGCCCGCTCCAGCGAGCCGTCCATGCCCTCCAGCCGCGCCCGGATCGGCAGATAGGCGAAGGGGATGCAGAAGGCGGTGTGGGCGAGAATGAGGTAGCCCAGCCCGGAATAGCCGGTCCACACCTTCACCCGCGAGAACACGATCAGCAGCGCCACCGCGGTGACGATCTCCGGCACCATCAGCGGCAGGTTGATGAAGGCGTATTTCGCCGCCAGGCCGCGATAGGGCTCGGTGCGCGTGGTGGCGATCGCGGCCATGGTGGCGGCGATGGTGGCCATGGTGGCGGCGCTCAGGGCGATGACGAAGGAGCGCCAGGCCGCATCCTGCACCGCCGCGTTCTGCGCGGCCTGCGTGAACCAGCGCAGCGAGAACCCGCCCCAGACGGTGACGGACTCGCTGGCGTTGAAGGCATAGGCGACCAGCGTCACGATCGGCAGGTAGAGCAGCACGAAGGTGAACATCGCCACGGTGGCGAAGCCGGGCTGGGAGCGGACGTCGAAGCGGCTAGCCATGATGGGCTCCCCCCTTCGCGGCGTTGCGCACATAGAC
>CAZIXP010000039.1:20255-31405 GCA_964543245.1 uncultured Starkeya sp.
CCAGCAGCGCGACCATCACCAGCGCCATCAGCGTGATGGAGATGGCGGCGCCCAGCGGCCAGTTCCGGCCCGAGCCGAACTGCAGCTCGATCAGGTTGCCGAGCATCATGTTCTTGCCGCCGCCGAGCACGCGGGGAATGACATAGGCGCCGAGCGAGGGGATGAAGACCAGGATGGAGCCGGCGACAATGCCGGATTTCACCAGCGGGATGATGATCCGGCGCAGCACCGCCAGCCGGCCGGCATAAAGGTCGTAGCCCGCCTCGATCAGCCGGAAGTCCAGCTTCTCCATGCTGGCATAGAGCGGCAGCACCATGAGCGGGAGATACACATAGACCATGCCGAACAGGATGGCCCAGTCGGTGTACATGATCGGCAGCGGCTCATCGATGATGCCGAGCGCCCGGAGCGTGTTGTTGAGGATGCCTTCGTTGCGGATCACCTGCTGCATCGCGAAGGTGCGGATCAGGAGGTTGGTCCAGAACGGGATGGTGACGAGGAACACCCAGATCTCGCGTGTGTGGCGCGGCCGCGTGGCGATGAAATAGGCGGTGGGAAAGCCCAGCGCGAGGGTGGCCAGCGTCGTGATCAGCGACAGCCGCAGCGAGCGCCACAGGATCGAGAGGTGCGCGTCCGCAAGCGTCACCGTGTCGTCGAACATGTCGCGCTGGAACAGCACGGAGAACCAGCCGTCGAGCGAGAACTGGCCGAACTTCACGTCGCCATAGTCGCCCTTGGCCATGAAGGAATAGGCCAGCATGACGAGGAGCGGGCCGGTGGCGGCGATGAGGATGATGAGCAAGGCCGGAGCCGACAGCAGCCAGCGCCGGCGGACCTCCTCGCGCTGGTGACGTCGGGCGTTTTCGGCGGCGCTGGCCATGGTCAGTCCCGCAGCACTTGGGCGGCGTCCGCCGCGATCTCGACCCCCACCGCGTCGCCGACCGAAAAGCCGCAGGACTGCGCCCGGGCGTTCTGCTGGCGCACCATGAACGCCTCGCCCCCGGCCAGCCGGATGTGGATGTGGGTATCGGTGCCGAAATAGACCACGTTCTCCACCACCCCCGTGAGGTGGCCTCCGGTCTTCACCGCGCGGGCATGTTCCGGCCGGACCACGACGGTGACGTTGCCGCCGGGCCGCGCGCCATCGGCCAGCGTCGCCGGGATTTCGGCGCCCGAGGACAGCCTCACCTTGACCCGCTCTTCGGCAAAGCCGGTGACGGAGGCGGCGAGGAAATTGGTCTCGCCGATGAAGTCGGCGACGAAACGGTCGGCCGGCCGGTCGTAGATGTCCCAGGGCGAGCCGATCTGCAGCACCTTGCCCTTCGACATCACCGCGATGCGGTCCGACATCGTCAGCGCTTCTTCCTGGTCGTGGGTGACGAACACGAAGGTGATGCCGGTCTCGTGCTGCATGCGCTTCAGCTCGATCTGCATCTCCTTGCGCAGCTTGTAGTCGAGCGCGGAGAGCGGCTCGTCGAGCAGCAGGACCTTCGGGCTGGGGGCGAGGGCGCGCGCGAGCGCGACACGCTGGGCCTGGCCGCCGGAAATCTGGTCGGTGCGGCGCTTCGCCAGCTCTTCCATCCGCACCAGCTTCAGCATGGCGGCGACGCGGGCGTCGATCTCGGCCCGCGGCCGGCCCAGCATCTGGAGGCCGAAGGCCACGTTGTCCCAGACCGACAGGTGGGGAAACAGCGCGTAGCTCTGGAACACGGTGTTGATCGGCCGCCGGAAGGGCGGCAGGCCGGCGATGTCCTCGCCATGCAGCAGGATGGCGCCCTCGGTCGGGTATTCGAAGCCGGCGATCATCCGCAGCAGCGTGGTCTTGCCGCAGCCGGAGGGTCCGAGCAGCGTGAAGAACTCATTCTCGCGAATGGAGATCGATACGTTGTCGAGGGCACGCAGCGCGCTCGGCCCCTGGCCGAACTCCTTGACGATGCCCCGGGCCTCGATGGCGTTCCGCGTGTCCTGTGGCCTGGCCGGCTCCGCCATACTCTGCACCCATGCCGTTCTGCCGACGCCACCGTAACCCCCTATGCGAGGGTTCCTTTCGCCGACGCGGTCAGCCTATGAGCCGGCTTGGCGGGGAGCAAGGGGGGGCTTAAGGGTTATTCCCATACGGGAAGAAGTTTCGTGGGAGGAATAAATCAATGCCGCAGGCCGACCTGATCATCGAGAATGCCCGCCTCCTCACGATGGACCCGGCGCGGCCGCGTGCGGAGGCCATAGCCTTGGCCGGACAGACGATTCTCGCCGTCGGCACGCGGGCGGAGGTCGCGGCTGCGGCGGGCCCGGGGGTGCGCCGGCTGGATGCCGGCGGCGCCTCGGTGCTGCCGGGCTTCATTGACAGCCACATCCACCTGTTTCCGGGCGGCGCCCAGCTCCCCAGCCTGGCCCTGGCGGGGCTAAGCGGGTTCGAGCCGATCGCCTCCGCCATTCGCCGGCGTAACGCCGAGCAGCCCGGCGACGGGCTCCTCCTGGTGGAGCAGGCGGGCTATGCCATGTTTGGGGCGAGCGTGCCGATCGACCGCCATCTGCTCGATCGCATCCTGCCGGCGCGCCCGCTCGCGCTGTTCGCCAGCGACCACCACACCATGTGGGCCAACACCGCGGCTCTCGTCGCCGCCGGCATCCTCAACGGCCACGCCACCGCGCCGGGCAGCGAGGTGGTGATGGGGCCGGACGGGCTCGCCACTGGCGAGCTCGTCGAGTTCGAGGCCTTCGCCCCGCTCACGGCGCTGACGCCGACCGGCGGCCGCGAGATGCTCGGCCTGCTGGGCCGGGAGCCTGCCGCCCCGCCCACGGCGGCGCAGCGCGCGGTCGACCGGGAGATTCTCCGGCAGGGTCTGGCCTATTGCGCCTCGCTCGGCATCACCGGCTTCCACAATATGGACGGCAATCTCTACCAGCTCGAACTGCTGGGCGAGATCGAGGCCGCGGGAGAGCTCACCGTGCGCGGGCGGGTGCCGTTCCGGCTGCTGCCGGGCATGGGCGCGGCGGCGCTGGAGCAGGCTGCGGAACGCCGGCAGCGTTGGAATTCCGATCGCCTCACCGCCGATTTCGTGAAGATCTTCATGGACGGCGTGATCGAATCCTACACCGCGCACATGCTGGAGGACTATTGCGGCAAGCCCGGCCTGCGCGGCTCCTCCTTCTTCGAGCCGGACGAGTTCGACGCCATCTGCATCGCCGCGGACCGGCTCGGCTTCCAGATCGCGGTTCACGCCATCGGCGACGCCGCCGTGCGCCGCACGCTCGACGGCTATGAGGCCGCGCGCCGCGCCAATGGACCGCGCGACAGCCGCCACCGGGTCGAGCACATCGAGATCCTCGCCCCCGCCGATCTGCCGCGCTTCGCTGAACTCGGCGTGCTGGCTTCGGTGCAGCCGACCCACGCCCCGGGGGGCGCCTACCCCATCGAGCCCATCCTCAGCATGATCGGGCGCGAGCGGATGAAGCTCGGCTATGCCTGGCAGACCCTGCGCGAGGCGGGGGCCCGGCTGGTCTTCGCCAGCGACTGGCCGGTCGCGCCGCTCGATCCCCTGCTCGGCATCCGCACCGCGGTGATGCGCGGCCCGATCCACGAGGACGCGCCGCAGGAGCGCCAGAGCCTCGACGACGCCATCGCCGGTTTCACCCGCGACGGCGCCTATGCCGCGTTCGCCGAGGACCGCCAGGGCGTGCTGAAGCCAGGTGCGCTGGCGGACGTCGTGATCCTGTCGGGCGACATCGAGGCCGCCCGGCCGGAGGATATCGACACGATGAAGGTGGCCGCCACCCTCTGCGGCGGCCGCTTCACCTATGAGCGCGGCGCCGCATAGCGCAGCGGCGGGCGGCGGCCGGACCAGGGCTGCGCTTCCTCGATGCGGGCGCACAGGCCGAGCAGCATCTCGTCGCGGCCGAAGGCGGCGGCCAGATGCACCCCGACCGGGAGCCCGTCCATGGTCCAGTGCAGCGGCAGCGAGGCCGCCGGCTGGCCAGAGGCGTTGAAGGCGGCGGTGAAGGGCGAGTAGGCGAAGACCCCGCGCGGCCCCATGCGGTAGTCCACATAATCCTCGCTGGTGTGGTTGAAGCGGCCGAGCGGCGCCGGCGGCTCCGCCAGGGTGGCCGTCAGCAGGATGTCGTGGTTTTCGAAGAAGGCCGCCATCTCGCGCCCATAGGCGTGGACGGCGTTGATCGCCTCCAGATAGTCCGAGCCGCTTACCGTGCGGGCATAGGCCATGGCGCCGCGGGCGATGCCCTCGATCTCGTCCGCCTGCAGCGGCTGGCCGCGCCGGCGCACCGCGCTCTCGATGGAGAGCCGGCTGCCGCAGGCGACGATCTTGGTCCATGCCGCCATCATGCCGGAGGTGTCGGCGGCCGGCAGCGCCTCTTCCACATGGTGGCCGAGCTCTTCCAGCAGCCGCGCGGTCTGCTCGACCGCGGCGCGGCACTCGGGATGGATGGGCGCCCCGGTCAGCGTGGTCGTGACGAGGGCGATGCGCAGCGGGCCGTCACGGCGTGCCAGCGCGGCGGAAAAGCCCGCCTCCAGCGGCGGCGCGACATAGGGCGCGCCGAGGTCGGGGCCATGGGTCGCGTCGAGCAGCACGGCGGTGTCGCGCACCGAGCGGGTGAGGAAGCCGTCGATCGCCATGCCGGCCCAGCCTTCGCCGACATAAGGACCGTCGGGCAGCCGGGCCCGGGTCGCCTTGAAGCCGAACAGGCCGCAGCTCGACGCGGGGATGCGCACCGAGCCGCCGCCGTCCGAGCCATGCGCCGCCGGCACGATGCCGGCCGCGACCGCCGCGCCCGCGCCGCCGGAGGAGCCTCCCGCGGTGTGCTCCGGGTTCCATGGGTTGCGGGTCGGCCCGCCATAGACCGCGGACTCGGTGGTCGGGCCGATGCCGCCTTCCGGCGAGGTGGTCCGGCCGAAGGTGACGAGGCCGGCCGCCTTGAGCCGGGCATAAATGGCGGAGTCCCGGGCATAGCGGGTGTTGGCGAACAGCCGCGAGCCGTTGTTGGAGGGAAAGTCGATCGCTTCGGCACCGAGGTCCTTCAGCAGGAACGGCACGCCGGCCAGCGGCCCCTCGGGCAGGCCCTCAGCGATGAGGCGGCGGGCGACACCTTCCTGCAGCAGGGTGACGGCGTTGAGGCGCGGATTGAGCTGCTCCACGCGCCGCAGGGCCTCGTCCAGCAGTTCATCCGGGAGGATTTCGCCGCGGCGCACCAGATCCGCCAGGCCGACCGCGTCGCTGGTGTCGTAAAGATCGCTGATATCCATGAAGGCTGACCATCCCGCTGCCGCCCGCTCCCGGCATGCGCCCGGGCGGACGCTGGGCCGACCCGCGCCCCGCCCCGGCTTCGACCCCGGCGCGGCGGCGGATGGACGGTGATTCCTCGATCCGGCCTTTTTCGGCGATCCGCCGGGCGCGGGCAAGCCGGCTTCTCGCGCCCGCCGATGCCGCCTTCGCGGCCGAACCAGAGGCGGGCGCGCCGTCGACCGGCCCACGGGTTTATGCTCTAAGCCGCTTCGGCCGGGGCTCTCTTCCGGCCGATCGCCACGGGGCGCCCATGACCGATGTGCCGAACCACCGACCCGCATCCCAGGCGCTGAGCGGCCTGCGCGTGCTCGACCTCTCCCGCGTTCTGGCCGGGCCGTGGGCGACGCAGATGCTCGGCGATCTCGGCGCCGAGATCATCAAGGTCGAAAAGCCCGGTGCCGGCGATGATACGCGCGGCTGGGGGCCGCCCTGGCTCGCAGACGGCGAGGGGCGGGAAACCCGCGAGAGCGCCTATTTCCTCGCCGCCAACCGCAACAAGCGATCCGTCACCATCGACATGGCCCGCCCGGAGGGGCAGGCGCTGATCCGCCGGCTGGCGGCGACCAGCGACGTGCTGGTGGAGAACTTCAAGGTCGGCGGGCTCGCCCGCTACGGCCTCGACCATGCCAGCCTCGCGGTGGAGAACCCGCGCCTCATCTACTGCTCCATCACCGGCTTCGGCCAGGACGGGCCGGAGGCCGGCCGCGCTGGCTATGATGTCATGATCCAGGGCATGTCCGGGCTGATGTCGGTGACCGGCAGCCCGCAGGACGAGCCGCAGAAGATCGGCGTCGCGCTGGTCGACGTGATGACCGGCCTCCACGCCGCCATCGCGGTGCTCGCCGCGCTTGAGCAGCGCCACCGCACCGGGCGTGGGCAGCATATCGACCTCGCCTTGTTCGACGTCGCGATGTCCAGCCTCGCCAACCAGGCGCTGAACTTCCTCGTCGGCGGCACCGCGCCGGGCCGGCTCGGCAATGCCCACCCCAACATCGTGCCCTATCAGGCGTTCGAGACGGCCGATGGCCATCTCATTCTCGCCATCGGCAATGACGGCCAGTTCGCGCGGTTCTGCCGCCTCGCCGATCTGCCCGGGCTCGCGGCGGACCCGCGCGTGCAGACCAACGCCGGGCGGGTGGCGCATCGCGCGGAGGTGGTGGCGGCGGTCGGCGCCGCGCTGAAGCGGCAGACCAGCGCGGTCTGGCTCGCCATGCTGGACGCGGCGGGCATTCCGGCCGGGCCCATCAACAGCATCGCGCAGGCCTTTGCCGAGCCGCAGGCGCTCGCCCGCGGCCTTGCGCTGTCGCTGCCGCATGTGTCGGGAGGCACCGCCCCCGGCGTGCGCAGCCCGCTGCGGCTCGGGGAGTCGCCGGACGCGGCGCCGCTCGCGCCGCCGACGCTGGGCCAGCACACGGATGTTGTGCTGGAGGCCGTGCTCGGCCTCCCGGCCGAGGAACGCGCCGCGTTGCGTCGCGCCGGCATCATCTGACGTCGCCGCGCCGGCGCCGGACAGCGGTCAGGCGCGGCCGGAGCCGCCGCCGCCGGGACGGTCCGGCGGGGATTTCAGCAGCATCGAGGTCACCGCCTCCGGCGCCGGCCCGGCCGGCCTTCCCCGCTTCGGCATGCCCTCGACGAAGGGCAGGAGTTGGTGGCGGGCGATGCCGAGCACCCGGCGCAGCTCGCGCACCGGCTCGGCGTGGTCGTCGACGCGCAGGTCGAGACAGGCATAGTCCTCCTCGCCCTGCACCCGGAGCGCGGCGGACTGCTTGCCGCGCCGGTCGCCGCCGGCCTCGTCGCCAGCTTCCAGCGCGCGCATCAGCCTTTCCTCCAGCGGCTGGCCGGCGCTGGCGCGGAAGGCGGCGGCCATGGCGTCGATGGTCTCCGGCCCGGTGAGCATGTTGCCCTGGGCCGCGAAGCCCTCGCCGATCTCCTGGCCACACCAGGGCGTGCAGTCCGCGCCGGTCCAGGCGGCAGCACGACCCGCGACGTCGACCACGCCGATCTGGCGCAGCTGCCGCGCCGGGTCGTCCGCCAGCGCCGCGGCCAGGGCGTCGGGCGCCGGCGCCCCGGCGGCGATCGCCTCCAGCACCGCAAGGGCGAGGTAGGGATTGACCCAGGACTGCGTCGACACCGCGCCGGCGCCCGGCCGCGTCGCGGGGCAGATGGAGCCGACCGCCGGCACCGCGGTGGCGACCGCGACGCCGACCCGTCCGGTCTCCGGGCAGCGGGCGACGATGGAGAAGGTATTGAGTTCGAGCGGCATGTGCTGCGCGCCTCACACGCTGAGATGTCGGAGGATGCGGGCATGGGCGTCCGGCTCACCGGTCGCTCCCGCATCGGCGAACTCGCCGCGGTCCAGCACCGCCCAGCGGTCGGCCACCGCCAGCGCGAAGGGCAGGTGCTGTTCCACCAGCAGCATGGTCGTGCCGTGACGGGTGCGGGCCTCGCGGATGACGCCCGCCAGCCGGTCGATCACCGAGGGCTGCAGCCCTTCCGTGATCTCGTCGACCAGCAGCAGCCGCGCGCCCGTGGCAAGCGCCCGGGCCATCAGCAGCATCTTCTGCTCGCCGCCCGAGAGGGTGCCGGCCCGCTGCCGCAGGCGGTTCAGCAGGAAGGGAAAGGCGGTCTCGACCTCGGCGAGCGCGGCGGCGAAATCTGGCGCGCGCACCGCCAGCTTCAGGTTCTCCTCCACCGTGAGGTCCTGGAAGAGCGCCTTTTCCTGCGCGACATAACCGATGCCAAGGCGGGCGATGCGGTGCGGGGGCAGGCGGCTGGCATCCGCCCCGTCGAACCGGACAACCCCGCCCATTTTCGGCAGGAAACCCATCATCGCCTTCAGCAGCGTGCTCTTGCCCATGCCGTTCTTGCCGAGCACGGCGAGAATCTCGCCCGGCTGTAGGGAAAGGCTGACCTCGCGCACCACCACGGCGCCGGCATAGCCGCTGGAGAGATGTTGCACGGCGAGGGCGGGCGCGTGCGTCGAGGGCGTGTGCGTCGCTGGCGTGTGCGTCAAGGGCGTGTGTGTCAAGGGCGTGGTCATGGCGTCACCTCCTCGCGGCCGGCGGCCTGATGCTGGATGCCGGCATGGCCCGAGCCCGCATAGACCTGCTTCACCAGCTCGGAATTCACCACCTCCTCGACCGACCCGTCGAGCACGATGCGGCCCTGATGCAGCACGATGACCCGCGAGGAAATCTCACGCACGAAGTCGAGATCGTGCTCCACCAGCAGCACGCACAGCCCCTGCCGGCGGGCCAGATCGATCAGGATGGCGCCGATCTGCATCCGCTCCGTCTTGGTGAGGCCGGCGGTGGGTTCGTCGAGCAGCAGCACGCGCGGCTCCAGCGCCAGCACCATGGCGAGCTCCAGCGCCTGCTTCATGCCGTGCGACAGCAGGTGCGCCGGGGTGGCGAGCTGGCGGTCGAGCCCGGTGGTGGCGATGACGTGCATCGCCGATTCCGGCAGCGGCAGCTCGCCCGCCCGCCGCCACAGCGAGGGCCGGGCATGGCGGACCCGGGCGATCTGCAGGCACTGGGCGACGGTGAGCGTCTCGAACACATTCGCCATCTGGAACTTGCGCCCGACGCCGAGGGCGACGCACGCTTCCGGCGGGCGGCGGCCGATGTCGTGGCCATTGACGACGATGCGGCCGGAGGAGCGCTCGGCGCCGTCGGCGATGCAGCGCATCAGCGTGGTCTTGCCGGCGCCGTTGGGGCCGACGAGGCTCACGAGCTCGCCGGCGCGGGCGGAGAAGTCGATGCCGTCCAGCACGGTGAGGCTGCCGAAGCGCCGCGCCACCCCCTCCACCGCCAGTGCCGGCCCATCGCCGGGCGCCTCGCCCTGGGTGAGGGCGGGATCGAGCGTCGACAGGCTGACGCTGCGCGCCGGCCGCGCCGGCCGCTTCAGCAGCGCGCGCAGCAGCCGGCGCGGCACGTCGACCACCACGGGCAGAAGGCCGCGCGGGAAGGCGACGATGACCAGCACGAACACCGTGCCGATGATGAGCTGCCAGACAAAGGGGTAATCGCCGGAGAGCTGGGCGCTTTCATAGTCGACGATCAGCGTGCCGATCACCGGCCCCAGCAGCGTGCCGCGGCCGCCGAGCGCGGTCCAGATCACCAGTTCCGTGCCGAACACGAAGCCGGCCAGCTCCGGCGCCACCACCATCGCGTAGCCGGCATAGAGATAGCCGGCCACGGCGCCGATCGCGGCGCAGGCGAGATAGACCGCGATCTTCAGCCGCGAGGTGTCGAGGCCGAGATATTTGCAGCGCTGCTCGTTCTCCCGCACCGCCACCAGCAGCCGGCCGGCGTCGCTCTGCACGAACAGCACCGCCAGCGTGGTGACGCAGACCAGAAACCCGCCGGCGATCCAGAACCAGCCTTCCATGGAGATGTCGAAGGAGGTGAAGCCGGAGAGCCCGCTGGAGGAGCCGGTGAATGCGCCGCCGGTATACAGAAGCTGCGTCGCCACGATAGGCAGCACCAGCGTGATGACCGAGGCGTAGAGCGCCGAGGCGCCATGCCAGAAGGCGAGCCAGCCCACCACCGCCGCGGTCAGCAGCGCTCCCCCCACCCCGAGCGCCAGCGCCAGCGCCGCGTTGCCGGGGGTGAAGTCCATATGGGTGAAGACGAGGCCGGCGGCATAGGCGCCGGCGGCGAAGAACACCGACTGGCCGAAGGTGAGGATGCCGAGATAGCCCCACAGCAGGTCCACGGTGAGCGCCACCGCCGCATAGAGCAGCGAGCGCGTCAGCACGTTCACCGAATAGGTGTCGAGCAGATACGGGCCGGCGCCGATGGCGGCGGCGGCGAGCAGGAAGGCGGCAAACAACGTGAGGAGGCGGCGGGATTCAGTCACGGGCGAACCCCTGCGGCCGGATGCGGAGAAGGATCGCCGCCAGCACGGCGATGGTCAGCCCGCCGAGGACCGGGCTGAGATAGGTGCTCACCAGCACCTGCGCGCCACCCAGCACCAGGCACGACAGCGCCAGGCTGAACAGCGAGGCCCCCGACACCAGCACCAGCATGAAGGCGTTCACCAGCCACGGCACACCCATATTGGGATCAACGCTGGAGAGCGGGGTGATGAGCGCCCCCGCCACCGCGGCGAGGGCGGAGCCGAGCGTGAAGGTGAGGAAACGGACCAGACCGGAATTGATCCCCAGCCCGCGGGCGAGGTCCTCGTTCATGATGACCGCGCGGGTTTCGAGGCCCAGCCGGGTGCCCTGCAGCAGCGCGGTGAGCCCCAGCCCGAGGACGAGCGCGATCGGCACCAGCGCCAGCCGCCAGGCCGAGTAGCTCTCGCCGAGCAGATCCAGCGTGCCGTCGAGCGGCGAGCGGGTGAACTGCACGCCGCGCCCGAAGCCGATGGTGATGAGCTGGCCGAGGATGATGCTGAGCCCCCAGGTGGCAAGAATGGCGTCCAGCGGGCGGCCATAAAGCGGGCGCACCGCGAAGCGCTCGATCGCCATGCCGGCGACGCCACCGAACAGCGCCGCCGCGGGGATGGCGAGCCAGGGGTTGAGGCCCATCTGGGTGGTGACCAGCGCGGCATAGCCGCCGAGAGTCATCAGCCCGCCATGGGCGAAATTGATGATCTTCATCACCCCGAACACGAGCAGCAGCCCGGTCGCGACCGCATAGAGGATGGCGGCGGTGGTGACGATGTCCAGCCCTTGGGCGATCATCGGTCGTCCTTTCTCGATGCCGGGCCGCGGCGGGCGCCGAGCGGGCCGGAAGGGGGGCCGGGCGCCCGGCGGGGCGCCCGTCATTCGCCAGCGGAGCTGCGCCCGACGGGGCACACTGTCATCCGTCAGCGAAGCCTCGGGCGGGCGGCGAGACGCCGCCGGCC
>CAZIXP010000040.1:0-31094 GCA_964543245.1 uncultured Starkeya sp.
CCCCCGGCAGCGAGCCGATGCCGCCCAGCACGGCGGCGGTGAAGGCCTTCACCCCCGGCACGAAGCCGTCGGCGAAGTTCACCACACCGTAATACATCAGGTACATCACCCCGGCTACGGCGGCGAGGGCGGCGCCGATGACGAAGGTCAGCGAGATGGTGTGGTCGACATTGATGCCCAGCAGCGCCGCCATCTTGCGGTCCTGCTCGCAGGCGCGCTGCGCCCGGCCGAGCGAGGTCTTCTGCACGAGATACCAGAAGCCGCCCAGCAGCGCCGCGGTCAGCACCATGATGATGACCTGCTTCCACGCCAGCGTCACCTGGTAGCCGTCACGTTCCATCAGCACGATCACGTCCGGGATCATCGGCGGCACCGGCTTGTTGCGCGGGCCCTGCGCGACCTGGACGAAGTTCGCCAGCAGGATCGACATGCCGATGGCCGAGATCATCGGGGCGAGGCGGAAGGAGCCGCGCAGCGGGCGGTACGCCACCCGCTCGATCGCCCAGTTGGTCAGCGCCGTGAAGAACATCGCCACCACCAGCACGATCGCCAGGGCGAGGAAGATCGAGGTGATCCCCAGCACGGTGGTGAGCAGCAGGAAGCAGATGAGCGCGATGAAGGCCGACACCATGAACACGTCGCCATGGGCGAAGTTCACCATGCCGATGATGCCGAAGACCATCGTGTAGCCGATGGCGATGAGCCCGTAGATCGAGCCGAGCGTCAGCCCGTTGATGAGCTGCTGAACAAAAATGTCCATGTGATCAGTCCGCTCCCCTCAGCGGAGGCGTTGCCGCCTGTGAATCCGGGCGATGGCGACGGCTTTTGCCCATTATGGCGCCGTGCCCGGCCTGTGTGCGAGATGACTACTCTTAGCGTGCAGGACCGAGAGATACAATTCGATCGAAAGGCGAAATGCAATCCATCGAAACCGGTGATAACTCGGCTAAGTCGCTCGAATGCCGTGGCAATCGCGGCCGATTCCGGCTGCACCGCTGTGCCGTGGCCGCGGGCTGCAACCCGCTCGCGCCGGCCCGCGGGTGCGCTGCCATCCCTTGCGGCATCGGGCTTTGCCGACCTTCGCCCCGGCCTTATGCACAGCCGCCGCACCCGGCGCAGCGGGACCCCGGCGTGAGGCCCGCGGCGGCCGGACGGCGAATCGGCGGCCGCGCCGGGCAGCACGCGCCGGTCCGCGGCGCCGGTCCGGTGGGCCCCGCCAGTCCCCCGCCGGTTCGTCAGCAGGCCTGCCCGGCGCACCAGCCGGAGGCCCACGCCCACTGGAAATTGTAGCCGCCGAGCCAGCCGGTGACGTCCACCACCTCGCCGATGAAATGGAGCCCCGGCACCTCCCGCGCCTGAAGCGTGCGCGAATCGAGGTCGCGGGTGTCGACCCCGCCCAGCGTCACCTCGGCGGTGCGGTAGCCCTCGGTTCCCTGCGGCCGCAGCCGCCAGCGGTTCACCGCCTCGCCGACCCGGCGCAGCGCGGTGTCCGGCAGGTCGGCGAGGTTGCGGGCGCCGGCCTCGGCCTCGCCGAGCGACTGGGCGAGCCGGCGCGGCAGCGCGCCCGCCAGCGCGGTGGCGAGCGACTGCCGGCCATGGGCCGCCCGTGCCGCCTTCAGCGCGGCGAACATGTCGGTGCCCGGCGCCATGTCGACGACGATCTCCTCGCCCTCGCGCCAATAGGAGGAGATCTGCAGCATCGCCGGTCCGCTGAGGCCGCGATGGGTGAACAGCATGGCTTCACGGAAGCGGGTGCGGCCGTGGCTGGCGGTGCAGTCCAGCGCCACCCCGGCCAGCGGGGCCAGCCGTTCCAGGCTCGCGGTGTCGAGCGTGAAGGGCACCAGTCCGGGCCGGGTCGGCACCAGCCGCAGGCCGAATCGCTCCGCCACCTGATAGCCGAATCCGCTGGCGCCCATCTTCGGGATCGAGCGGCCGCCGGAGGCGATGACCAGCGCCTGGCAGGCGAGCGGCGCCCCGGCGACCTCCAGCCGGAAGCCGTCGGCGCCCCGCTCGATCGCCGCCGCCTCGACCCCGAGCCGCAGCTCGACCCCGGCGGCGCGCATCTCGGCGAGCAGCATCTCGACGATCTGCCGGGCCGAGCCGTCGCAGAAGAGCTGGCCCAGCGTCTTCTCGTGCCAGGCGATGCCGTGGCGCTCCACCAGCGCGAGGAAATCGCGCGGGGTGTAGCGCTTCAGCGCGGAGATGCAGAAGGCGGGGTTCTCCGAGAGGTAGTTCTTCGGCCCGGCGTCGATATTGGTGAAATTGCAGCGCCCGCCGCCGGAGATGCGGATCTTCTCGCCCGGTGCCCGGGCGTGGTCGAGCACCAGCACGCGGCGGCCGCGGCGCCCGGCCTCAATGGCGCACATCATGCCGGCGGCGCCGGCGCCGACGATCACCACGTCATAGGTCGTGCCGGGCTTCATGGGCTCCATCCTGCGGGCGAGCTATCGCGGTGCGGGACGAATTCGTCAATGCCGCCAGCAGCGCAGCGGCAGCGCCGGGCAAGCCGGCCGGTCTCCCATGGCGGTTCGACCGGCTGGACGGCGCGACGGTTTCGGCGTCTAGAATGACGCCAACCAAAAAACGGAGGGTATCCACATGGCTCTGGAACTGACGGGCTCCTACGAGCTGCCCGTGCCGCGCGAGGCGGTGTGGGAGGCGCTGAACGACCCGGAGATGCTGAAGCGCTGCATTCCCGGCTGCGAGGAGCTGGAGAAGACCTCGGATAACGGCTTTCGTGCCGCGGCGGTGGCCAAGATCGGGCCGGTGAAGGCGCGCTTCAAGGGCAGCGTCGAGCTCACCGACATCGACCCGCCGTCCGGCTACCGCATTGCCGGGCAGGGCGACGGCGGCATCGCCGGCTTCGCCAAGGGCGGCGCGGTGGTGAAGCTGGAGCCGAGCGAGGCCGGCACCACGCTGCATTATTCGGTCGATGCGCAGATCGGCGGCAAGCTGGCGCAGCTCGGCCAGCGCCTCGTCGCCGGCACCGCGAAGAAGCTGGCCGACCAGTTCTTCGAAGCCTTCGCCAAGGCGGTGACGGAAAAGGCGGCGGCCTGACGGACGGGTGTTCCGTATGCCATATACCAAGAATGTCTCCCGCACCGCAGCAGAAACGGGCGGGAGACGTTGGTTTTTCTGCGGAACGCCGCCGATCCGCAGGTATTCGTCCCGTTTCGGTGAAATTTCCTTTGCGGCTCACCTGCGGGGTGCTTGACCCGGCTTCCGAACGCGCTTCACATTGGAGGAATAATAAACGCGCCGAAATGGCGCATCTGCCACGGCTGATCGGCCGCCCTCCAGGCGTCCGCGGCCGAACGAGGGCCGAAAAGGCCCCGTCCAGGAGGAAGCGATGCCCATCGTCACCATGACGGTCAACGGCCGTCCCGTCAGCGCCGACGTCGATCCGCGCACATTGCTGGTGCAGTTCCTGCGCGAGAACCTCATGCTCACCGGCACCCATGTCGGGTGCGACACCAGCCAGTGCGGCGCCTGCACCGTCCATCTCGACGGTCACGCGGTGAAGGCCTGCACCGTGCTCGCGCTCCAGGCGGAGGGCGGCGAGGTCGCCACCATCGAGGGGCTGGGCGGCCCGGGCCTGCTGCACCCGATGCAGGAAGCCTTCCGCGAGCATCACGGCCTGCAGTGCGGCTTCTGCACCCCGGGCATGATCATGGCCGCGATCGATATCGTGAACCGCCATGGCCACGAGCTCGCCGAGCACACGGTGCGCGAGGAGCTGGAAGGCAACATCTGCCGCTGCACCGGCTACCACAACATCGTCCGCGCCATCACCGAGGGCGCCCGCGCCATGGCGGCGCCGGCGCTGGGCCGCGCCGCCGAATAGCCCGGCCCCCGCGCGGGGATCGGCCGTCCGCACAACAGAACAGCCAGCTCGTCCGCGAGGATGGGCGGATTCCGGCAAAGTCCGGGGAGGAACGCCAATGACCGTCACCAGGATCGGCGAGGCGGTGCGCCGCAAGGAGGACCACCGCTTCATCACCGGCAAGGGCCAGTACACCGACGACATCTTCCGCCCGCGCCAGACCCACGCCTATTTCCTGCGCTCGCCCCACGCCCATGCCCGCATCCGCCGGCTCGACACCACCGAGGCGGCGGCGATGCCCGGCGTGGTCGGCATCCTCACCGGCAAGGATCTCGCCGAGGACAAGATCGGCGACCTGATCTGCGGCTGGATGATCCACGACATCCACGGCCAGCCGATGAAGATGGGCTCCCACCCCGCGCTGGCGAAGGACAAGGTGCGCTATGTCGGCGACCATGTCGCCGTCGTCATCGCCGAGCGGCTGGACCAGGCCCGCGACGCCGCCGAGGCGATCGAGGTGGATTACGAGGTGCTGCCCGCCGTCGCCGACCTCGCCACCGCGACCGACCCGGCGACCGCGCTGGTGCATGACGAGATCGCCGGCAATCTCGCCTTCGAATGGCATCTCGGCCACAAGGCGATGACCGACCACGCCTTCGAGAGCGCCCACCACGTCACCCGGCTCGACATCGTCAACAACCGGCTGGTGCCGAACCCGATGGAGCCGCGCGCGGCGATCGGCGAGTACGACGCCGGCAACGACGCCTTCACCCTCTGGACCACCAGCCAGAACCCCCATGTCGCGCGTCTGGTGCTCTCCGCCTTCGTCGGCATCGCGCCGGAGCACAAGCTCCGGGTGATCGCGCCGGATGTCGGCGGCGGCTTCGGCTCGAAGATCTTCATCTATGCCGAGGAGACGGTCTGCGCCTGGGCCTCGAAGCGGGTGGGGCGGCCGGTGAAATGGACCTCGGACCGCTCCGAGGCCTTCCTCTCCGACGCCCATGGCCGCGACCACATCACCACCGCCGAGCTGGCGCTGGACGAGCGCGGCAAGATCACCGCGCTGCGGGTGAAGACCCGCGCCAATATGGGCGCCTATCTCTCCACCTTCGCCTCGTCGATCCCGACCTATCTCTACGCCACGCTGCTGTCCGGCCAGTACGACATCCCGGCCATCCACGCCGCGGTCGAGGCGGTCTACACCACCACCGCCCCGGTGGATGCCTATCGCGGCGCCGGCCGGCCGGAGGCGACCTTCGTGGTCGAGCGCCTCGCCGAAGCGGCGGCGCGCGAGATCGGCATGGATCCCGCCGATTTCCGCAAGAAGAACTTCATCCGCAAGTTCCCCCACCAGACCCCGGTCATCATGACCTACGACATCGGCAATTACCGCGCCTCGCTCGACAAGGCGATGGAGATCGCCGACGTGAAGGGCTTCAACCGCCGCCGCCGGCAGTCGGCGCGCGAGGGCAAGCTGCGCGGGCTCGGCTATTCCTGCTACATCGAGGCCTGCGGCATCGCTCCCTCCCAGGCGGTGGGCTCGCTCGGCGCAGGCGTCGGCCTGTGGGAAAGCGCCGAGGTGCGTGTGAACCCCACCGGCAATGTCGAGGTGCTCACTGGCTCGCACAGCCACGGCCAGGGCCACGAGACCACCTTCGCCCAGCTCGTCTCCGACCGCCTCGGTATCCCGATCGAGCAGGTCACGGTGGTGCATGGCGATACCGACAAGGTGCAGTTCGGCATGGGCACCTATGGCTCGCGCTCCGGCGCTGTGGGCATGTCGGCCATCGTCAAGGCGCTCGACAAGGTCGAGGCCAAGGCGAAGAAGATCGCCTCCCACCTGCTGGAGGCCGCCGAGGCCGACATCGAGTTCAAGGACGGCAAGTTCTCGGTCGCCGGCACCGACCGCTCGATCGACTTCGCCTCGGTGGCGCTGAACGCCTATGTCGCCCACAAATTCCCGACCTCGGAAATCGAGCCGGGGCTGAAGGAGGGCGCCTTCTATGACCCGGTGAACTTCACCTTCCCGGCCGGCACCCACATCTGCGAGCTGGAGATCGACCCGGCTACGGGCAAGACCACCATCTGCAACTGGACCGCGGTGGACGATTTCGGCGTCGTCATCAACCCGATGATCGTCGAGGGCCAGGTCCATGGCGGCATCGCCCAGGGCGTCGGCCAGGCGCTGCTGGAGGGCGCGGCCTATGACCGCGACGGCCAGCTCGTCACCGGCTCGTTCATGGACTACGCCATGCCGCGCGCCGACGACCTGCCGAGCTTCCGGATGGGTTTCACCGAGACGAAGTGCCCCTCCAACCCGCTCGGCATCAAGGGCTGCGGCGAGGCCGGCGCCATCGCCGCCCCGGCGGCGGTGATGAACGCCATCACCGACGCGCTCGGCACCGAGGCGGTGCCAATGCCGGCGACGCCGCAGGCGGTGTGGAAGATCGCGCGTGCGGTCGCCGCCGCGCCCCGCGCCGCCGAATAGACCCACGGACAGGAGACCGATCCATGTTCGCCTTCACCTATCACCGCCCCTCCAGCGTGCGCAAAGCCGCCGCGCTGGCGGCGAGCGTCGCGGATGGCAAGTTGCTGGCCGGCGGCCACACCCTCATCCCCACCCTGAAGCAGCGCCTCGCCGCGCCGGGCGACCTGATCGACCTCGGCGCGATTCCCGAGCTCGCCGGCATCGAGCTGCGCGGGCGCACCCTGTCCATCGGCGCGATGACCCGGCATGCCGAGGTCGCCGCCTCGCCGGTGGTGAAGGAGGCGGTGCCCGCGCTCGCCCATCTCGCCGGGCTGATCGGCGACCCCGCGGTGCGCAACCGCGGCACCATCGGCGGCTCCATCGCCAATAACGACCCGTCGGCGGACTATCCCGCCGCCTGTCTCGGGCTCGGCGCCACCATCATCACCAACCAGCGGCGGATCGAGGCGGACGACTTCTTCACCGGGCTGTTCGAGACCGCGCTGGAGCCGGGCGAGATCGTCACCCGCATCGCCTTCCCGGCGGTGAAGCGGGCGGCCTATGTGAAGTTCCCGAACCCGGCCTCGCGCTACGCCATGGTCGGCGTGTTCGCGGCCAAGCGCACCGCCGACATCCGGGTCGCGGTGACCGGGGCCTCGCAGAACGGCGTGTTCCGCTGGACCGAGGCGGAGGAGGCGCTGAAGAAGCGCTTCGCCGGCCGCTCGCTGGATGGTCTCGCGCTACCGGCCGATGATATGATCTCGGACCTTCACGGCAGCGGCGAGTACCGCGCCCATCTGGTGGGCGTGATCGCGCAGCGGGCGGTGGAGGCGGCTGCCGGATGACCGGACGCCGGACCCCGGCCGACCGGACCGTTCCATGCCGAGCCTTCAGGCCTATGTGGTGACGACCTTCGTCTTCGAGTTCGTGCCCGGACCCAGCACCGCCTATCTCGCCGCCCTCACCCTGACACGGGGGCGCGAGGCCGGGGTCGCGGCCATTATCGGCCTCACCCTCGGCCAGGCGCTGGTCGGGGTGCTGGCGGCGACCGGCCTTGCCGCGCTGATCGACCGCAACCCGATCGCGCTCGACGTGCTGAGCTGGGCGGGGGTCGGCTTCCTGCTGTGGCTCGCGGTGCGGGCGTGGCGGGACGGCCAGCGCGCCGGCGCGGTGGAAACCCGCCCGGGCGAGGAGGGCGAGGGGCTGCCGCCCGTGCCCCGGCGCAGCGCGGCGCAGCATTTCGCCGACGGGGTTCTGGCCAATGCGCTGAACCCCAAGGCGGCGGTGTTCTACCTCGCGGTGATGCCGACCTTCATCGACCCGGCCTGGCACCCGCTGGTGGTGCAGAACCTGGTGCTGGTCGTCATCTATCTCGGTGTCGCCGCGCTGCTGCACCTCACCGTGCTGGTCTTCGCCAGCCAGATCGGCCGGATCATGGGCGGGCGCCACGCCGAGCGGAAGATGCACCGGCTGATGGCGCTGTGCATGCTGGCCATAGCGCTCTGGTTTCTCTGGAAGATGCAGGGCTGAAAGCTGCGGCCCTGAAAGATGCGGCCCGGACCGGGCCGGCCCCGAACCGGCCGCGCCCCCGGCCCACCCGACGAGGACGCCGACCCATGGCAGAGCCCGTTCCCCACTCCATCGAGGCCACCCAGGCGCTGCTCGGCGCGCAGGGCTATGTCGCCGATCGCGCGCTGTCGACCGTGGTGTTCCTCGCGCTGCGGATGGGCCGTCCGCTCTTTCTCGAAGGCGAGGCGGGCGTCGGCAAGACCGAGATCGCCAAGGTGCTCGCGGCCGGGCTCGGCCGCCGGCTCATCCGGCTGCAATGCTATGAGGGGCTCGACCTCGCCAGCGCGGTCTATGAATGGAACTACGCCGCGCAGATGATCGCCATCCGCGCCGCCGAGGCCTCCGGCACGGTGGACCGCGAGCGGCTGGTGGAGGATGTGTTCTCCGAACGCTACCTGATCCGCCGCCCGCTGCTGGAGGCGCTGGAGCCCGATGCCGGCGGCGCGCCGGTGCTGCTGATCGACGAGCTGGACCGCACCGATGCCGCCTTCGAGGCCTTCCTGCTCGAGGTGCTGTCCGATTTCCAGGTGACCATCCCCGAACTCGGCACGGTGCGGGCGCCGCACCGGCCCATCGTGCTGGTGACCTCCAACCGCACCCGCGAGGTCCACGACGCGCTGAAGCGGCGCTGCCTCTACCACTGGGTCGACTATCCCGACGCGGCGCGCGAGCTCGCCATCCTGCGGGCCCGGCTGCCGGGGGTCCCGGCCCGGCTCTCGCGCGAGGTGGTGGCCTTCGTTCAGGCGATCCGCCGCGAGGACCTGTTCAAGGCGCCGGGCGTGGCCGAGACGCTGGACTGGGCTTCGGCGCTGGTGGAGCTCGACGCCGCCGCGCTCGACCCCGCGGTGGTCGGCGACACGCTCGGCGTGCTGCTGAAATATCAGGACGACATCGCCCGCACCGACGCCGGCAAGGTGGCGGCGCTGGTGAAGGAAGCCCGCCACGCCGCGAAGGCGGCGGGATGAGCACCGGGCGCCGCGACGGGGATGCGGCAGGCGCCGCGGGCCCGGAACATCGCGATGGCGGTTCGGTCGGGCCGGGCGGCGCGCCGTCCGGCGGGGGAAGGCTCGCCGACAACATCGCCTATTTCGCCCGCGCCCTGCGCGCCGCCGGCCTGCCGGTGGGACCGGGCGCGGTGCTGGACGCGGTGGAGGCGGCCTGCGCCGCCGGGCTCGGCGAGCGGGAGGATTTCTACTGGACGCTGCACGCGGTGTTCGTGACGAAACGCGAGCAGCACCTCGTCTTCGACCAGGCCTTCCGCCTGTTCTGGCGCACCCGCCAGCTCGACGAGCGGCTGATCGCGATGATGTCGCCCACCGTGCCGGCCCGTCCCAACCCCGAGCGCCCGCCGCTGCGGCGCATCGAGGAGGCCCTGTTCGCCGGCATCGGCGAGCGCCGCGCCGAGAAGCCGCCGCCACCCCGCATCGAGGTGGATGCGCGCCTCACCGTCTCCGCCGACGAGGTGCTGCGCGCCAAGGACTTCGCCCAGATGAGCGCGGCGGAGATCGCCGAGGCCCGCCGCCGCATCGCCGCGCTGGCGCTGCCGCGGGAATGGATGCGCACCCGCCGGCTGCGGCCGGACCCGCGCGGGGCCCGGCTCGATCTGCGGGCCAGCCTGCGCGCCAGCCTGCGCATGGGCGGCGATCTGGTCGCGCTGAAGCGGCGCGGCCCGGCGGAGCGGCTGGCGCCGTTGGTGCTGCTGATCGATATCTCCGGCTCGATGGCGGACTATTCCCGGCTGATGCTGCATTTCGCCCACGCCCTCACCGAGGCGCGGGGAGGGGTCGAAACCTTCCTGTTCGGCACCCGGCTCACCCGCGTCACCCGGGCGCTGGCCCGCCGCGACCCGGACGAGGCGCTGGAGATGGCGGGCGCCACCGCGCGCGACTGGTCCGGCGGCACCCGCATCGCCACCTCGCTCGCGGCATTCAACCGGCAGTGGTCGCGCCGCGTGCTGGGGCAGGGCGCCCGGGTGCTGCTGGTGAGCGACGGGCTGGAGCGGCCCGCCGGGGAGGGGCCCTCGCTCGGCTTCGAGATGGACCGGCTGCACCGCTCCTGCACCCGGCTGATCTGGCTGAACCCGCTGCTGCGCTATGACGGCTTCGAGGCGCGGGCGCAGGGGGTGAAGGCGATGCTGCCCCATGTCGACGACTTCCGCCCGATCCACAACCTCGCCAGCATGGAAGCGCTGGTGGCGGCGCTGTCGGGGGAGGGGCGCGGGGCCTGACCGCGCCGCGTCCGAATCGGCCGGATCGGCGCGGGGTGCAGCGTCAGGTCATTGCGACTTTCGGTAGATGTGGTGTGATGCTCCGCCTCCCGTCCGCGATGCCGGGCGCCGAAGGCGGGCGCAGCCTGCGCCGCCATGAGAGGCGTGCCGCGGGGGCTGGACATGGACTATCCGGGACGGGTGATCGCGCGGGGCGAGGCGGACGGCGCCATCGTCCGGGCGCTGCAGCAGCGCCTCAATCAGCTGGGCTATGCCACGACCTCGCCGGCCGGCGTGTTCGACACGGCGCTGGCCGCCGTGGTCAAGCTCTATCAGACGCGCAATGTCGACGCGCTCGGCCGGCCGCTCACCGTCGACGGCGAGGTCGGCCCGCTGAGCTGGGCGTCGCTGTTCGGCGGCACGCTGGCGCGGGAAGCCGTGTCCTCGGGCGCCGCGGCCGGTGCGCTGCCCGGCGGCGAGACGCTGCGCGAGCGCGCCCTGCGGGTGGCGATCGGCGAAATCGGCGTGCGCGAGGTGCCGGTCGGCTCCAATCGCGGGCCGCGGGTGGAGGAGTATCTGGCGTCCACCAACCTCGGCGGCGGGCACTACTGGTGCATGGCCTTCGTCTACTGGTGCTTCAGGAAGGCCGCGAAGGAGGCGGGCGTCGCCAACCCGTTCCCCCAGACCGCCGGCTGCCTCGATGCGTGGAACAAGACGAAGCCGATCCGCATCGCCAAGGCCGCCGCCGCGGCCAATCCGGCGCTGGTGGTGCCGGGCGCGGTGTTCATCCTCGACTACGGCGACGGCAACGGCCACACCGGCTTCGTGCGCAGCGCCGCCGGCGGCGCCCTCACCACGGTGGAGGGCAACACCAACACCGATGGCAGCAATAACGGCATCGGCGTGTTCCAGCTCAACAGCCGCAACGTGATGAAGCCGAACCTCAAGGGCTTCATCATCGTGCCGTGAGCTCTCACGGCGCGGCGAGGCCCTCGGCATAGGCGTGGGCGGCGCCGCAGGGGTCGCTCACCCGCCAGCCTTCCGGCGTCGGCTCGAGATAGCCCGGGCCGACCGGCACCTTGCCGTGGCCGCCGGGAATGTCGAGCACATAGGTCGGCAAGGCGAGGCCGGAGAGCCGGCCGCGCAGCGCCCGCATCAGCGCCTGCCCGCGGGCGATGGGCAGGCGGAAATGCGCGGTGCCCGGCGCGAGGTCGGGGTGGTGGAGGTAATAGGGCTTCACCCGGCTGGCGGCGAGGGCGCGGAACAGCGCCTCCAGCGCCTCCGCGGTGTCGTTGACGCCGGCGAGCAGCACGCTCTGCCCCAGCAGGGGGATGCCGGCATCGGCGAGGCGGGCAAGCGCGGCGCGCGCTTCCGGCCCGATTTCGCGGGCGTGGTTGGCGTGGACAGCGACATAGGTGGCGAGGCCGTCGGCCTTCAGCGCCGCCACGAGTTCCGCCGTCACCCGCTCGGGCGCGGCGATCGGCACGCGGGTGTGGAAGCGCAGCACCGCGACATGGCCCATGGCGGCGATCCGCTCCGCCAGCGCCGCCAGCCGGCGGGGCGAGGCCATGAACGGGTCGCCGCCGGTGACCACCACCTCCCATAGGGTGGGCGTGCGGGCGATATAGTCCAGCGCGGCGTCCAGCGCCTGCGGCGAGAGGCTGGCCTCGGCGCCGGGCCCGACCATCTCGCGGCGGAAGCAGAAACGGCAATAGACCGCGCACACCCCCACCAGCTTCAGCAGCACCCGGTCGGGATAGCGGTGCACGAGGCCCGGCACCGGGCTGTGGGCGTCGTCGCCGATCGGGTCGCCGTCCTCGCCGGGCGTTTCCACCAGCTCGCGGGCATCGGGCACGAACTGGCGGCGCACCGGATCGTCGGCGGCGGCGGGGTCCATCCGCCCGACCAGGGTGGGCGTCACCGCCACCGCGTAGCGGGCGGCCACCGCCTCCAGCCCCTCGCGGCGGCCGATCAGCCCGGCGGCGTCGAGCGCGTCGAGGCTTCGCAGCGTGGCGGGCGGGGCGGTGTCGGCGGCGGGCGTCGGCAGCGGAAGGGCACGGGTCATCGGCGCCTTGTGATGGGTTTCGCCGTCTTGGGCAAGGCGCGTCGGGCCGCGCTGCGCTATATGTGAGGGGTGGTCACGCTGGGGAGGGTCCCAATGTTCGCGCGCGAGGACGATGTGCTGGAGGCCGCCGCCCGCTGGCGGCGCGAGGGTCGCGGGGTCGCGCTGGCGACCGTGGTGGAGACCTGGGGCTCGGCCCCCCGCCCGGTCGGCAGCCACCTCGCCATCGACGAGGACGGCGCCTTTCTCGGCTCGGTCTCGGGCGGCTGCGTCGAGGGCGCGGTGGTCGCCGAGGCGGCCGAGGTGATCGCCGGCGGCGGCCCCCGCCTGCTGGAATTCGGCGTCGCCGACGAGACCGCCTGGCAGGTCGGGCTGTCCTGCGGCGGGCGCATCGCGGTCTTCGTGGAGAAGGTGGCCTGAATGGACCTCGCCCTCCTCGAAGCGCTGAATGCCGAGCGCGCGGCGCGGCGGGCCTGCGTGCTCGTCACCGCCATGGCCGATGGCCGCCAGCGTCTGGTGAGCGCGGCACAGGCGGCCGCCGACCCGCTGGCCGGCCCCATTGCCGAGGCGCTGCGCAGCGGCCGCAGCGGCATGCTGACGCTCGGCAATGAACGGGTGTTCCTCACCGCCCATGTACCGGCCCCCCGCCTCGTCGTGACCGGGGCGGTGCATATCTCGCAGGCGCTGGCGCCGATGGCGACCATGGCCGGCTTCGACGTCACCCTCATCGATCCGCGCACCGCCTTTGCCACGGCCGAGCGCTTTCCCGGCGTCGCCTTGCACGCGCAATGGCCGGACGAGGTGCTGCCGCGGATCGGGCTCGACCCCTTCACCGCCTTCGCCGCGCTGACCCATGACCCGAAGATCGACGATCCCGGCCTCGCCGCCGCGCTCGAGGCCGGGTGCTTCTATGTCGGCGCGCTGGGCTCCCGCCGCACCCACGCCACCCGTCTGGAGCGGCTCGCCGCGCGCGGCACGCCCGAGGCCGATCTTGCTCGCATCCGCGCGCCGATCGGGCTCGACATCGGCGCGGTGAGCCCGGCCGAGATCGCGGTGGCGGTGCTGGCGGAGATCGTCGCGACGCTGCGCCAGCGGGTCGCCGCGCGGGAGAAGGCGGCGTGAGGTTCGGCACGCTGCCGCTCGCGGAAGCCGAGGGCGCGCTTTCGGTGCATTCCATCCGCCTGCCCGGGCTGGAACTGCGCAAGGGCACCCGGCTCGACCGGCCGATGCTGGAGGCGCTGGCGCGGGCCGGCATCGAGCAGCTCGTCGCCGCGCGGCTGGAGCCCGGCGACATCGCGGAAAACGAGGCCGCCGCCGGCCTCGCCGCCGCGCTGGCCGGCGAGGGCACCACGGCGGATGCCGCCTTCACCGGCCGGGTGAACCTGCGCGCCGCCCTGTCCGGCGTGCTGGTGGTCGACCCCGCCGCGGTGGACGCGCTGAACGCGGTGGACGAGAGCGTCACGCTGGCCACGCTGCCGAATTTCCGTACCGTGGCGGCGGGGGAGATGGTGGCGACGGTCAAGATCATTCCCTTCGCGGTGGAGGGCGCGGTGCACCGCGCCGCGCTCGCCCGGGCGCGGCCGATGGTGCGGGTCGCGCCCTACCGGCTGCGGCGCGCGGCGGTGATCTCGACGCTGCTGCCCGGCCTGCTGCCGAAGGTGGTCGCCAAGACCCAGCGGGTGACGGCGCAGCGCCTCGCCCCGGCGGGCGCCGCCATCGTCTGGCGTGCCGAAATCCCGCACGAGGAGGTGGCGGTGGCGCGCGCGGTGCGCGAGGCGCTCGCGGCGGGGGCGGAGATCGTCATCCTGTTCGGCGCCTCGGCCATTGCCGACCGCCGCGACGTGGTGCCGGCCGGCATCGTGGCGGCGGGCGGGCAGATCGAGCATTTCGGCATGCCGGTGGACCCGGGCAACCTGCTGCTGGTGGCGCGCTGCGGCGCGGTGCCGGTGCTCGGCGCGCCGGGCTGCGCCCGCAGCAGCCGGGAGAACGGCTTCGACTGGGTGCTTCACCGGCTGCTCGCCGGCCTGCCGGTGCAGCGGGCTGACCTTGCCGGCATGGGGGTGGGAGGATTGCTCATGGAAATCGCGACGCGCCCCCAGCCCCGCGAGGGGCTGGAAGAACCCGTCATCGCCCGCACCGCCGCCGTGGTGCTGGCAGCCGGCCGCGGCACCCGGATGCCCGGCCGCAACAAGCTCGCCGCCCCGCTCGACGGGGTGCCGCTGGTGCGCCGGGCAGTGGAGGCGGCGCTCGCCTCCCGGGCGCGGCCGGTGCTGGTGGTCACCGGCCATGAGCCGGAGCGGGTGCGCGAGGCGCTGGCCGGGCTCGATGTGCGCTTCGTTCACAACCCCGACCATGCCGAGGGCATGTCGACCTCGCTGCGGGCCGGCATCGCCGCCGTGCCGGCGGAGGCGGACGCCGCGGTGGTGCTGCTCGGCGACATGCCGCGGGTGACGGGCGGGCTGATCGACCGGCTGGTGGAGGCGCTGGCGCCGCAGGCCGGGCGGCTGATCGCGGTGCCGGTCCGGCAGGGTCGGCGCGGCAACCCGGTCGCCTGGGCGCGGCGCCTGTTCCCGGAGCTGGCGGCGCTGGCGGGGGATGTCGGCGCCCGCCACCTCATCGCCGCCCATGCCGAGGCGGTGGCCGACGTCGCGGTGGAGGACGAGGATGCCTTTGTCGATGTCGACACCGCCGACGCGCTGGAGCTAGAGGAGCTTCACCGCATCGCCGGCCGTGCCGGCACCGACGGCGCCGAGGCGCTGGAGGCGATGCGGGCGGAAGATGCGTGAGGCGCTTCAGTAGGGCCGGTACAGCGACAGCGTGCCATAGGCGCCGTCGTCGCTGTCCGAGCTCCAGCGCCAGCCCACCGCGGCGCGGACCATGGCGCCGAGCAGCGGCAGGTTGACGAAGCCGCCCGCCCGCGCCTCGCTGGAAAGCCGGTCGGTAAGGGCGCCGGCCTCGGTGCCGATCTCCCAGCCACCGTCCATCACCTTGGCGGCGGTGAGCCGCAGCGTGGCGGTGCGGTCGGCGGTGGAAAAGCCGGCGGCGGCGGTGGCGACGAGGTCCGGCAGCAGCCGGCCGTAATATTCCGCCACGATCTTGGCGCCGGGCTGGGTGCCCTGGTCGGGATTGCCGGGGTCGGGGTGTTCCAGCCGGTTGTCGACGACATTGGCGCCGGCATAGAGCGCCAGCGCGTGGGGCCCGCGCAGGAACTGCCAGCCGGCGAGCAGTTCGCCCTCGGTCTTGGTGCCGGTGTTCCAGCCGCCGGCTACCGCGTCGGTGCGGTAGCGGTACTGGCCGAGCCCGCCCTGGGCGCGCAGCCGCAGGCCCTCGTGGTCCATCGCGGCGAAAGGCGCCCAGGCGGCGCCGGCCCAGCCATAGGCGTTGTCGCGGGCGACATCGACGCCGGAATAGAAATAAAGCCGGTTCGCCAGGCGGGCAGCGGCGTCCTCCTCCGCCTGCGCCGCCGCCGGCAGCAGCAGGCACGCCGCGATCAGCAGGCACGCCGCCGCTCGCTGCCGCGCCGCCCGGGCCGCGGGCAGCCGGGGCGCGAACAGCCGGGGCGCGGATATGGACCGGCGCACGGCCGCGAGCCGCCGCACGCACGCACGCCGTGGCGAACGGGACATGATGAGCCGATGGGGGATGACGGGTGGTGGTGGGTGCCTGTTACCACCAATCCGAGCATGGTGATTCGGTTGTGTTCAACCAATCAGGGGTTGATTCCGGTGCGTAAGCTGCCGATGGCGCGTACGCCGGCAGCGCCGGATCAGAGGGGATCGGCGGCGAGATGCTCGACCCGGACGCCGACCCTTTCGCAGACGAGGTCGGCGATGATCTGGCGGTGGCAATGCTCGGGGTGGCGCTCGAAGCACAGCAGGCAGGCGCGCCGGCCCGCCCGCACCAGCCCGGTCAGCTCGTCGAGCTGCTGCTGCGCGGTAGGGGTGGCGAGATGCTCGGCAAAGATGCGGCGCATCTCGGCGTGGCGCCCGCTGCGTGCCGCCTGCCGGCCCTCCGCCGGGGTGCCGAGGCCGCGCAGATGGAGATAGCCGATCGCGCGGCTGGCGACGCCGGCGGCCAGCAGCGTCTTGGAAAAGCCGGCCCGGCGCGAGGCGGCCACCGCCCGCACGTCCACCAGCAGGTCCACCCCGGCGCGCGACAGCGCGTCGAGCACGGCCTGCGAGGAGACCTGCTCATAGCCGATGGTGAAGAGCGGCGGCGTGTCGGGCATGGCGGTCGGGCCGGGGAGGGAGGTTGGAAAGAGATGTCAGAGCGCGGCGGGCTTGTCGAGCGTTCCGCGAGCGCGGGGCCGTTCCCGCCGTGGTCCCCCCCGGATGGGCGAAGGGCCACCCCGGAAAGCCCCGCGCCCGGCGCGCCCCCCCCCAGGCCTCGGTGCGGCGAAGCCACAGGCCCGGACGAACCCGCCGCGGCGCTTGTCCGCCGGTGCCGAATCTGTGGAGAGTGCCGGCCCGGCAGCGGCCGCGCGGGCCACGCCCGTGCTAGGTCGTCGGCTTGTTCATCCACACGGAAGCGCGATACGGCATGAAGGTCGGTATCGATCTCGGGAGCAGTTCGGCGGGCCAGCCGGTACGGCTCGACCTGGAGGAACTGCTCTCCACGCGCCTGCTGGTGCAGGGCAATTCCGGCTCGGGCAAATCCCACCTGCTGCGTCGCCTGCTGGAGCAGAGCGCCGGGCATGTGCAGCAGGCGATCATCGATCCCGAGGGCGACTTCGTCGGCCTCGCCGAGCGCTATGGCCATGTCGTGATCGACGCCGAGCGCACCCAGGGCGAAATCCAGCGGCTGGCGGCGCGGGTTCGCCGCCACCGCGCCTCCGTGGTGTTCAACCTCGAAGGGCTCGACGCCGACGCGCAGATGCGCTCGGCGGCGGCGTTCCTCAACGGGCTGTTCGACGCCGAGCGCGAGTACTGGTTTCCGATGCTGGTCATCGTCGACGAGGCGCAGCTCTTTGCGCCCGCCGGCGGCGGCGAGATTTCCGACGAGGCGCGCCGGGTGTCGCTCGCCGCCATGACCAACCTGATGTGCCGCGGCCGCAAGCGCGGCCTGGCCGGGGTCATCGCCACCCAGCGCCTCGCCAAGCTGGCCAAGAACGTGGCGGCGGAAGCCTCCAACTTCCTGATGGGCCGCACCTTCCTCGACATCGACATGGCCCGGGCCGCCGACCTGCTCGGCATGGAGAAGCGGCAGGCCGAGAGCTTCCGCGACCTCAACACCGGTTCCTTCGTCGCGCTCGGCCCGGCGCTCAGCCGGCGCCCGCTCCCCGTGCGGGTCGGCCCGGTGGAGACCGCCAGCCGCAATGGCCGGCCGGAGCTGATGCCGCCGCCGGAGATGGGCGCCGCCGCGCTGCAGGACCTGATCTTCGAGGACGGCGCCGATGCCGAGCCGCCGGCGCGGGTGGTGCCGGCGCCGCGGCCGATCACCGAGATCCTCGAGCGCATCGACGAGGCGCCCGCGCCCGAGGCCGCCCTCGCCGACCCCGAGACGCTGCGGGCCATCGAGGCCGAGCGCGAGGAGCTGATCGCCGACATCGTCCGCCAGTTCGTCACCGAGGGCGACCAGCCGATCCGTTCGGCGGCCAGCCTCTATCAGGATTTCCTGGTGCATTGCCGGGTGCGCCGGGTCGGCTCCCGGGTGCCGGACCTCGCCGACTTCACCCGCCGCCTCGCCATCGCCCGGGCGGGGGTGGACCATGGCCTCGCCTGCGCCGATCGCGAGAGCGGGGAGTGGCAGCGCGCGCTGGCGCAGGCCGCCGAGCTGCCGGAGGAGATGCAGGGCGTGTTCCTCATGCTGGCCCGCGCCGGCATGGAGGGCGCGCCCTCGCCGACCGACGAAGCGCTGGCGCGGGCCTATGGCAGCCGCTCGCCCTCGCGCGGGCGCTGGCTGCTGACCTACATGGAGGAGCGCGGCTATCTCGCCTGCGAGAGCGATTTCCGCGGCAAGCGGGTGGTGCGCTTCCCCGCCTTCGGCTGGAAGACCGCCGCCGGCGATCCCCGCCCGGTCGAGGCGCGGCCGGCTGATCCCCGCACCGGCGACCCCCGGACCGGGGATTCCCGTCCGGCCGAGCCTGCCCGCGGCTGACCCGCGCGCCTCCGGGCCATCCCGCCGGTTCCGTCAAGACGCGGCCGGCACCGTGGCGCCGTCCCGGCCGCAGCCGCGTGGCGGCTTCCTCAGTTGTAGAGGAAGCCGGGCAGCCACAGCGCGATGCCGGGGAAGATGTAGATCAGCGCCATCGCCAGGATCACGATGTAGATGAACGGCATGACGCCGGAGAAGATCTCGTCGATCGAGACGTGCTTGGGCGCGACGCCCTTGAGGTAGAACGGCGCCATCGCCACCGGCGGGGAGAGGAAGGAGGTCTGCAGGTTCAGCGCCACCAGAATGCCGAAGAAGATCGGGTCGATGCCGAAATTGTCGAGCAGCGGCAGGAAGATCGGCAGGAAGATGACGATGATCTCGGTCCATTCCAGCGGCCAGCCCAGCACGAAGATGATGATCTGGGTCAGGATCAGGAAGCCGATGGGGCCGAGGTTGAGCGACAGGATGAACTGCTCCACCACATGCTGGCCGCCCAGCAGCGCGAACACGGCGGAGAACACCGCCGAGCCGACGAACAGCCAGCACACCATGGCCGAGGCGCGGGCGGTGAGGAACACCGAGTCCTTCAGCTTCTGGAAGCTGAAGGTGCGGTAGGCCAGCGCCAGCAGGATCGCGCCCAGCGCGCCGATCGCCGCCGCTTCCGACGGGGTGGCGAGGCCGAGGATGATGCAGCCCAGCACCGCGCTGATCAGCAGCACCAGCGGCAGGAACGAGGTGAGCAGCGCCCAGATGACGGTGCTGGCCGGCACGTTGCGCTCCGCCGCCGGCAGCTTCGGCGCCAGCGCCGGGTTGAGCATCGCCCGGATGACGACATAGCCCATATACATGCCCGCCAGCATGATGCCGGGAATGAAGGCGGCGGCGTAGAGCTTCACCACCGAGACGCCAGCGGTGGCGCCATAGAGGATCAGCATCACGCTCGGCGGAATCAGGATGCCGAGGCAGCCGCCCGCGCACACCACGCCGGAGGCGATCCGGGTGTCGTAGCCGGCCCGCAGCATGGCGGGAAAGGCCAGCAGCCCCATCAGCGTGACCACCGCGCCGACGATGCCGGTGGCGGTGGCGAACAGCGCGCAGGTGATCAGCGTCGCCACCGCCAGCGAACCCGGCAGCCAGCCGGCGGCGAGCTGGATGGCGCGGAACAGCCGGTCGAGGATGTTTGCCCGCTCGACCACATAGCCCATGAACAGGAACAGCGGGATCGAGATCAGCACGTCGTTCGCCATCACCGAATAGGTGCGCTGGACGAACAGGTTGAAGATGCTGTCGCCCTGCGTGAAGTAGCCGAAGCCGACCCCCAGCGCCATCAGCGTGAAGGCGATGGGAAAGCCGAGCATCAGGAAGATCAGGAACAGGACGAGCATCAGCACGCCCAGGGCGGGATCGGACAGAAACATCACAGCGCTCCGTGGGTGGTGCCTTCGCGATCCGCCCGGTTGGCGGCTTCCTCGAGGATGACCTTCTCCATCTCCTCGACATCGTGCAGGCGCTGCGGCCAGTCGCCCTCGCGCATGCAGATGAGGCACCGCACCACCTCGACCACGCCCTGCAGCAGCATCATCACGCCGGTGATCGGGATCACCGCCTTGATCGGCCAGATGATCGGCCCGTCCGGGCTGAAGGAGGAATGCTCGTTGAGCATGTAGGCGAGGTGGAAATAGCCCCAGCCGGAATAGATCAGCGCCAGGATGCCGGGGAAGTAGAACAGGAAGTACAGCACGAGATCGACCCGCGCCTGGGTCGGCGGCGACCATTTGCGGTAGAGGAAGTCGCCGCGCACATGGCCGTTGCGCGAGAGGGTGTAGGCGCCCGCCATCATGAACAGGGCGCCATAGAGCATGAGGCTGACGTCATAGGCCCAGGTGGTGGGATCCTTCAGCACGTAGCGGCGGAACACCTCATAGGTGATCGCCAGCGTGAGGATGACGATGCACCACGCGAAGGCCTTGCCGATGAAGGCATTCAGCCGGTCGACGGCGAGCAGGACGGATTGCATGGGGAGGCCTCGCGGGCGCTGGGCGCGGGACGATGGGCCGCCGCCGCGGCCGGGCGTCACCGTCCGCTGCGTCGGGCGTGCTGGAGGGGTCGGGAGGGGCCGCCGGCTCGCGGCTCCGCACGCGGCGGGCCGGGGCCGGTCGACGTACCGCCGGGTTCGGGGCGCCGCCGCGGCGGCGCCCGCCGGTCTCAGGCCTTGCCGAAGAAGTGGTCGTAGGCCATGCGGCTGTCGACCTCATATTGCAGCCGGAACCCGACCACCCGCTGCGCCCACGCCTTCTGGCTGTCGATGACCTTCTTGAAGAAGGGGTCGGCGGACAGATTGGCGATCACCGTGTCCCAGGCGGCGAGCTGGGCTTCCAGAACCGGCTTCGGCGTCGGCAGCACCTTGACGCCCCGCGCCTTGATCGCCTCCAGATCCTTGGAATAGCGGTCCTGCGCCTTCCACATCATGTCCGAGGAGGCGGCGTCGCCCGCGGATTTGAGGATGGCCTGGACGTCGGGCGGCAGCCCCTCGAACTTGGTCTTGTTGAACAGGATTTCGAAGCACTCCAGCGCCTGGTGGTAGCTCTGGATCATGTAGACCTTCGACACGTCGGGGAAGCCCAGCACGAGGTCGGAGGAGGGGTTGTTGAACTCGGCGCCGTCGAGCAGGCCGCGGTCGATCGCCGGCACGATCTCGCCCGCCGGGACGATGGTCACCGCGGCGCCGAGCTCCTTGCTGAGGTCGGCGCCGAGGCCGACGGTGCGGTATTTCAGGCCCTTGAGGTCGGCGGCGGAGGTGATCTCCTTCTTGAACCAGCCGAGCGGCTGGGTCGGCATCGGCCCATAGAGCATGCCGACGACGTTGAGCTTCAGCACATTGGTGATGAGCTCGTCATAGAGCGCCTGCCCGCCGCCATAGCGCACCCAGCCGAGCAGCTCGTCGGCGTCCCAGCCGAAGGCCGGCGCGGTGCCGAACAGCGAGAAGGCCTTGTTCTTGCCGTACCAATAGGCGGCGACGCCGTGGCCGCCGTCGAGAATGCCCGCCGAGACCGCGTCCGCCATCTGGAAGGCGGGAACCACCGAGCCGGCAGCGAGCAGTTCCAGCTCCACCCGGCCGCCCGTCATGGTGTTGACGCGCTTGACGTAGTCGCCGGCGAATTCGTGGAAGATGTCCTTGTTGGGCCAGGTCGACTGGAATTTCAGCCGAATGGGCGCCTGGGCGTGGACGGCGGGGGCTGCAACGGCGACCGCGCCGGCGGCGCCCGCCGCCGCGGTGGCGATGAACTGGCGGCGGCTGGTCGATACCTTCGCGCGCACGGGCGCGTCGTTCCCTGACGTGTCGGTCATGGGGCGTCTCCTCTGGCGTTTCCTCGTGCGGTGCGTTGCCCGCCTCGATCCGGCGCTTGTGCGTCTGGACCTTGAGGAAAGAGACGCTGCCCTTTCGGCAGGCGCAAGCGAAAATCTTGGTATTCCAGAAAAGCGTGTCACAACTAAAGTAGAAATATCGCTGACTTTACGTCAATGTTCATGACCCATCGCCCCGCTTCCGCAAATGTCATCCCGTCGTCATCGAACCGCGCTGGAACTGCGCCGACGCTTCAGCTCAGGGATGATCCATGCGCGCTTCTCTCCTCTCCGGCATCTCGCTCGCGGTGCTGGTGGCCGCCACGGCCCAGGCTCAGTCGCCGGCCCCGGTGTTCAACCGGGTGTCGAGCTTCCTCGTGATCGACAATCTGCCGCCCGGCGCGGACGCCTCGAAGGCGACCTCGGCCGAGATCATCAAGGCGACCGCCGACGGCAAGACGCTGGTCTACACCGACAGCCCGGGCGAGCGTCTCGGCCTCGTCGACATCACCGATCCCGCGGCGCCGAAGGCCGGCGGCGTGGTGGCGCTCGGCGGCGAGCCGACCTCCACGGCCGTGGTCGGCGGGCGCGCCTTCGTCGGCGTCGTCACCTCCAAGTCGAAGGCGGAGCCCTCCGGCTTCCTTGCCACGGTGGACCTCGCCGGCCGCAAGATCGAGACCACCTGCGATCTCGGCGGCCAGCCCGATTCGCTGGCGGTGAGCCCGGACGGCAGCTTCCTCGCCATTGCCATCGAGAACGAGCGCGACGAGGAGATCAATGACGGCGCGCTGCCCCAGCTTCCCGGCGGCAATCTCACCGTCTTCCCGCTGAAGGACGGCGTCGCCGACTGCGCGGCGAAGAAGATCGTCGACCTCACCGGCCTCGCCGCCATCGCGCCGGAGGACCCCGAGCCGGAATTCGTCGACATCAACGCCCGGAACCAGGCGGTGGTGACGCTGCAGGAGAACAACCACATCGTGCTCGTCGACCTGCCCACCGGCAAGGTCACGACGCATTTCTCCGCCGGCACGGTGACGCTCGAGAATGTCGATACCAAGAAGGACGGTGTCATCGACCTCACCGGCTCCCTGAAGGACGTGCCGCGCGAGCCCGACGCGGTCCACTGGATCGACGACAACCGCTTTGTCACCGCCGACGAAGGCGACTGGAAGGGCGGCACCCGCGGCTTCACCGTCTACGACACCGCCGGCAAGGTGCTGTTCGAGAGCGGCCCGGCGCCGGAATATCTGGCGGTCCGCGCCGGGCACTATCCTGAGAAGCGCAACAAGAAGGGCATCGAGATGGAGGGCGCGGAGGTCGCCACCTTCGGCGACGAGCGCCTGATCTTCGTCGGCGCCGAGCGCGCCTCGCTGGTCTTCGTCTATCGCGACCGCGGCGCGGAGGCGGCGCCGGAATTCCTGCAGCTGCTGCCCGGCGGCATCGGCCCGGAGGGGCTGCTCGCCATTCCCTCGCGCCAGCTCTTCGTGACCGCCAGCGAAACCGACCGCCGCGAGGATGGCGGCATCGGCTCGGTCGTCACCATCTTCCAGCGTGCGCCCGGCACGGCGGCCTATCCCACCATCAGCTCCAATGACGGGCCGGACGGCAAGCCGATCTGGTGGGGCGCGCTCTCCGGCCTCGCCGCCGACGCCGCCAAGCCCGGCACGCTCTACGCCGTGACCGACAGCTTCTACGCCCAGGCCCGCATCCTCACCGTGGACGCGGCGCAGAAGCCCGCCGCCATCACCGCGGCGACGCTGGTCACCCGCGACGGCCAGCCGGCCAAGGGGCTGGATCTGGAGGGCATCGCCGTGCGCCCGGCGGGCGGCTTCTGGGTGGTCTCCGAGGGCAATCCGGAGAAGAAGGAGAATCCGACCCAGAACCTGCTGCTGCGCCTTTCCGCGACCGGCGCGATCGAGGAAGAGATCGCCCTGCCGGAAGCGCTCGCCGCGCAGGCGACCCGCTTCGGCTTCGAGGGCGTGACCGTGGTCGGCTCCGGCGCCGACGAGACGGTGTGGATCGCGGTGCAGCGTCCCTGGAAGGACGACCCGAAGGACCAGGCCCGGCTGCTCGCCTACAAGCCCGCCGCCAAGAGCTGGGGCTATGTGCGCTACCCCCTCGATCCCGCGGCCAAGGGCTGGGTCGGGCTGTCGGAAGTCTCGGCCTCGAATGGCGGGCTCCTTCTCATCGAGCGTGACAACCAGATCGGTCCGGACGCCAAGGTGAAGAAGCTCACCTATGTCTCGCTCGCCGGCGTCACCCCGGCCCCGCTCGACCAGAAGGACGCCCCGGTGCTGCGCAAGCAGCTCGCCGTCGACCTCATCGAGGCGCTGAAGACCCCGAAGGGCTATGTGCTGGAGAAGGTCGAGGGCTTCACCCTGGACGGCGCCGGCAATGGCTACATCGTCACCGATAATGACGGCGTCGACGGCTCGTCCGGCGAAACCCAGTTCATCGGCATCGGCAAGGTCGACGTGAAGATGTGAGGGGCGGACGCCCCGTGCCGCGGAAGCCTCGCGCTTCCGCGGTTCTGACCCGGAGCCGGCGCGGCCTCAGGCGCCGGCCGGCCGCAGCAGGCGGCGCAGCTCCGGCCGGCACGAGCCACAGGCGGTGCCGGCCCTGAGCTTCTCGCCAATGGCGGCAAGGTCTGCCGCCGGCTCCGCCGCCACCAGCCGCGCGACGGCGTGCCGGCCTACCCCGAAACAGGCGCAGACCGTCGGACCCGCCGGCTCGGCCCCGCCGCCGTCCAGCAGCAGGCCGAGCCGCGCCGCGGGCGCGACAGCCTCCGCCGCCAGCAGGTGCCGCACCGTCTCCAGCGCTACCGGCGCCGTCGCCGGCCCGACGAACAGCGCCGCCGCGATCCGGCCGTTCTCGAAGCGCGCGGCACGGTAAATCCCGGCCGCGCCGTCGAAATGCTCCACCGCCTCGCCGGTCCCGCCCGCCGCCTGCCCGTGCGCCCGCCACGCCGCCTGCCACTCCGCCGCGTCGCGGGCATCGGCGAACAGGCGGGCATGGCCGCCCGGCACCGCGACATCAACCCACCATGCCGCCGTCCCCAGCGCCTCGTCCCGCGCCAGCGCGTCGCCGCGCACCAGCACGAGGCCGCGTGTGGCGAGCGCGACGCGTTCCGCCCGCACCGGCGCACCCTTGAACTCCGGCTGGCCGGAGACCGGGTCGGTGACCGCGCCGACCAGCGCATTGACCCGTGCGTCGGCGGCGGTCGTCTGCGACCAGTGGATCGGCGCGAACAGCGCGCCACGCGGCTGGTCGGCCGAGAGCTGCGCCAGCAGCGTCGCCGCGCCATGGGGCGAGGACAGCCGCACCAGATCGCCGTCGGCGATGCCGAGCCCGGCGGCATCGGCCGGGTTCATCTCGACGACGGGCACCGGCGCATGGGCGCCCAGTCGCGGGCTCAGGCCGGTGCGGGTCATGGTGTGCCACTGGTCGCGCAGGCGGCCGGTGAGCAGCACGAAGGGCATGGCCGCGCTGGCCGGCCGCGCCAGCGCCGGCATCGCCGGGGCGACGAAGCGGGCGCGGCGGTCCGGCGTGAAGAACCCGCCTTCGGCGAAAAAGCGTGTATCTGAAGAGGGTTGGCACGTACGCGCCGGCCATTGCACCGGCGCCAGCGCGTCGTATGCGGCCGCGCTCAGCCCCGCCAGCGCGCCGAGGTCGAAGTCGCGCGTGCCCCCGTTCTCGAAGGCGGAGAGGCCGGCATGCTCGCGGAACACCGCCGCCGGGCCGTCCCAGCCGAAGGCCGCGCCGAAGCCGAGCCGCTGCGCCACCTGCGCGATCATCCACCAGTCCGGCCGCGCCTCGCCGGGCGGCGGCAGGAAGGCGCGCTGCCGGGAGATGCGGCGCTCGGAATTGGTGACCGTGCCGTCCTTCTCGCCCCAGCCGAGCGCCGGCAGCACGACATGGGGCCGGCAGGCCAGCGTGTCATTGGCCAGCACGGTGTCGGAGACGGCGAAGAAATCGAGCCGCGACAGGGCGTTGCGCAGGCGGTTCGCCTCCGGCAGGCTGACCGCCGGGTTGGTGCCCATCACCCACAGCGCGCGGATGCGGCCGTCGGCGATCGCCTCGAACATCTCCACCGCCTTCAGCCCTTCCCGCGTCGCCACGCGCGGGGCGTCCCAGTAGCGCGCCACCCGGCCGACCGCGTCGGGCGTAAAAAACATGTGCGCGGCCAATTGGTTGGCGAGGCCGCCGACCTCTCTCCCGCCCATCGCGTTGGGCTGGCCGGTGAGGGAAAACGGCCCCATGCCCGGCCGCCCGATCCGCCCGGTGGCGAGGTGGCAGTTGAGGATGGCGTTGACCTTGTCGGTGCCCTGCGCCGACTGGTTGACCCCCTGGGAATAGGCAGTGACGACCCGCTCCGTGTCGGCGAACAGCCGGTAGAACGCGGCGAGCTCTGCCGCCGGCACGCCGCAGGCCTGGGCGGCGGTATCTATATCCGGCGCGAGGGCGCGGGCTTGGGCCAGCGCGGCGTCGAAGCCGCGGGTGTGGGCGGCGATATAGGCGCTGTCGAGCCGGCCCGCCTCGGCGAGGAAGACGAGCAGGCCGGCGAAGATTATCGTGTCGGTGCCGGGGTTTAGCTGAAGATGCCGATCCGCGTCGGCCGCCGTGGCGGTGCGGCGGGGGTCGATCGCCACCAGCCGGGTGCCGCGCGCCGCCCGCGCCGCCTCCAGACGGCGGTACATCACAGGGTGGCACCAGGCGGTGTTGGCGCCGACCAGCACCACGAGATCCGCCAGGTCGAGATCGGCATAGACCCCCGGCACGGTGTCGGAGCCGAAGGCGCGGCGGTGCCCCGACACCGACGATGCCATGCAGAGCCGTGAGTTCGTATCGACATTGGCGGTGCCGAGGAAGCCCTTGGCGAGCTTGTTGGCGGCGTAATAATCCTCTGTCAGCAACTGGCCGGAGAGATAAAACGCAACGGAATCAGGGCCATGGCGCTCGATCGTGCTACGGAAGGCCTCGGCCGTGCGTGCGAGCGCGCCCTCCCAGGAGGTGCGGCGCAGCGGGCCGTCGTCCTCCCGCATCATCGGGTGCAGCAGCCGGGTGGCGAGGCCCAGCGTTTCGCCCAGTGCGGCGCCTTTCGAGCAGAGTTTGCCGTGGTTTGCGGGGTGGAAGGGGTCGCCGGCGATCGTCGCGCCGCCCTGCCCGTCGGGCCGGGCCAGCAGCCCGCAGCCGACCCCGCAATAGGGGCAGGTGGTGTGGACCGGCGGCTGCCGCAGCCGCGGTGCGGTCGGTGCAGTGGGGTGGACGATGGGACCGATCGGCCCGGTGCCGGCGTCCGGGCCGCCATCCGCGCCGTCCACGCCCGGCATTCCGCCCCTCCCCATCGCTCGACGCCCGCCTGCCACGCCCGCTCGCCACGCCCGGATTCCGCCGGCAGCATAGCCCGGCACCACCGCGCCGTCATGCCGGGGCGGGGCGGAGCTTGCGGGCAGGCAGAGCCCTCGGGGAAGCGGAGGTCTCGGGGAGGGCGAGGTGCCCACCCGCGCCGGGCTACACTGCCCTGTCCCCGCGGGAGGCACGGCGGGCGCGGCGGCGCGGGACCTCCCACCTCTGCGTCGCGGCGGGCGCAGGCGGCTGCCCGCCCTGCCGCCGGACCGGCCGCCGTCAGGCGCTGCGGCGACCCTGCTTCAGCGTGCGCAGGGTGAAGACGTAGACCGGCAGCCCCGACACCAGCACCAGCAGCGCGGCATAGGGTGCGGCGGCGGCGTAGGAGCCATCATTGGTGTAGGACCACACCTCGGTGGCGAGCGTCGAGACGCCGGAGGGGGCGAGCAGCAGCGTCGCGGTCAGTTCGCGCATCAGCTCCAGCACGATCAGCGCCATGCCGGCGCCGAGCCCGGGCGCCAGCGCCGGCAGCGTCACCGCGCCGAAGGCGGCGAGCGGGCCGCGTCCCAGCGTACGCGCCGCCTGCTCCAGCTCCACCGGCACCAGCTCGGCGGTGGCGCGCAGCGCCGACTGCGCCAGCGGCAGGAACAGGATGGCGTAGGCGACGAACACCAGCGCCAGGGTCTGGTACAGCGCCGGCACGAAGCGGATGGCACCGAAGATCAGCGCCAGCGCCACCACCAGCCCGGGCAGGCCGTGGACCACATAAGGCAGCCGCTCCAGCAGCGGGGCGAAGCGGGTGCGGAACCGGGTCGCCAGCAGCACCAGCGGCAGCGCCAGCAGCGTGGTCAGCGCCGCCCCGCCGAGGGAGAGCTGCAGCGAGCCGGCAATGGCCCGTGCCAGCCCGGCCGCGCCGGCGCCCGCCGAGAGCCCGACCGTGAGCCAGTAGCCCAGCATGCCGAGCGGCACCCCCAGCGCGGCGGCGGCGAGCCCGGCGAGGCCAAGCTGGGCGGGAAGCTGCACCCGGCCGAGCGGCAGCAGCGGCGGCTCCCGCCGGCTGCGGCGGTCGGCCCGGGCCAGGCGCTGGTCGCGCCGCACCCACGCCTCGCCGAAGGCGACCGGCAGGCACAGCGCCATCAGCACGCCGGAGAGCAAAGCGGCATTGGCGCTGTTAAACTGGAGCTCGTACTCCTGGAAGATCGCGGTGGTGAAGGTCTGCACCCGCAGCAGCGACAGCGCGCCGAACTCCGCCAGCATGTGCGACATCACCAGCAGCCCGCCGGCGGCCAGCGCCGGGCGGATCTGCGGCAGCACCACCCGGCGCAGGGCGCGGGGCGCGGTTTCCCCCAGCGAGCGGGCGGCGTCCTCCAGCCGGGTGTCCATGCGCCGCAGCGCCGCCGCGGCGGGCAGGTAGATCAGCGGGAAGTGCGACAGGGTCAGGATCAGGATCGCCCCGCCGAGCCCCTGGAACGCCGGACCGAGCGAGGCCCAGGCATAGGAGGAGACGAAGGCCGGCACCGCCAGCGGCAGGCACACCAGCGTGCGCCACAGCCCGCGCCCCGCCAGCGCGCAGCGCTCGATGAGGAAGGCGCAGGCGGTGCCGATGACCACTGAAAGCCCGGTGACGGCGAGGGCCAGCGCCAGCGTGTTGGCCAGCAGCTCGAAGCTGCGCGGCCGCAGCAGCAGGGCGAGAGCGGCGGCAAGCCCGGCCTCCCAGCCCCGCGCCAGCACATAGACAATGGGAAGGGCGACGAGGAACACCGGCACCGCCGCCGCCACCAGCAGCCAGAACGGCGCCCGCCGGGGCGCGCCCCGCCTGGGCCGGTCGGGAGCCGGCGCCGCCTCCACGGGCGCCGCCACCGCCGCCGCCCCGCCGGCGGCCGGACCCCGCGGCGCAGGGGCCATGCGCTCCCGCGCGCCGCGCGCAGGGGCGCTGGCCTCCCGGGCGGGGGCGCCCAGCTCGGGCAGGAGGCTCATCGCGTCACCGCCCGGCTGAAGGCGGCAGAAGCGGGCCGGGGCGTTGTGGGCCGGGGCGTGGCGGGGCGGCTCACGCGAGGCCCGCCTCGCGCGCCAGCGGGATCGCCTCGGCGGCGTCGCCGAGATCGGCCGGGGTCACCGGCGGCGGGTCGAGCCGGTCGAACGGCTCCAGCGCATAGGGCGAGGCGATGCCGGGCCGCAGCGGGTATTCCGCCATGGCGTCGGCGATGATCTTCTGCCCTTCGGCGCTGACGAGGAAGGCGAGGAAGCGCTGCGCCGCCTCCGGGTTGCGCCCGCTTTTAAGGATCGCCGCGGCGGAGACGGTGATGAGGGCGCCGGGGTCCTGGTGGCGGATATAGTGCAGCGCGGAGCGCATCTTCGCCGCGCCCACCTCCTGCGCCACCGTGAACCAGTAGTAGTTGTTGATGAGGGCGCAGGGGATTTCGCCGCGCTCCACGGCCTGCATCGCCCCGATATTGTTGTTGTAGACCCGGCCAACCTTCTTCATGCCGCGCAGCCAGCCAAGGGTCGCCTCGCGCCCCTTCAGCTGCAGCAGGGCGACGATCTGCTCCTGGAAGGCGTCGCTGGCCGGAGCATAGCCCACCCTGTCGGCCCAGCGGGCCTCGGCGAAGCCGAGCAGGGAGGCGGGAAGCTCCTCCTCCTTCACGAGGTCGCGGTTGAACGCCACCACGCGGGCGCGGGCGGTGATGCCGGTCCATTCGCCGGAGGTGGCGACATAGGTGGCGGGAATCTGCGCCAGCGTCTCGGCCGGCAGCTTCGCCAGCATGCCGCGCTTGGCCAGCGCCGCCACCGGCGGGCTGCCTTCGGAATAGAACACGTCGGCCGGGGAGAGGTCGCCTTCCTCGATGAGCTGGTTGGCGATCTGCGGGCTGGAGCCGTTGCGCACCAGCACCTCGATGCCGGTGGCCCGGGTGAAGGCGGCGACCACGGCGTCGGTCACCTGGCGGTGCTGGCCGTTATAGAGCGTCAGCTCGTCGGCCGAGGCGGCGCGGCCGGCGCGGGGAAAGCCGCCCGCGACAGCGGCCCCGGCACCGAGGGCGAGGCCGGTCCGCAGCAGGGAGCGGCGGTCGATCCGGTACATTGGAATTACTCTAAGCTATTGGCCTGACGTGACTTTTAGCGTCACGCCCTAGCAACGCCGTCTCCCGGCGCTTGTCAACGCTGCCTTTGCGGAAGCTCGCGCAGCCGTGCGGCTCCCTCGCGCGGCGCAGGGCCTTGGTGCGGCGGGCTCGCCTCAGTGCAGCGGGCACGCCTCCACCCGCGACAGCTTGGCGGCGAAGCGGGCATTGGGGTAGCCGTCGAAGAAATCCATCACCACGATGGTGGCGGAGCGGCCGGGCGGAATGAGGGTGCGGGTGGTGAAGGCGGCGTCGGACAGGCTCATGGTCTGGGTGCTGACCTCCACCGAGCGGATCACCTTGTCCGGCAGGGTGTTGGTGAACTCCCACAGCAGTACATTGGTGTGGACGGTGAAGCCGGCATTGGCCGAGCGCAGGGCGCGGAACTCGGCCGGGCTCACCGGCGTCGCCTTGCAGCTGGCATAGTGCTCGGGCAGGCCGTCGCGTTCCAGCGCCGCCTTCTCCTCGGCAAGGCAGCTGTCGCGGCATTCCCGCAGCGTGTTGCGCAAGGCGAGGTCGTCATCGCCGCTGTTCATCCGGCCGGAGATACAGGCGCGCATGCAGCTTTGCGCCGCCAGCGCCCGGGCGGGCAGCAGCGCCGGCAGCAGCACCGCAAGGGCGAGCAGCGGCGAGGGCCGGGTGGCCAGGCGCCGGGCAGTTGACGGGGGGATGCGAGGGATCGCCCCGCGGCCGGTGGCCGCGGGCTGGGGCGCCGTTGGCAGGGGTCTTGTTGGCAGGGGTCTCGTGGGCGCGGGTGTTTCTGGCGTGGCTCTCGTGAGGGCAGGGGGCGCGGGCAGCATGGCGACTCTCCGGTGGCGTTTCCTCAAGCGGCGGCATGGAAGACCTTCACGGGGCAGGCGGAAGGTCTGCGCCTTCCTTCCCGCCCGGCCGTGCGGCGGCACGGCGCGGGCGCGCGGCGCGGCAAAAACCCGCGCCGCCGCCGACGCGGGCATGCCGGTGTTCATCTCGCCGCACTACTACTACGAGCACGACCACAAGTGGCGCTTCGAGGGCGCGCTGGAGACGCTGATGCACAGCATCAAGATGTTCGATCGCAAGGGCCCGCT
>CAZIXP010000041.1:0-30298 GCA_964543245.1 uncultured Starkeya sp.
GCGCCGCCGACCCCGGCGGCTACGCCCCGAGCACCAGCGAGGCGCCGCCGATCGACCGGCTGGCCCGGCAGGTGGTGAAATATCCCTCGCAGGAAAACCCCGGCACGATCATCGTCGACACCTCGAAGCGCTATCTCTACCTCGTGCTCGGCGAGGGCAAGGCGCTGCGCTACGGCGTCGGCGTCGGGCGCGAAGGCTTCGCCTGGAGCGGCACCGAATATATCTCCCGCAAGAAGGAATGGCCGGAATGGCGGCCGCCGCAGGAGATGCTGGACCGCCGCCCCGACCTGCCGATGTACATGGCCGGCGGGCCGGACAATCCGCTCGGCGCCCGCGCGCTCTATCTCGGCGACACGCTCTACCGCATCCACGGCTCGAACGAGCCGGAGACGATCGGCCACGCCGTCTCCTCCGGCTGCATCCGCATGCGCAACGACGACGTGATCGACCTCTATGACCGCGTCGTCATCGGCGCCAAGGTGCGGGTGCTGTAGGGGCTCAGGCCCAGCCGCTGTCGTCCGAGCCGGAATCGTCGAATCCGGCATCGTCGAAGCCCGCGGTGTCGAAGCCGCCGGACGTGTCGCTGCCCGCCGGATCGCTGCCTGCTTGATCGCTTGCCCCGGTGTCCGATCCGCCGAACGGCCACAGCCCGTCGGTCAGCCCCGCGGTGCTGTCGGTGCCGGCACCCGCGGCCGTATCGGCCGTGTCCTTGCCGGCGTCACCCCAGGGGCTGGCGGCCTGGGTGACGTTCTCGGTGACGTTTTCCGTCACGTTCTCGGTCACGTTGGTGGCGCCGCCGCCGAACGGGCTGCCGGCCCCGCCCATCATCGAGCGGATGCCGTCATAGAGCAGCGCGCCGCCGGCAACGCCGGCCGCCGTGGTCAGGGCGGTGGAGAGAAAGCCGCCACCGCCGAGACCGCCGCCGAAGCCGCGCGTCGGGGCGGCCGACATGCCCGGCTGGGGATAGCCGGAACCGTAACCCGGCTGCCCATAGCCCTGCTGTTGCCCATAGCCCTGCTGGCCATAGCCCGCCGGCGCCCCGCCCTGCGGGCCGAAGCCCGCCGCCGGCTGGTCGGCCCCGGGGGGAAGGCTGCGCTGGCCCGCGCTCGGCACGGAGGTGCCGCGCCCGCCGAGCAGCCCGCCCAGGAACGAGGCCGGCCGGCCCTCCGGCTGCGCCCGCTCGCGCAGCTGGCGCTCCAGCTCGGCGATCCGGGCACTGGCCTGCTGCAGCGCGTGCTCCTGCACCAGCACGGTCTGGGCGAGCGCATAAGGCGCATGCGGGGCGCGGGCGACGCGCTGGTTGATGAGATCCTCGGCCTCGGCGTCGCGCGGCGTGTCGGCCACGGACGCCATGCGGTCGAACAGGCCGTCGATCAGCGCGCGTTCCTCGGTGTTCATCGTCCCCTCCCTCGGGTTGTCCGTCAGCGATATGACGCCGCGCCGATGGCGCGGAAAGGGCGGCCGCATGTGAAATTTCTGTAACGCCGCGGCCTGGCGAATGGCGGCCCCGCCCGCGCTGCCGCGCCGCACCGGCTTTCCGCCGGTTCCTCCAACCGGGCGGCAGCCATGCGCGGGCGGGATTGGCGCGGCGGCGGGCTCTCCGCTATGGTCCGCGCCACATCGCCCGCCTCAGCCGGGCGCAGCGGGGAGAGACGGCATGGCGGAGAGCGCGAGGACGACCGAGGACGCCACCCATTTCGGCTTCCGCACCGTTCCGCTCGGCGAGAAGCAGGCCATGGTGGACGAGGTGTTCCACTCGGTCGCGCGGCGCTACGACGTCATGAACGACCTGATGTCCATGGGCCTGCACCGGCTCTGGAAGGAGGCGCTGGTCTCGAGGCTGCGCCCGCCGAAGAACGACCGCCCCTTCGCCCTGCTCGATGTCGCCGGCGGCACCGGGGACGTCTCGTTCCGCACGGTGGAGGCCGGCGGCCCCAACACCCGCGCCACGGTTGCCGACATCAACGCCGAGATGCTGAGCGTCGGCCGCGAGCGGGCGGAGAAGCGCGGCCTCGCCGGCCGGGTCGCCTTCGTCGAGGCCAATGCCGAGGAACTGCCCTTCCCCGACCGCAGCTTCGACGCCGTGACCATCGCCTTCGGCATCCGCAACGTGCCGCGCATGGACCGGGCGCTCGCCCATATGCGCCGGGTGCTGAAGCCGGGCGGGCGCTGCTTCGTGCTGGAATTCTCCCGGGTCGACGTGCCGGGGCTTGACGCCATCTACGACGCCTATTCCTTCCGGGTCATCCCCGGCCTCGGCAAGCTGGTCACGGGTGACGCCGACTCCTACCGCTACCTCGTGGAATCGATCCGCCGCTTTCCCCCGCCGGAGGAGTTTTCCGGGCTGATGCGGGCCGCCGGCTTCCAGCGCGTGGCCTACACGCCGCTGACCGGGGGCATCGTCGCCCTGCATTCCGGCGTCCGGGTCTGAGGCCGCGGCGTGGGAACCGCACTCGGTGATGCGCTCCGGCTCGGCCGGGCCGGCTATGTCCTCGCCCGCGAGGGCGTGCTCGCACGGCTGGACCCGGCAGGCCTGCCCCCCGGCGCCGCCAGCGCCTTCGCCTTCGCCCGGCTGATCGAACGGCGCGGCTCGGCCAGCGGCGCTGCCCGGCTGTCGGCCGCACTCAACCGGCTCGGTCCTTCCTATGTGAAGCTCGGCCAGTTCCTTGCCACGCGCCCCGACGTGGTGGGGCCGGAGCTGGCGAAGGACCTGGAGACGCTGCAGGACCGGATGCCGCCCTTTTCCCAGGAGATCGCGGACGCCACCATCCTGCGCAATTTCGACCGGCCGGCGGGCGAGGTCTATGCCGGGCTCGGCCCGGCCATCGCCGCCGCCTCCATCGCCCAGGTGCATCCCGGAGAGGTCCTTGAGGCCGATGGCAGCCGCCGCCGCGTGGCGGTGAAGGTGCTGCGCCCCGACGTGCAGCGCCGCTTCCGCACCGATCTCGGCTCGTTCTACCGCGCCGCGCGCCTCGGCGAGCAGCTTTCGCCGGAAGGCCGGCGGCTGCGGCTGGTGGCGATCGTCGACACGCTGGCCCGCTCGGTTTCCATGGAGATGGACCTGCGGCTGGAGGCGGCGGCGCTGTCGGAGCTGGCGCAGAACACCGCGGCGGAACAGGATTTCCGGGTTCCCGCGGTGGATTGGGACCGCACCGGGCGCGAGGTGCTGACCACCGAGTGGATCGAGGGCATCAAGCTCAACGACATGGCGGGGCTGCGCGCGGCGGGGCACGACCTCCCCGCGCTCGGCCGCGTCGTCATGCAGTCCTTCCTGCGCCACGCGCTGCGCGACGGCTTCTTCCACGCCGACATGCACCCGGGCAACCTCTTCGTCGACCGCGAGGGCCGCCTGGTGGCGGTGGATTGCGGCATCATGGGGCGGCTCGACCAGAAAGAGCGGCGCTTCCTCGCCGAAATCCTGTTCGGCTTCATCACCCGCGACTGGCGCCGCACCGCCGAGGTGCATTTCGAGGCGGGCTATGTGCCGCCGCACCATTCGGTGGACGATTTCGCCCAGGCCATCCGCGCCATCGGCGAGCCGATCCATTCCCGCCGCGCCGACCAGATCTCGATGGCGAAGCTGCTGACGCTGCTGTTCGAGGTGACCGCGCTGTTCGACATGAAGACCCGGCCGGAGCTTCTACTGCTGCAGAAGACCATGGTGGTGGTGGAGGGCGTCGCCCGCTCGCTCGACCCCCAGCTCGACATGTGGAAAACCTCCGAGCCGGTGGTCCGCGCGTGGATCGAGCGCAATCTCGGCCCGGCGGGCCGGCTGGAGGACGTCGCCGGCAGCCTCTCCGCGCTCGGCCGTAGCCTTCAGGCGCTGCCGGCGCTGATCGACCACGGCCAGCGCATCGCCGCCCAGCTCGACGCCGCCACCCGCGGCGGCCTCGCCCTCGCGCCAGAATCGGTGGAAGCGATCGGCCGGGCCGAAGGCCGGGGCAACCGCTGGGGCACCGCGGCGCTGTGGGTCATCGCGGCGCTGCTGGCCTGGAACCTGTTCCACTGACGCCGGTGCCCGCGCGCGGGCCGGCCTTCCCACTGACGCCGACCACCCGCGGGGACCTCCACATGCTCGCCGGCACGCGCATCCTGCTGATCATCGGCGGCGGCATCGCCGCCTATAAGAGCCTCGACCTCATCCGCCGCCTCAAGGAGCGCGGCGCCGCGCTGCGGGTGGTGATGACGCCCGCCGCCCAGCATTTCGTCACCCCGCTCGCCGCCGGGGCGCTGGCCCATGGCCCGGTCCATACCGAGCTGTTCGACCGCGAGGCGGAGCAGGACATCGGCCATATCCGGCTGGCCCGCGAGGCCGACCTCATCGTGGTCGCGCCGGCCACCGCGGACCTGCTCGCCAAGATGGCGCACGGCCTCGCCGACGACCTCGCCAGCGCGGTGCTGCTGGCGGCGGATGTCCCCGTGCTCGCCGCCCCGGCGATGAACCCGCGCATGTGGGCTCACCCCGCCACCCGCCGCAATGTCGCGACGCTTTCCGCCGACGGCGTCGCTTTCGTCGGTCCCAATGCCGGGGCCATGGCCGAGCGCGGCGAGGACGGCCCCGGGCGGATGGCGGAGCCGGTGGAGATCGCCGAGGCCGCCGCCCGCTGCCTCGCCGGCCCGGCCGCGCCGGCGCGTTCGCCCGCGGGCCCGCTGGCGGGGCGACACGTGCTCGTCACCTCCGGTCCCACCCATGAGCCCATCGACCCGGTGCGCTACATCGCCAACCGTTCCTCCGGCAAGCAGGGCCACGCCATTGCCGCCGCCCTCGCCGCGCTGGGCGCGCGCGTGAGCCTGGTGAGCGGTCCGGTGACGCTGGCGGACCCGGCCGGCGTGACGGTGCATCGGGTGGAGACCGCGCGGGAGATGCTCGCCGCCGTGGAGGCGGCCCTGCCGGCCGATGCCGCCATCTTCGCCGCTGCCGTGGCCGACTGGCGCAGCGCCGGCACCGCCGGGCAGAAGATGAAGAAGGACGGCGGCGCCGCGCCGGCGCTGGCGCTGGTGGAGAACCCGGACATCCTCGCCACCATCGCCCGGCTGCCTCTTGGCCGGCGGCCGGCGCTGGTGGTCGGCTTCGCCGCCGAGACCGAGAACGTCATCGCCTATGCCCAGGCCAAGCGCGCCCGCAAGGGCTGCGACTGGATCGTCGCCAACGACGTCTCGCAGGCCGGCGAGGTGCCGGGCGGGGTGATGGGCGGCGACAGCAACGCCGTGCATCTGATTGCCGGCGAGAGCGTCGAGCACTGGCCGCTCGCCTCCAAGGAGGAGGTGGCGCGCCGGCTGGCCGGCCGCGTCGCCGAGGCGCTCGGCGGCCGTTCCAACCCAGCCCCGGAGCCTGCCCCGTGAGCCTCGACGTCCCGGTGATGCGCCTGCCCCACGGCGCCGACCTGCCGCTGCCCGCCTATGCCACCGCCGGCGCGGCGGGGCTCGACCTTCTCGCCGCCCTGCCGGCCGGGGCGCCGCTGACCCTGGCCCCGCTCGCCCGCGCCGCCGTGCCAACCGGGCTCGCCCTGGCTCTGCCGGAGGGCTATGAGGCGCAGGTGCGGCCGCGCTCGGGCCTCGCCCTCAAACAGGGCCTCACCGTGCTCAACAGCCCCGGCACGGTGGATGCCGACTACCGCGGCGAGGTGAAGGTCATCCTCGTCAATCTGGGGGCCGAGGCGGTGGTGCTGGAACGGGGCCAGCGCATCGCACAGCTGGTCGTGGCGCCGGTGACACGGGTTCACCTCGTGGAATCCAGTGATTTGGAAGAAACAACGCGTGGAAGCGGTGGTTTTGGCTCGACGGGGCTCGACGGCGGCGCCGGATCGCGCTAGCCAAGTCGCATGCCCCGCTTGTCCGACAAGAGTCTGCTCGCCATCGCCGCCGTTGTCGACGTCGCGCTGCATGCGCGGGGAACGCCGGTGGCTGCCAAGGCGCTGGCCGCCCGCCACGACCTGCCGCCGCGCCATCTCGAACCGGTGCTGCAGGCGCTGGTGCATGCCGGCGTGCTGAAAGGCGTGCGCGGGCCGCGCGGCGGCTATGAGCTCGCCCGCGAGCGCCGGCGCATCACCGTCGCCGAGGTGGTGCGGGTGGTGGAGGCCGAAGCGGAAGAGACGCTGGACAACTTCCCGCCCATCGTGCGCGACGTGGTGCAGCCCGCCGTCGCCGAGGCCGAGCGCACCTTTGACGCGGCGCTGGAGGCGGTGACGGTCGAGGAACTCTGCCGCAAGGCCGGGCAGGCCGACGGCCGGCGCAGCCTGCCCGACGGCATCGATTTCACCATCTGAAATTGTTCTTAATTTCCTTCCTCGACCCTCCAACGTGAATATGGTAGGCCCCTTGCGGAATGAGCGGGAAACGCCAGTTTCCCGATAAGCCGAACCATCACCCCTCGGGGAATCCGTCGGAGACGTCCCAATGGCCGAATCTGCCCAGAAGCCCGCCGCCCCGACCGCCAAGCCGGGGCGCGGCCGTGTCTATTCCTCCATCACCGAGACGATCGGCGACACCCCGCTGGTGCAGCTCAACCGCCTGCCGGCGCAGCGCGGCGCCAAGGCGCGTATCCTGGCCAAGCTCGAATTCTTCAACCCCATCAGCAGCGTCAAGGACCGCATCGGCGTGTCCATGGTCGAGGCGATGGAAGAGGCCGGGGTTCTGAAGCCCGGCACCGTGCTGGTGGAGCCCACCTCCGGCAACACCGGCATCGCGCTCGCCTTCGTCGCCGCCGCGCGGGGCTACCGGCTGATCCTGGTGATGCCGGAATCGATGTCGGTCGAGCGCCGCAAGATGCTGGCCCTGCTCGGCGCCGAGCTGGTGCTGACCCCGGCGGCGCAGGGCATGCGCGGCGCGGTCGCCCGGGCCGAGGAACTGGTGCGCGAACTGCCCGACGCGGTCATCCCGCAGCAGTTCCGCAACCCGGCCAACCCGGCGATCCACCGCGCCACCACCGCCGAGGAGATCTGGAACGACACCGACGGCGAGGTCGATGCGGTGGTGTCCGGCGTCGGCACCGGCGGCACCATCACCGGGCTCGGCCAGGTGCTGAAGGCCCGCAAGCCCGGCCTGCGCATGATCGCGGTGGAGCCGGAGGACAGCCCGGTGCTCTCCGGCGGCCAGCCCGGCCCCCACAAGATCCAGGGCATCGGCGCCGGCTTCGTGCCGGATGTGCTGGACCGTTCGGTCATCGACGAGGTGATCACGGTGGGCAACCAGACCGCCTTCGAGACCGCCCGCGCCGTCGCCCGGCTGGACGGCGTCCCGGTGGGTATCTCCTCGGGCGCCGCGATCGCCGCCGCGCTGGAAGTGGCCGCCCGCCCGGAGATGGAGGGCAAGACCATCGTGGTCATCATCCCCTCCTTCGCCGAGCGCTATCTCTCTACCGCCCTGTTCGAGGGGCTCTGATCAGCCCTTCTAGCGGGAGTCCCCCTTCGATAAAGTCGACGTGATTCGCACGGCGCGCGGGGCACGGCTCCGCCGCGCCCTGGGGCATGGGACGCGGCAGGGGGACGACGGGGATATGGAGCGAGCGGCCGGGTTGGACGCGCGGTTGGCGGCGCTCCGGGCACGGCGCGGGTGGCGGCCGCCGCTCGCGAGCCGACCCGCCCGCCCACCGGAAACCGCCGCGCCGCGCGCCGCTCGCCTCTTCAGCCGCGCCGTCCTCGCCGGTGGCGTCGCCATGGCGGCCCTGGGCGCGGGGACGGGCACGGCCGCCGCGGGGCCGCTGGCCGAGGCGGCACTGGCGCTGGGCCGGCTCGATCGGGGCGACCTCACCGGGGTCGCCCTGCTGGTCGGCCTCATCGCCTTCGCCGCCACCACCGCCATCGTCCATGTGCGCTACCGCGCCGCCAGCGCCCGCCGCGACAGCGAGGCGATGGCCGAGATTTCCCGGCTGGAGGCCCAGCTCGAGGAAAGCCACGCCCTGATGCTGGCCGAGCCGCAGGTGATCGTGGTGTGGCGCGATCCCGCCGCCGAACCGGAAATCCTCGGCAACGGCACCGCCTTCACCGGCTTTTCCGCGCCGCGGCGGCTGCTTGCCTTCGGTGCGTGGCTTGGGCCGACCTCGGCGGCGGCGGTGGAAAAGGCGGTGGAGCAGTTGCGCCGCCGCGGCGTCTCCTTCTCGCTCGCCCTCGTCACCCATGACGGGCGCCACATCGAGGCCGAAGGCCGGCCCGTCGGCAGCGCCGTGGTGCTGCGGCTGCGCGAGGTGACCGGCGCGCGCCAGGAGCTCGCCCGCATCCGCGACGCCCAGCAGCGGGTGGAAGGCGAGGCCGCCATGCTGCGCGCCCTGCTCGGCCGGCTCGCCACCCCGGCCTGGCTGCGCGACCCGCAGGGCCGGCTGGTGTGGGCCAATGCCGCCTATGCCCATGCGGTGGAGGCGGCCGACGCGGCCGACGCTGTGAAGCGCGACCTGCCGCTGCTCGACCAGGCCGGCCGGCGCAGCGCCGCCGAGGCCGAGGCCAAGGCCGGCCATTTCGGCGCCCGGCTGCCGGTGGTGGTGGCCGGAAGCCGGCGCGTGCTCGACCTCGTCGAAGTCGCGACCCCGGAGGGCTTCGCCGGGCTGACGCTCGACGCCACCGAGGTCGAGACGGTGCGGGCCGACCTCGCCCATGTCATCAGCGCCCACCGCCGCACGCTGGACCAGCTCTCCACCGCCGTCGCCATCTTCGGCGGCGACCGCCGGCTGGTGTTCCACAATGCCGCCTATGCCCGGCTGTTCGATCTCGATGCCGGCTTCCTCGACGACCGGCCGAGCGACAGCGCGGTGCTCGACCGGCTGCGCGCCAGCCGCCGCCTTCCCGAGCAGGCCGATTTCCGCGCCTGGCGCGAGGAACTGCATCAGGCCTACCAGGCCATCGAACCGCGCGAGCACGCCTGGCACCTGCCGGGCGGGCGCACGCTGCGGGTCGTCACCGCGCCCAACCCGGAAGGCGGCGTGACCTATCTGTGCGACGAGGTGACCGAGCATCTGGCGCTGGAGAGTCGCTTCGCCGCCCTCTCCCGGCTGCAGACCGAGACGCTGGACGGCCTCGCCGAGGCGGTCGCGGTGTTCGGCTCGGACGGCCGGCTCGGCCTGCACAACCCCGCCTTCCTCCGCCTCTGGCGCTTTCCGCCGAGCGCGCTGGCCGACCGCCCCCATATCGACCGGGTGATGAAGCTCTGCGGCGCCGAGATGCTGCGGCCGGAGCTGTGGCGCGGGCTGCGCGAGGCCGTGACCACCATGGAGAAGCGCGCCCCGCTCGACGTGCGGATGGAGCGGCGCGACGGCGCGGTGCTGCACGGCTCGACCCAACCGCTGCCGGATGGCGGCACCCTCATCACCTTCCGCGACGTGACCGACAGCGTGAAGGTGGAGCGCGCGCTGGTCGAGCGCAACGAAGCGCTGGAAGCCGCCGACCACCTCAAGAGCACCTTCGTCGGCCATGTCTCCTACGAGCTGCGCTCGCCGCTGACGACCATCATCGGCTTCGCCCAGCTTCTCGACGAGGACGCCACCGGACCGCTGACACCCAAGCAGCGCGCCTATGTCAGCCACATCACCGAGTCGAGCGCGGCGCTGCTCGCCATCATCAACGACATTCTCGACCTCGCCACCATCGACGCCGGCACCATGGCGCTGGAGCTCGGCGAGGTCGACATCCGGGCCACCATGGAGGCGGCGGCGGAGGGCGTGCGCGACCGCATCGCCGAAGGCGACATCCGGCTGGTGCTCGAGGTGGCGGAGCGCGCCGGCAGCTTCCCGGCCGATGCCCGCCGGGTGCGGCAGATCCTCTACAACCTGCTGTCCAACGCCGTCGGCTTCGCCCCCAAAGGCAGCACCGTCACCCTCTCGGCCGAGCGCACCGCCGCGGCCGTGCGCTTCCAGGTGCGGGACGAGGGGCCGGGCATCGCCCCCGACCTCGCCGGCCGGGTGTTCGACCGCTTCGAAAGCCGCACCGCCGGGAGCCGTCATCGGGGTGTCGGCCTCGGCCTGTCCATCGTACGCTCGCTGATGGAGCTGCATGGCGGGGTCGTGTCGATCGGCGCCGCGTCCGGCGGAGGGACGATCGTGACCTGCACATTCCCGCTCAACCGGCGCAGCGCGCCCGGCGCCCCGCCCCGGGCGGCGGAGTAGCCCATGGCCGAAACGCCCCCTCCCGCACCTCCCCGGCCCAGCGCCCCGCCCCCCGAGGCCCCCATGACGTCCAGCACCTGGGACGTGGTCCTGCCCGACGAAGGCGCCACCGGGCGGCTCGCCATGGACCTCGCGATGATGCTCGCGCCCGGCGACATGGTGGCGCTGTCGGGCGACCTCGGCGCCGGCAAGACCACGCTGGCGCGGGCGCTGATCCGCGAGATCGCCGGCGACGCCCGGCTGGAGGTGCCGAGCCCGACCTTCACCCTGGTGCAGATGTATGACCTGCCGCGGGGGCGGCTGGTGCATGCCGATTTCTACCGGATCGAGAGCACCGAGGAAATCGAGGAGATCGGCTGGTCGGAGATGGCGGACGGCGCCTTCGTGCTGGTGGAATGGCCGGACCGCGCCCGCGGCCTGCTGGAGCCCGACCGGCTCGACATCAGCATATCGATGGTGCCCGGTGCGGCGCCCACGGTGCGGCGCATGCGGCTCGTCGGGCACGGCCGGCTGGGGGCGGCGCTGGCGCGGATGCGGGCGACGCGCCGGCTGATCGACATGTCGAGCTTCGGCCCGGCTCGGCGGCGCCACCTGCAGGGCGACGCCTCCAGCCGGGCCTATGAGCGCCTGACCCTCGGCGAGCGCACCGCCATCCTGATGAACGCCCCGCGCCAGCCGGACGGCCCACCGGTGCGGGACGGGCGGCCCTACAGCGCGATCGCGCACCTCGCCGAGGACGTCACGCCCTTCGTCGCCCTCGCCCGCGGGCTGAAGCAGCGCGGCTTCTCCGCCCCCGCCATCCACGCCGCCGACCTGCAGGAGGGTCTGCTGGTGCTGGAGGATTTCGGCGTCGACGGGGTGGTTGAGGGCACGCCGCCGGCCCCCATCGTCGAGCGCTACGAGGCGGCGGTCGACGTGCTCGCCACGCTCCACGCCATGGACCTGCCGCACCGCCTGCCGGTGGGGCCGCGGGTGGACTATACGCTGCCGCGCTACGACCTCGAGGCCATGCTGATCGAGGTGGAGCTGCTGCTGGACTGGTACCGGCCCCATTGCGGCGCGCCGGCCCTGCCCGACGCCGCCCGCGCGCAATTTCGCCGGCTATGGACCACCGCGCTGCAGGGACCGCTGGCGCAGAAGCCGGTGTGGGTGCTGCGCGACTACCACTCGCCGAACCTGATGTGGCTGCCCGCCCGCGAGGGCCTGGCGCGGGTCGGGCTGCTCGACTTCCAGGACGCGCTGATGGGGCCGCCGGCCTATGACGTGGTGTCCTTGACCCAGGACGCCCGCATCGACGTGCCGGAGAAGCTGGAGCTGCAGCTGCTCGCCCGCTATGTCAGCCGCCGCCGCAGCGAGCCGGCCTTCTCGGTGCCGAGCTTCCTCGCCAGCTACGCCATCATGGGTGCGCAGCGTTCCAGCAAGATCCTCGGCATCTTTGCCCGGCTGAACCGGCGCGACGGCAAGCCGCATTATCTGCGCCACATTCCCCGCATCTGGCGCCACCTGGAGCGCAGCCTCGCCTTCACCGATCTCGCCGAGCTCAAGGGGTGGTACGACATCCACGTCCCGCCGCCGCCGGCCGAGGCCGCCGGGACCGCAACGGCCCCCGCCCGATGAAGGCGGTCCGGACCGCCATGGTGCTGGCTGCCGGCCTCGGCACCCGCATGCGCCCGCTGACCGACAGCCGGCCCAAGCCGCTGGTCGAGGTGGCTGGGCGGGCCCTGGTCGACCATGTGCTCGACCGGCTGGAGGAAGCCGGCATCGAGACCGCGGTGGTCAATGCCCATCACCACGCCGACCTGCTGATCCGCCATCTCGCCCGCCGCCGCACGCCGCGCATCGTGATCTCCGACGAGCGCGACGCCCTGCTGGAGACCGGCGGCGGCGTGGTGCGGGCACTGCCGCTGCTGGGCGCGGAGCCGTTCCTCACCATCAATGCCGACACCATCTGGATCGAGGGCATCACCCCGAACCTGCCGGCGCTGGTGGAGGCGTTCGATCCCCCGCGCATGGAGGCGCTGCTGCTCTGCGCCGCGACCGTGACCTCGATCGGCTATGACGGGCGCGGCGATTTCATGATGGACGGCGAAGGCCGGCTGACCGTGCGGCCGGAACGGGCGGTGGCCCCCTTCGTCTATGCCGGCGCCGCGCTGTGGCGGCCGGAGGCGTTCGCCGATGCGCCGCAGGGCGCCTTCTCCCTCAACCGGCTGTTCCGCCGCGCCGCCGAGGCGGGGCGGCTGTGCGGCCTGCGACTCGAGGGTGTATGGATGCATGTGGGCACGCCCGAAGCGATCGGGCAGGCCGAGGAAGCGATCCGCCGCTCGGTCGACTGACCGCTCGGCCGGCCAACAGCGAGGGACAGGCGATGCGACCGGACCTTCCCCGCGTGGGCACCATCCCGGCCTCCGTACCCTTTCTCGAGCGGCTGGCCGACGCGCTGCTGGATGGCGAGCTGGTGACCGGCTTCGCCCCGCGCCACGACCCGCTGGCGCTCGCCTCCGCCACCGTGTTCCTGCCGACCCGCCGCGCCGGGCGGCTGTTCGCCGACGCGCTGGTGCGGCGCGGCCCGTCCGGCGTGGCACTGCTGCCGCGCATCGTGCCGCTGGGCGATGTCGACGAGGACACGCTGGCCTTCGCCGACGCCTTTCCCGATCCGCCCGCCCCGGTGCCGGAGACCACGCGCCGGCTCGCCCTCGCCCATCTGGTCCGGCGCTGGCGGCTGGCGCTGCGTGAGGGCGACGACCGTGCGGCGGTCGCCTCAGGCCCCGGCGCCGAAATCGGGCTGGCGGACGCGCTGGCGGGGCTGATCGACGAGATGTCGGCGCAGGATGTCGACTGGGCCCGGCTCGACACGCTGGTGCCCGGCGAGCACGACGCCTATTGGGACGTCGCGCTCGACTTCCTGAAGATCGCCCGCACCGCCTGGCCGGCCCTGCTGGCGGCGATGGGCCGGGCCGATGCCGGTGCCCGGCGCGACCGGCTGATCGACGCCGAGGCCGCCCGCCTCACCGCGCTGGGGGCCGCGGCCGGGCCGGTGATCGCAGCGGGCTCCACCGGCTCCATGCCGCGCACCGCGCGGCTGCTGGACGCGGTGGCGCGGCTGCCGCTCGGCTGCCTCGTGCTGCCGGGGCTCGACACCCATCTCGACGCCGCCGCTTGGGCGGCCCTCACCGACCCTGCCCGGCCTTGCCCCAGCCACCCCCAGTTCGGCCTTGCCGGGCTGCTGGCGCGGCTCGGCATCCCGCGCGGCGAGGTGAAGCTGCTGGCGCCGCCGGCCGGACATGGCCGCGAGCGGCTGCTCTCGGAAGCGCTGCGCCCGGCCGCCACCACCGAGGCCTGGGCCGGACTTGCTGCCCCCGAGGTCGCCGCCGGCTTCGACGCCGCGATGGACGGCCTCACCGTGGTGGTGGCGGACGACCCCCGCGAGGAGGCGCTCACCATCGCGCTCGCCCTGCGCGAGACGCTGGAGGAACCCGGCCGCACCGCCGCGCTGGTGACGCCGGACCGCGAGCGTGCCCGCCGCGTGGCGGCCGAGCTGCTCCGCTTCGGGGTCGCCATTGACGATTCCGCCGGCGTGCCGCTGTCGGAGACGCCCGCCGGCCGCTTCGCCCGGCTGGTCGCCGAGACCGCGCAGCAGCGGCTGGCGCCGGTGCCCCTCGCCGCCCTGCTGCGCCACCCGCTGGCCGGCTTCGGCACCCCGCGGGAGGACCATGCCGCCGCCGCCGACGCGCTGGAACTGATGGTGCTGCGGGGCCCGAGGCCCGAAGCGGGCTCGGCCGGCCTGCTGGCGGCGGCGCGCGGCTTCGCGCCGGAGGCCTTCCACCGCAGCGACGTCCGCGCCAGCCTGCCGCGCGCGGCACAGGAGGCGGGGCTCGGCCTCGCCGGGCGCATCGCCGCCGCCTTCGCGCCGCTGGAGGCGCTGGCCGGACCCGAGCAGCCCTTCGCCGACCTCGTGGCCGCGCACCGCGCCGCGCTCGCGGCGGTGGCCGGCGGGCCGGAGGCGATCGCCCCGCTGGAGGAAGCCTTCGTCGCGCTGGCGGAGGGCGCGGAATGGGCGGCGCCGATGCGCCTGTTCGACTATGCCGAGGCGCTGCCGAAGCTGCTCGCGGCCATGCCGGTGCGGGCACCGCTCGCCGCCGCGCCGCTGCGCATCCTCGGACCCCTGGAGGCCCGGCTGGTGGCGGTCGACCGCGTCGTGCTGGGAGGGCTGGTGGAAGATGGCTGGCCGGCCGCGGTGCGCACCGATCCCTGGCTCAGCCGGCCGATGCGCGCGGCAATGGGCCTCGACGCCCCGGAGCGCCGCATCGGCCTCGCCGCACACGATTTCGCCCAGCTCTGCGGCGCTCGCGAGGTGATCCTCAGCCAGGCCGGCAAGCTCGGCGGGGCGCCGACGGTGCCCTCGCGCTTTCTTCAGCGGCTCGCCGCCGTGGCCAGCCGCGAGCGCTGGTCGGCCGCGGTGGCAAGGGGCGACCGGCTGCGCCGGCTGGCCGGACGGCTCGACGACGCGCCGCGCCTGCGCCCCATCGAACGTCCGGCCCCGACGCCGCCGCTGGACCTGCGCCCGACCCGGCTCAGCGTCACCGAGATCGAGACCTGGCTGCGCGACCCCTATTCGATCTATGCCCGCCACGTCCTCGGGCTGCGCCCGCTCGACCGGCTGGACGAGGAGCCGGGCGGCGCCGAGCGCGGCAATGCGGTGCATAAGGCGCTCGGCACCTTCGCCGCGGCCTTTCCCGAGGCGCTGCCCGAGGCGGCCGAGGCCCTTCTCGCGCAGATGGGGCGGGCGGCCTTCGCCGATCTCGCCATCTATCCCGCCGAACACGCGGTGTGGTGGGCCCGGTTCGAGCGGCTGATCCCGCGCTTCATCGCCTGGGAGCGCGAGCGACGTGCGGACGGGCCGACCATCGTCGCCGAGACGTCCGGCCGGCTGGAGCTGGACGGCACGCGCGGCCCCTTCACCCTCACCGGCCGGGCGGACCGCATTGAGATCGCGCGCAGCGGGGCGCTGGCGATCCTCGACTTCAAGACCGGCACGGTGCCCACCGCCCGGCAGACCCACGCCAACTACTCCCCGCAACTGCCGCTGGAGGCCGCCATGGCCAGGGCGAATGGCTTCAAAAACGTGCCGCCCTGGCCGGCGGCCGAGCTGGTCTATGTCCGGCTCGGTTCCGGCGCGGTGCCGCTGGAGGCGAAAAGCGCCGTCGATGCGCGGGAAGGGCTCGGCGCCGCGGCGCTGGCGGAGCAGACGCTGGAACGGCTGCGCGAACTGGTGCTGGCGTTCGAGAACGAGGCGCAGGGCTATCTCGCGCTGCGCCGGCCGATGTTCCGCAACCGCTTCGGCGATTACGACCATCTGGCGCGGGTCAAGGAATGGTCGGTCAGCGGGGGGGAGGCCGCGGAATGAGCGAGACTCCCCGCGGGTCGCTCGACACCGCCCCGGCCCGCGCCGCCACCGCGCTGCAGACCACGGCGTCGGACCCCGCGCTGTCGGCCTGGGTCGCGGCCAATGCCGGCTCCGGCAAGACCCATGTGCTCGCCCGCCGCGTCATCCGGCTGCTGCTGCGCGAGGTGGCCCCCTCGCGCATCCTCTGCCTCACCTACACCAAGGCAGCGGCCGCCAACATGTCGATCCGCGTGCTGACCGAGCTGCGGGAGTGGGTGAGCCTCGGCGACGCCGCGCTGGATGCCCGCATCGCGGCGGCGGACGGGCTCGACAGCCGGGAGCCGGCGACTGTGCGCCGCGCCCGCGCCCGCCGGCTGTTCGCCGCCGCGCTGGAAACGCCGGGCGGGCTCAAGATCCAGACCATCCACGCCTTCTGCAGTGCGCTGCTGCACCGCTTCCCGTTCGAGGCCGGGGTGCCGGCGGGCTTCAGCGATCTCGACGAGGCCGCCCGGGCCGACCTGCTGACACGGGTGCGCGAGGAGGTGGTGCTGGAAGCCGCGGGCGCGCCGGAGAAGCCGCTCGGGCGGGCGCTGGCGACGCTGCTCGGCTTCGTCTCCGACGGCGCGCTGCCCACGCTGATCGGCGAGATGATCGACCAGCCGGACGCGCTGGAGGCGAGCGCCGCCGACATTTCCGCCGCGGTGGGCTGCCCGCCGGGGGTGGACGTCGCCAGCGTCGAGCGCGCCATCCTCAACGGCACGCGGCTGCCGCGCGGGGCATGGCTGGGGCTCGGCCAGGCGCTGCTGACGGAGGGCGGCAACTGCGCGAAGCGCGGCAGCGCGCTGCTGGAGGCTGCCGCCGCGCCGCCGGAAGCCGCCGCGGACCTCTATATCGGGGTGTTCTTCAAGGAGAATGGCGAGCCCTACGGTGACAGCCAGTTCGGCCGCAAGGAGATCGTTCAGGCGCGCTACGGCCAGCTTCTCGCCGAGCGCGACCGGCTGGTGCCGCTGGTGCGCGACCTGTTCGCCGCCCGTGCCGCCGAGCGCAGCCTCGCCGCGCTGGTGCTCGCCCGCGAGGCCCGCCGCCGCTACGAGCGGGAGAAGCGCGCCCGCGGCACGCTGGACTTCGCCGACATGATCCGCTTCGCTCGGCGGCTGCTCGGCTCCGGCGCCTCGGCCTGGGTGCATTACAAGCTCGACCAGGGCATCGACCACGTGCTGCTCGACGAGGCGCAGGACACCAGCCCCGAGCAATGGGAGGTGATCCGCCCTCTGGTGGCGGAGTTCTTCGCCGGCGAGGGCGCCAGCAGCCGGGGGCGCAGCCTCTTCGTGGTCGGCGACGAGAAGCAGTCGATTTTCTCCTTCCAGGGCGCCGACCCCCGCCGGTTCGACTCCATGCGGGCGGAATTCGCCCGGCTGGTGCCGTCGGGCAGCTTTGCCGAGGTGAAGCTGCAGCACTCCTTCCGCTCTGCTCCCGGCATATTGGAGGCGGTCGACACCGTGTTCCGGCGGGAGGAGGCCTTCCAGGGTCTCAACGCCGCGGCGGAACCGACCCACCACCAGCCGATCCATGTCGCGCTGCCCGCCCTCGTCGAGATTTGGGAGCCCGAACAACCCGGCGAGAGCGTGGACGTGAACGCCTGGGCCCGCCCGCTCGATGCCCCGGCTGAGGACGACCCGGTGAGCCGGCTCGCCCGCCACATCGCCGACCACGTCGCCGCCCGCATCGCGACGCGCTTCCCGGTCGCGCTGCGCCGGGAAACCCGGCCGATGCGGCCCGGCGACGTGCTGGTGCTGGTGCGCCGGCGCGGCGCGATCTTCGAATCGGTGATCCGGGAGCTGAAGCAGCGCGGCGTGCCGGTGGCTGGCGCCGACCGCCTCGTCGTCGCCCAGCACATCGCGGTCATGGACCTGATGGCGCTCGGCGACGCGCTGATCGCGCCGGACGACGAGCTGGCGCTCGCCTGCGCGCTGAAAAGCCCGCTGTTCGGCTTTGACGACCGGGACCTGATGACGCTCGCTCCCGGCCGCAGCCGGCGGCTGGAGGCGGAATTGCGCGCCCGCGCCGACACCGACCCGAAATGGGCGGCGGCCGCCGACGCGCTGGACCGGCTACGGCCGGAGGCGCTGACGCTGCGCCCGTTCGATTTCTACACCCGCGTGCTCGGCCGCGAGCGCGGCCGGGCCCGCATGCTGGCCCGGCTCGGCCCGGAGGCGGCCGACGCGCTCGACGAGATGCTGACCCTTGCCCGTAGCTACGAGACTGTGGAGACCCCTTCCCTCGCCGGCTTCCTCGCCTTTCTGCGGCGGGCCGGCACCGAGGCCAAGCGCGACATGGAAGCGGGGCGCGACGAGGTGCGGGTGATGACCGTGCACGGCGCCAAGGGTCTGGAAGCGCCCTATGTCATCCTCGCCGACACCACCACCGGGCCGCGCATCGGCTCGGAATCGGGCCTGCTGCGCAGCCAGACCGCGGACGGGCGGCCTCTCCTGCTGCTGGCCGGGGCGAAACGCAACGACACGCCCGCCATGGCCGACGCCCGCACGCGCAGCGAGGCGGCGGCGATGGACGAGTATCGCCGGCTGCTCTACGTCGCGCTGACGCGGGCAGAGACCACGCTGATCGTGGCCGGGGCGGACGGCCGGAAGACCCGGCCGGCCGACTGCTGGTACAATCTGGTGCGCAGGGCACTGGAGCCGGAGGCCGTGTCGGTGCCCGCCACCGGCTTCGAGGGAACGGTGCTGCGCTGGCACGCGAGCCCGGCGCCGCAGCCGGCGGCCGCACCGCCCGACGCTGCCGTCGGCACCCCGGCGGCGGAGGACGACGAGGCCCTGCTGGCGCGGCTGCGCCGCCCGCCACCGGGCGGCGCCGGCTGGCCCTCCCCGCCTCCCCTGCAGCCGGGCGGGATCGCGGGCGGCGAATCCGGCGCGGAATCGCGCGAGGCCGTCCTTCCGGACGCGGCCGGCTATCCGGGCGCAGATGCCGCCGCGCTTGCGCCCTCCCGCGCCGGAGGGGTCGGCTCCGCCGATGAAGCCCGCAGCGCGGCGCGGGCAGCGGCGCTGATGCGCGGGGATCTCGTGCACCGGCTGCTCGCCGGCCTCGCCGGGCTGCCCGACGACCACCGCGCCGCCGCCGGCCGCCGGCTGCTCGACGCCGAGGCCGCGGGGTGGAGCGCCGGCCAGCGCGAGGAGGTGCTGGCCACCGCCCTCGCCACGCTGGGCCTGCCGGAACTGGCGCCGCTGTTCGGCCCCGGCAGCCGGGCGGAGGTGCCGCTCGCCGGGGAGATCGCGCCCGGACGGGCGGTGAACGGGCGAATCGACCGCCTCGCGGTGCGGCCCGACCGCGTGCTGATCGCCGACTTCAAGACCGACGTGCAGGCGCCAGCCCGCCCATCCTCCGCCCATATCGCGCAGATCGGGCTCTATGCCCGGCTGCTGGAACGGCTCTATCCCGACCGCGAGGTCGAGGCGCTGCTGGTCTACACCGCCGGGCCGGCGGTGCATGTCGTTGGCAGAATGGAACGAAATGCCGCCGTGGACAGCGTCACGTCGGCGTGACGCATCCTTGACGCAAGCGGGGGCGGGTTCTTACCTTGCATCCAACTTCGTCTTTCCTTTCCTGAAAGGTCACGCCATGAGCGTCGAGAAAGTGTCGGATCACTCGTTTGAGGCCGACGTCATCAACTCCTCCCAGCCGGTGCTGGTCGACTTCTGGGCCGAATGGTGCGGCCCCTGCCGGATGGTCGCCCCGGTCCTCGACGAGGTTGCCGGCGAACTTGCCAGCAAGGTCAAGATCGTGAAGCTGAACGTCGACGAGAATCCGGAGACGGCCTCCAAGTTCGGCATCATGTCCATCCCGACCCTGCTGCTGTTCAAGGACGGCAAGATCGCCTCCCGCCAGGTCGGCGCGGCCCCCAAGGCCAAGCTGATCAGCTGGATCAACAGCGCGGTCTGATTCCGGCCGGCATGAACGACAAAACCCCGGGGCGTCGCCGCCCCGGGGTTTTTCGTTTGTGGCGAGCGGCGCCGGCCGGCGGCACGCCACCCGGCGCCAGGCCCTCACGCGGTCGGCAGCGGCACCAGCCCTTCCTCGATCTGCGCCCGGCGCGGCTCGAGGAAGGGCGGCAGTGCCAGCGTCTCGCCCAGCGCCGCGGCCGGCTCGTCCTGGGCAAAGCCCGGCCCGTCCGTCGCGATCTCGAACAGGATGCCGTTCGGCTCGCGGAAATAGAGGCTGCGGAAGTAGAAGCGGTCGACCGGGCCGCTGGACGGCACGCGGAGCTCGCGCAGCCGCTCGTTCCAGGCGGCGTATTCGGTCTCATCCGGGGTGCGGAACGCGACGTGGTGCACCGCGCCGGCGCCCTGGCGCGCCTGCGGCAGATGCGGCTCCACCGCGACGTGGAGCTCGGCCCCGGCACCGCCCGCCCCCATCTCGAACACATGGACCGGCGAGCCGGCGAGGGTGTAGTCCCGCACCTTGCGCATTTCCATGACGCGGGTGAGCACAAGCTCGGTCATCTCCAGGGCGGGAACGCTCATGACGATGGGGCCGAGGCCGCGGATCTGCCGCTCCAGGGGCACCGGGCTGCGGTCCCACGGGTGGGCCTCGCCCTCCCCGCCATCGTCGACCAGGCCGAGGCGCTGCCCCTCGGGATCCTCGAAATCGAGGGTGAGGCGGCCGTCGCGCTCGACGACGCCGTCATGGGCGACGCCGTGCTGGGTCAGCCGCTCGGCCCACCAGTCCAGCGTCTCCCGCCCGGCGACGCGCAGCAGGGTGCGGATGACGGCATTGGTGCCGCGCCGCTCCGGGCCGACGCGCCAGTCGAAGAAGGTGAGGTCGGTGCCGGGCGAGGCCTCGGCATCGGCGTAGAACAGGTGATAGGCGGACACGTCGTCCTGGTTCACCGTCTTCTTCACCAGCCGCATGCCCAGCGTGCGGGTGTAGAAGGCGTGGTTGGAACGGGCGTCCGCGGTGACCGCGGTGAGGTGATGGATGCCGGTGAGTTGCATGGTGTCCTCCTTGGCCCCACACATAGGCCGGGCTGGCGCGGACGGCGATGGCGCGGCTGCAAGACCGATCTTGCGCACGGGAGGCCGCCCGCCGCGCGGCACGCCGCCCCGGCTCTTCGCCGGCCTCAGAGCAGCGCCGAGAGCCCGTCCCAGACGATCTTCAGCGACAGCACGAAGAGCGCCAGCATCACCGCCCGGTAGAACAGCGTCTCGGGGATCATGCGGGTCACCCGTACCCCGAGGAAAGTCGCGGCCACCGCCACCGGCAGCAGCAGCGCCGCGGTCTTCAGGTTGCCGAGCCCGAGCTGGCCGAGCGCCCAGTAGGGCGGCACCTTCATCCAGTTGATGGCGGCGAACAGCAGGGTCGAGGTGCCGGCATAGACCATCTTCGGCAGGCGCTGCGGCACCACATACATCTGGTAGGGCGGCGCGCCGGCATGGGTGACGAAACTGGTGAAGCCGGTGACCGCACCCCAGAACAGGCCGCGGGGCAGATCGGCCGGCCGGGCCGGCGCGTTCGCGCCGCCGAACCAGCGCACCAGGCAGAAGGCGAGGCCAATGGTGCCGACCGCCAGCATCACCGCCGGCTCCGACACCACGGCCGCGCTCGCCCAGCCTACGGCGATGCCCACCGCCGCGCTCGGCGCGAGGATGGCGAGATTGCGTCCGGAGAACTCCCGCCGGTAGGCCACCACGCCGAACAGGTCCGAGACGACGTAGACCGGCAGCAGCAACCCCGCCGCCGCGATGGGGTGCATGACAAGCGCCATGATCGGCACGGCGAGCATGCCGACCATCGGCACGCCGCCCTTGCCCATGCCGACGGTGAAGGCCGCCGGCACGGCCGCCAGCCAGAATGCGAGCGCAGGATCGATCATGGCGGAAGCGGCGCCCCGGAGGGCGCCGGGGTCCTCAGGCGACGGCCGCGCCCTCCAGCCTCTTGCCGACCAGCGTGCGCAGGCTGCGCAGGTCGCGCACGAACTGGCGGATGCCCTCCGACAGCTTCTCGGTCGCCATCGGGTCCTCGTTCATGGCGAAGCGGAAGGCCTTCTCATCGAGCACCAGCCGCTCGGGGGCGCCGTCGATGCCGGCGGGATCGAGCCGCCGCGGCAGATCGCCTTCGTCGGCGGCGAGTTGGTCGAGCAGCGCCGGGCCGATGGTGAGGCGGTCACAGCCCGCCAGCGCCTCGATCTCGCCGGTGTTGCGGAAGGAGGCGCCCATCACCACGGTCGCGATCTCGTGGCGCTTGTAATAGGCGTAGATCTGGCGGACCGAGACCACGCCCGGGTCGGTCTCCGGGTCGAACGGGCCTTCGCCCGCCTTGACGTGCCAGTCGAGGATGCGGCCGACGAAGGGCGAGATCAGGAACGCACCGGCATCGGCGCAGGCCACCGCCTGCGGCAGCGCGAACAGCAGGGTGAGGTTGCAGTCGATGCCCTCGCGCTGCAGCACCTCGGCGGCCTGGATGCCTTCCCAGGTGGAGGCGATCTTGATGAGGATTTTCTCGCGGCCGATGCCGCGCTCCTCATAGGCCTTGATGTAGTGGCGGGCCTTGTCCAGCGTCGCCGCGGTGTCGAAGGACAGGTCGGCATCGACCTCGGTGGAGACGCGGCCGGGCACGATGCCGGCGAGGGTGGCGCCGAAATTCACGGCCAGCCGGTCGCAGGTCGCCTTCACCGCCGCCTCGTGGCTGCCGCCGAGCTTCTGGCCCCAGCCGATCGCCTCGTCCACCAGCTCGGCATAGGCCGGCATCTCCGCGGCCTTGAGCAGCAGCGTCGGGTTGGTGGTGCAGTCCTGCGGCTTCAGGCGGCGGACGGCCTCGATGTCGCCGGTGTCGGCGACGACGACGGTCATGGCGCGGAGCTGGTCGAGCTTCGAGGGCATAGGGCAATCTTTCTCAGCAATATGGACAGGGAATCCGCGCCCGTCGCGGCCTTCCGAGGATATAGTGACGCACATCGTTGGATCACAGATGACGGGTCGGTATCAAGCCCGCGCGAAAGCCGCCAGCGGCCGCTGCGTCAGCGTCCAGAAGGCGCTTGAGCGCGCCGCGGCTTCGGCGTAAGCCTTTGTTGCCGGCTGCTTTCTCCGCTCGGGCCCGAGGCGTCGCATGGACGACATTCACTACCTTGAGTACAAGATCCTCCTTCGGGCGGAACGCTTCTTCGATCCCCATCAGTTCGAGGTCTACTGGAAGAAGATCACGCATATCGCGGCCGATCTCGGCGTGGGCGTCGTGACCAACAAGGACGCCTTCAAGCGGCATGTGCGCGAGGTCCTGTTCTACGACACGCCGGACTACCAGCTCTACCGCAATGCCTTCATCCTGCGGCGGCGCACCTTCTACACCGATGGCTGGCCGGACCCGGCGCACGAGCTGACCTTCAAGTTCCGCCACAAGGATCTGGCCACCGCGGCGGCGATCGACGTCACGCCCCATCTCAGCGGCAAGGCCGAGATCAAGTTCAAGGAAGAGCTGCTGCCGCTGCGCACCGGGCTTGGCGGCATGCGCTCGCTGTTCTCGCATAATTGCGTGCTGCTCACCCCCGGCCTGGTGCTGGACGAGGGGCTGGACAGGGTCGCGGGCGTGTTCCCCGCCCTCTCCCAGGTCTGCGCTGTCCATCAGCCGGTTTCGCTGGTCAACAACCTGGCGGTCGAGGAGGTCGAGGTGGATGTCGGCCATTTCGACTTCGGCCACGGCATGGCGGCAAAGGCCACCATTGCGGTGTGGCGCGACCGCAAGACCGAGACCTCGCTGGTCGGCGAGTTCGCCTTCCAGGCCAAGTTCGACCGCTACGACGACCTCCACCGGAAGTCCAAGCACCGGGCCGAGACGTTCTTCATCGAGCTCCAGAACCAGGCGCCGGAATGGGTGCAGCTCGGCACAACCAAGACCGCGCTGGTCTACGGCTTCGGCCGCACGGAAACGGTCGGCCAGGAATGAGCGGGCGCGCGAGCGAGGTCGAGGTGCTGCCCGCCGCGCCGCCCGCGCGGGTGACGCTGGCGAACATCTTCCTCACCTTCCTCATCATCGGGGCCACCAGCTTCGGTGGCGGCGTGGTGGCCTATCTGCGCAACACGCTGGTGCTGCAGAAGGGCTGGCTGGATGAGGAGCGCTTTCTCTCGGCGCTGGAAATCGCCCAGGCGCTGCCCGGGCTCAACGCCACCAATATGAGCGTCATCGTCGGCGACCGGCTGCGCGGGCCGGTCGGGGCGCTGGTCGCCTTCCTCGGCATGACCCTGCCGGGTGCGACGCTGGTGATGGCGCTCGGCGTTGCCTACGCCTCCAACGCCTCGAACCCCTATGTGAACGCGGCGCTGGTGGGCGTCGGCGCGGCGGCCACCGGCATGCTGGCGGCGGTCACGCTCCAGATCGGACGCAAACAGCTCGGCACGGTGGCCGACGTCGCCATCATCGTGGTGACGGTGGTGCTGGTGAGCGTGCTGCACGTCTCGCTGATCTGGGTGCTGCTGACGGTCGGCCCCATCGCCGTCCTGCTGTACCGCCCCAACACCCCGCCGATGCCCGAGCCGCCCGAACCGCACCACGGGAGCCTGTGATGGACCACGGCGGCAGCAACCTGCAGGTTCTCGGCGTCTTCGCCCTGCTCTCCGTGCTGGCCGTGGGCGGCGGCGCGGCGGTGATCCCGGAAACCAAGGCGCTGGTGATCGACCAGCATCACTGGCTGAACGACGACCAGTTCCGCGACATTTACGGCCTCGGCCAGGTGGTGCCCGGCCCGAACATGCTGATGGTGATGGTGATCGGCTATCACGTCACCGGCTTCATGGGCGCGCTGCTGGCCTATCTCGGCTTCTTCCTGCCGGCGAGCGTCATCTCCTGGCTGGCCTCCCGGATATGGGATCATTTCGAGGGCTCCCCCTGGCGCGCCTCGCTGCAGCGGGGATTGGCCCCGCTGGTGGTGGGGCTGATGGCCGCCGGCGCCATCTCCATCGCCAAGACCGCGATCGACGGTGCCGAGACCGTGCTGATCGCCATCGCGGTGTTTCTCGGGGTGTATTTCGTCAAGCGGGTGAACCCCGCCATCCTCGTGCTCGGCGGCGGCGCGGTGGGCATGGCGCTGGGGCTGCATTGATCACGGCTCGCGGGGGCGGAAGCCGGCCGTCCCGCCCTCGGCGTCGTAGAGCACGTCGAAGCCGTTCAGCAGGTGGAAGCTGGTGTTGACGAACACCCGGTCCGGTGCGACGTGCAGATGAACGCCGTGCGGAGCCACCGGCGAAGGCCCGCCCACCGCGAAGGAATAGAGATCGAAGCCGCGCGCGCCGCCCGCGCCCACTGCCGAAGGGTTCACCGCCGGTTCCACCCGCACCGCGATCTCGGTGCCGTCCGGCAGGGTGGGCCGGCCCTCGCTGTCGACCGCGCCGCCCGCCTGGGCGGCCGGCAGGGTGAGGAACATCGCTCCCACCCCGGTGTCGACCAGCAGCGTGCCGCAGGCCGGCGGCGTGCGGCGCTCGACGCTCAGGCAGGCGGGGGTGCCGGCCCAGTCCACGCCATCCGCCTGCCGCGCGAGCTTCACCAGCGCGAAGCCGCGGGTCGAGGACGCCGTCAGCCCCGCCTGCACCCCGCGCGCGGTGAGGATGTAGCCACGCCGCCAGCGGCGGCCATCGGCCGCCAGCCGCAGCAGCGGGTTCTTCTCGGGGGTGCCCTGCGCCTGCGCGTCCTTTTCGCGTCCGTAGCCGATGCCGACCATGGCGATATCGCGCGGATCGGCGTTCGGCGTGCAATCCCGCGCGGCATGGAGGCAGCGGACCTCCTGCACCGCCAGCACCGGCATGGGATCGGTGGTGACGCTCGCCCCGTCGGCGCCGGACAGCGTCACCGGGGTGACGACCCAGCGGCCGAGCATCACCCGGCCCGAACTCGTATAGGTGACCCGTCCGGGTGCCTGCACCGGCAGCCGGTCAATGTCCGGCAGCAGACGCGCGGCCACCACGATGCCGGTGGAGCCGGAATCCAGCACCGCCCGCAGCGTGCGCCCGCCGAAGGAGAGGCCGATGCGCGGCGGCGCCGACAGCCCCGTCTCGCGCGCATCGAGAAAGCCGAGGAAGGCGGCGCCGTCATAGCCGGCATAATCGGGCGGGCCCGCCGGTGCCATGGCCGCGTCCGTGCTGGAAGGAGCCGGCGCGGAGGTTTGCGCCAGCGCCGTGCCTGCCGCCGCCGGGGCAAAGGCCAGCGCGGCCGCCAGCACCCAGCCCGCGCACCCCTGCGCGCCGCGCCGCCGCCACCGCACCGCCCCTCCGTCCATCGCCTCACCCATGCCGCTGCGGCAGATAGGGCGCCACGGCGTGGGCGACCCCGGGCACGCTCAGGGTCTGCAGCCACACCCGGCCGGGACCGGCAAGGCGGACGAGAAACAGCCCGTCACCGCCGAACAGGGCGTTGCGGACGCCGCGGATCATCGTCACCTCGAAGCTGACGCTCTCCTCGAACAGGCCGACATGCCCGGGATGCACCAGCAGTTCCTGCCCCGGCTGGAGGGTGTAGGCCACGAGTTCGCCGCCCAGTTCCACGAAGGCCGCGCCGGAACCGGCAAGCTTCTGCAGCACGAAGCCCTCGCCCCCGAACAGCCCGGCACCCAGACTCTGCTGAAACGCGCTCGACAACTCGATTCCCGGCGTGCCGCAGACGAAGCCGTGGCGGTGGGCGAGATAGCCTCGCCCTGGCGCCACCTCCACCTCGATCATGCTGCCCGGCAGCTTGGCGGCGAAGGCGACATTGCCCGGCCCCCGCAGGGCATGGAACTCCGTCATGAACAGCCCGGCGCCCGACACCGCGCGGCTGAGCAGGCCCAACAGGCCGCCGGCCCCGCCACCCGCCGTGCTGGTGGTCATCTCGATGTCGCCCGACATCCAGGAAAGCTGATCGGGCACGCCGACGATCCGCTCGCCGGGGTCGAGGCTGATCTCGAGGACGGGAAGGGCGGTGCCGATGATCTTCGAGCGCATCGCGAACTCTCCAGGCCGCTTCGTCCCGACCTTGGCGCGTCGGGCTCCCATTGGGGTAAACCATGTTGACGGGAGGACGTAGGCATCCTGTCGCACTCACGATAGCTTGATAGCGCGGCAGGATCCCAGTCACGCGGACGGCACGTTCTTCCGGCTGTCCGGCGTTACCGCGCCGGGCCGCGATGTTCCCCGCTTTGCTCGGAGATCGACATGTCCGCCTTACGCAACACCTCCCTCGCGGCGGCGCTGGTGCTGGGCCTCGGCCTGGCCGCCGGCACCGCGCAGGCCGGCATCGCCACGCCGGCCACCGCCACCGCCGCGCCCTCGGTGGCGACCACCGAGAATGTCCGCTGGGTCTGCGGCCTGTTCCACTGCTGGTGGCGGCCCAACGCCCCGGCCTTCTGGGGCACCCCCGGCTACGCCGCCGGCTGGGGCCCGCCGCCCGGCCCGCGCTGCTTCTGGCGCCGTGGCTGGGGCGGCTGGAACCGCGTCTGCCCCTGAACCGACACGTCTCGACGTCCGCCGCGGGCCTGGCGCCCGGCGGCGGACGCCAGCGCCGGCCGGGAAGCCGGACCCGCCTTGCCTCCCCCGCCAACCCGGCGCCCGCCAAGGAGATGTCGTGCCAGAACCCACCTTGCCCGCGCCGCCCGCCGGGCCACGGCCGAGCGAGGCCATCGCCGTGCCGACCCTGCTCGCCAGCGCGATCACCGCGGTCGCCGGCTATGTCGACGCGGTCGGCTTCGCCCATATGGGCAATCTCTACCTCTCCTTCATGAGCGGCAATTCCACCCGGCTCGGCCTGGCCCTCGGCGAGGCGCGGCTTGATGCCATGGCGAGCGCGGCGGCAGTGATCGGTCTCTTCGTGCTCGGCGCGGTTCTCGGCACGCTGCTCGGCGACGCGCTGCCCAGCCGCCGGATCAGCGCGACGCTGGCGGCGGAAACACTCCTGTTCGCCCTCGGCGCCGGCCTTCTGGTGGCGGGGATCGGCTTTCCCGCGCTGCTGCCGCTCGCGGCGGCCATGGGGATGCAGAACACCATCCACCAGACCGTCCACGGCGCCGACATCGGCAAGAGCTTCGTCACCGGGGCGCTGTTCTCGCTGGGCCAGTCCCTGGCGCTGGCGCTGCGCGGGCGGGCAAGCGCCGGGACATGCGCCTTCTACGCCCTTTCCTGGGCGCTGTTCGTCACCGGGGCCGCTCTCGGGGCGACGCTGCTGATCCGGGTGGGGCTGGAGATGGCGGTGGCGGGCGCCGGCGCGGCGCTTCTGTTGCTGGGGCTGCTGGCGGCGTGGAAGCGGCTTTAGCTCCGGCCGACGCGATGATCCCCCACCGCGATGTCGGCGCCGGGCGCATACCCCCGCCGACGTAGCGGAATGCCGCCAAGGCTGCTAACGCTGGAGTCGGACCTCGCCCGCGCCAGGGTGACGTCGCCCGCGCGGTGCGAGGGGAGCGCCCGCCCGGGCACGGCAATGGATTCTTCCCCGGGAGGCGGACCATGTTGAAGTTTCTGACCATCGCGGCGCTGGCCCTGTCGGTCGCCGGCTGCACCACTACCGAACGCCGCGCCGGCACCGGCGCGCTGATCGGCGGCGGCACGGGCGCTGTCATCGGCGGCATTGCCGGGGGTGGCACGGGCGCGGCCTGGGGCGCGGGCATCGGCGCGGCGACGGGCGCGGCGGTCGGCGCTCTCACCACCCCCAAGGATTGCTGGGGCCGCGACCGCTACGGCAACAAGGTGCGCGTCGCCTGCTCCTGACGCGGCGTCGGTGACATCCTGTTCGCCGGCAGCGCTCCGGCGTGTCGCCAGAACGCAGGTTCGAGCGAACCGGAGCCCGCCTCGCTCGAAAACGCTCCCAGCCCCGCGCCGCCCTCCGCCCGGAGAGGCGGCGCGGGCGCGGCGAGGCAGCGTCAGTGGTTGGAGTGCTGCTCCACGCAGGAATAGCCGACCGGGCATTCCGCCTGGTCCGAGGTCTGCAGCCAGGCCGGCTTCACCGTCTGCATCGAGCTGCAATACTTGCCGTCGGAGACATAGCGGGAATACGCCACCGGCCCGGTGCCGATGACCGCCGCGCCCTGCTGCCGCACCAGGTTCTGCGCGGCGGCGCAGGTCATGTTCAGCGAGTTCGGCACGTCCTGCGCGGCAGCCGCGGAGGCGACGAGGAGAAGGGGGACGCAGAGCACGAGGTTTCGCATGGGGCACCTTCGGGAAGACAGGCCACAGGCCGACGGGGGGAACCGATGAACGGAGGGGCCATCGGCGATCCCTTCCGCAGGGTCAGACACCACATCCGCGCGCCGGTTTCCATGATCTTCGCCAACCCTGCGGTGATTGACCCCCGCCGCGCAGCCGCCTGACACCTCGGGCCGGGCATCACGGCATGAAGGGCGGACCCCAGGGGCCGAAGTCGAAGGCGGCGTTCTCGTTCATCATCGCCGTCATCTGCTGCTCGTTGGCGAGCTTCTGCTGGAACATCATCTGCTGGTAGGCCTGCAGATTGTCCTGAGTGCCGTAATAGATGCAGCCGCAGGCGGTGGGGTCGGCATAGAGGAAGACCGGCTGGCCGTTCTGGCTCTGCGCCACGAACTGGTGCGGCGGCAGCGACTTCAGCGAGGCGACCTTTTCCGGGGTGTCGGCGAGGCGGATGCGGAAGCCGGCCGCGACCAGCAGGTTTTCGCGGTTCTGCTCATTGGTCACGCAGGCCGCGGTGGTCAGGCCGAGCAGGGCCAGGGCGGCGACGGTCAGGAACTTCACGCGCGCATACTCCTCTTTCGACGCCGCGGCGCCTCGCCGGAAGCATCAACGAGCCGAGGAAATAGCAGGCTTCCGCCCCGCCGTCATGGTGACGGAACGGACGGCCGCGAATGGCGGGCACACCCGACGCGAATGGTCAGCAGGAGGCTCAGTGTCGCGGTGTCACGGAGTGCGGCGTCCTCAGCAGGGTTCTGCGAGGGATCGTCCCTGCAAGGGAAGGACGAATGGTGCCCAGGAGAGAGGCCAAAGGGCGCCTGTTTCTAAGGATGTTGCGAAGAAGTGGGACGCGAAAGCGGTCACTGATACGCAAGGCTTTTCCGGTGGGGACTTCCCACCGGAGCCATCTGAGGAATGACGGACTTCCCCGACCTCATGGAGCCTGTCGCGCGGCGGCTGCTGGGCGAGCCGAACAAGGCGCTCTCGTCGAAGGACGAGTGGCGCTACGGCTCGCATGGCAGCCTGTCGGTGAAGGTCGGCGGGCCGCACAAGGGCACATGGACCGACCATGAGGCCGGAGCCGGCGGCGGGGTGCTCGACCTCATCGCACGGGAGAAGGGCGGCGGGCGCGAGGCTGCGGCGCTGTGGCTGCGGCAGGAGTTCCCCCAGTTCGGCGAGCGGCCCGAGACGGTGCCGGGCGCCCGGCGGATCGTCGCCACCTATCCCTATCACGACGCTGTGGGCGACCTGCTGTTCGAAGTGGTGCGCTACGAGCCGAAGGAGTTCCGCCAGCGTCGGCCGGATGGCGCCGGCGGCTGGCACTGGAACCTGAAGGACGTCCGGCAGGTTCCCTTCCGGCTGCCGGAACTGATCAAGGCGATCAGCCAGGATCGCACCGTCTATATCGTCGAGGGCGAGAAGGACGTCGAACGCCTTGGGACGCTGAACATTCCGGCGACATGCAATGCCGGCGGCGCGGGCAAGTGGCGCCTGGAGTTCGTCGAGCACTTCGTCGGCGCCGATGTTGTCATCGTGCCGGACAATGACGACGCCGGCCGCGAGCACGCAGAGAAGGTCGCCCGCGCGCTGGTGGCGACCGCCAGCCGGGTGCGGATGCTCACGCTGCCGAACCTGCCGCGCAAGGGCGACGTGTCGGACTGGCTG
>CAZIXP010000042.1:0-28715 GCA_964543245.1 uncultured Starkeya sp.
GCGGCCATAACCGGGACCAGCGTCATGCAGTAAACGGCGTTGCGGCCCACGAGACCCGCTATCCATGTCGCCCTCGGGCTCGTCGCCAGCTCGGCCGCGACGCCCAGCGCCAGCAGCGCGGCGGGCAGCGCGAGCAGCCGCGCGAGGCCGGCGACCGGCGCTCCGGGCCGCACGAGCCGCAGCGCGGTCGCGGCGGCGGCGCCCGCCAGCGAGAGCGTGACCGCGAACTTCAGCAGGATGCGCGGCTCGGCGAGCAAAGCCGGCATACCGGCGCGCGGCGCCAGCATGGCGGGAAACAGTGCCGCCGCCCCCGCGAGGCCGGCGGCCAGCGCCCAGGCGAACCCCGGACCCAACCCGCGGGTCGCCGTCGCATCGGCCGCGAGGCCACGAATGAGATCTTCCGTCTTCACGCCACTGGGTCCTTCATCCGGCTGTCCCCGGCCGCGCCGGGCCGCCCGCCATCGCCCGAGCAACATTCCTCAAGGTAAGTTCGCCGGCAAACGGCCCGTTGTTACGCGTCGCGCCGGAGAGGAACCGAATTTTTTCCGGCCGGATATTTCGTCGCTCGGCGCTGTAACGCATGGGCGGGCACCTCCGAAGAAAGGGTCATGGCGCCGGACAGGCTCTCCCGCCACCGGCGCCGGACAGGCCCTTCACAGAGGAGATAACGCATGACCAGCAAGACCACTCTCGCCGCCGCCACCCTCGCGGGCTCGCTCGCCGCGGCCCTCGGCATGGTCGCCAGCGCCGCCGCCGGCCCGGTCGCCCCGCAGCCGACCATGGACAAGTGCTACGGCATCTCGATGGCCGGCCAGAACGACTGCGCCGCGGGCGCCGGCACGAGCTGCGCGGGAACGTCGAAGGTCAATTACGACGCCAAGGCCTGGAAGTACGTTGCCAAGGGCACCTGCGAGACCATCAAAACTCCGAAGGGCATGGGCCATCTCCAGCCCATGTGAGCGGCACTGCGCCGTGCCTGCATCTGACGGAGGGCGCCGGCCGGCGCCCTCCCTCCCGCCCCCGGAGGTTCCCATGACTGCGACGCTTCCCGCCGGCCCCGGCGTTGGCTTCAAGCCCGAGCATTTCGACGCCATCCTCGGCGACGAGGCGGCTCCGATCGGCTTCGTCGAAATCCATGCCGAGAACTACATGGGCGACGGCGGGCGCCCGCATGCCCAGCTCGCCACGCTGCGCGAGCGGTTCGCGCTGTCCGTCCACGGGGTCGGCCTGTCCATCGGTGGCGAAGGCCCACTCGACCGGGCTCATCTCGCCCGGCTGCGGACCCTGATCGATCGCTATCGGCCGGAAAGCTTCTCCGAGCACCTCGCCTGGTCGACCCATGACGGCACCTTCTTCAACGACCTGCTGCCGCTGCCCTACACCCCGGCGACGCTGGCGCGGATCGCGGGCCATATCAGCCAGGTGCAGGACACGATCGGTCGCCGCATGCTGCTCGAGAACCCGTCCACCTATGTTCGCTTCGAAGAGAGCGAGATCGCTGAGGTGGACTTTCTCGCCGCGCTGGTCTCTCGCACCGGCTGCGGGCTGCTGCTCGACGTCAACAATGTGTTCGTCTCCGCGGTGAACCATGGCCTGGATGCCCGGGCTTATCTCGCCAACTTTCCGTTCGAGGCGGTGGGCGAAATCCATCTCGGCGGGCATGACGAGGACGCGGACGAGACCGGCGCGCCACTGCTCATCGACGCCCATGGCAGCCCCGTCGCCGACCCGGTCTGGATGCTGTTCGACGAGGTGATCGCCCGCACCGGGCCTCTGCCGAGCCTGATCGAATGGGACAATGATGTGCCGGAGTGGCCGGCTTTGAGGGCGGAGGCCGCGCGCGCCGGCGCCGTTCTGGCCGATCATTTCCATCGCCGGGCAGCCTGAGCCATGGTCGGGCTGACAGATTTTGCCGCCGGCCTCACGGCACCGGACCGGAATGCACCGGCAGGTCTGACGGGTCCGGTCACGCGCCGCTTCGCGATCTACCGCAACAATGTCGCCGTCGGCCTGATCCGGGCACTGGAAACCCGTTTTCCCGCCGTGCGCTCGCTGGTCGGGGCGGAGTTTTTTGGCGCCATGGCACGGGATTTCATCCGCCGCCATCCGCCGGACTCACCGCTCCTCGCCCAGTTCGGCGACGCCCTGCCCGGCTTCCTCGACGCCTTCGCGCCGGCAGCCGATCTGCCCTACCTCTCCGACATCGCCCGCGTCGAAGCGGCGCGCACGCGCGCCTACCATGCCGCCGACCTGCCGCGGCTTGGCCCAGCGAGCTTTGCCGCCCTGCCGCCGGCCGCGCTGGATCGGCTGTGCGTCCGCCTGCATCCGGCTCTGACCATCATCCGCTCGCCTCACCCGGTGTGGGTCATCCTGGCTGCGGCGAACGGCGCGAGCTCAGCCGTCACCGACTGGACGCCTCAAGCGGTGCTGGTGGACCGCCCGGATCTGGACGTCCGGCTCCGACCGATCACGCCCGGCGTCGCTGCCTTTCTCGCCGCCCTTGGCACCGGCGCGCCGCTTGGCGAGGCCACTGACGCGGCACGCGCCGACGACCCCGGCTTCGACCTCGCCGTCGCGTTGACCGAGCTCATCGGCAACCGGCTCGCCACCCATCTTCGTCTCGTGGAAGGAGACGTGCCATGATCCCTGCAACCTCGGATGCCCTGACCTCGCACACGCTGCCCCCGGGCAACCGCGGCTCTGGCCTCCTGGCCCTGGCGCTACGCCTGCGCGACCGGCTCGAAGCCATCCCGATGTCGGTGCTGACGTTCTGCGCCCGGATCTTCCCGGCCGCGGTGTTCTGGCAGTCCGGGGAGACCAAGGTGGAGGGATGGCAGGTCACCGACAGCGCCGTGGCGCTGTTCCAGGAGGAATACCGGCTACCGCTGGTCGATCCGTGGCTCGCGGCCCATCTCGCCGCGTTCGCGGAACACTTCTTCCCCGTCATGCTGGTGCTCGGGCTCGCGACGCGGCTTTCGGCGGCCGCGCTGCTCGCGATGACGCTGGTGATCGAGATTTTCGTCTATCCCGACGCCTGGCCGACCCATGGCGTATGGGCGACCTGCTTCCTGCTGGTGATCGCCCGGGGGCCGGGCATGCTGTCCATCGATGCGATCATCGGCCGACGCTTCTCGCACCCGGCGGGTCGGCCCGCTCCATCGCGATGAAGATGTCGCGGAGCAGCTCGAGCCCTTCGTCCATCTGATCCTCGCCGAAGGCGCTGAAGCCGAGCGTGACCAGATGATCGACCTCGGCTTCGCGGGCGAGAGCAGCGATGGGCAGGATCTCCAGCCCGCGGTGCGCCGCGGCTTCCGCGACCCGTTTCCCGCTCAGCCCCGGCGACAGGGTGGCGATGATCTCCATGCCGGTATTGGTCGGGACGGCGGTCATCCACCGCGACAGGTGGCGGTCGATCGCCTGCAGCAGATAATCCTGCCGCCGCGCGTAGAGCCGCCGCATGCGCCGCACATGGGTCGCCAGATGGCCGTCCTTCATGAAGCGGGCGACCAGCGCCTGTTCCAGCATCGGCGAATAACGCCCGACAATGGCGCGCGCCGAGACGAAAGCCTCGACCAGAGCCTCCGGCAGCACGGCGAAACCCAGCCGGAGGCCGGGAAACAGCATCTTGCTGAAGGTGCCGAAATACAGGACGCGACCCTCGCGATCCAGCGCGTGCAGCGCCGGCATCGGACGGCCGGCATAGCGGAACTCCGTGTCGTAATCGTCCTCCAGCACCCAGGCGTCGGCGGCACCGGCCCAGTGCAGCAGGGCATGGCGTCGCTCGAGGCTGAGTTCCATGCCGAGCGGGAACTGCTTGGACGGCGAGACATAGACGAGGCGGGCATCGGGGGCGAGAGCCATGCCCCGCTCCACCTCGATCCCCTCCTCATCGACCGGCACGGCGACGGGAATGGCGCCCGCGGCGGTCGCGGAGGCATAGATGCCGTCATAGCCCGGATCCTCGCACCAGACCCGCTCGCCGGGGGTGAGCAGGATGCGACAGGCGAGATCCACGGCGTGCTGTGCCCCCGCGAAGATGACGATGTTCTCCGGGGTGCAGGTGAGCCCGCGGCTGAGCGCGACATGCTCGGCAATGGCGACGCGGAGCGGCTCGTAGCCCTGCGGATCGCCCTCCCCCAGCAACTCCCCGGCGGCATCGGGATCCAGCCCGCGATAGAGGGTTGCGGCAAGGCTGGCCCATTGGCGGACCGGGAACATGTCGACCGCGGGAAAATTGGCGCGGAACGGCACGGGGCGGCGCATGTGCCGCAGGGTGGATGGCGCATGGGTGATCGCCGAATCCGGCGCCATGGACCGGCGGAGATGCCCGGCCGCCTCGATCGCGGGATTTATGCGCGCCGAGGCCTTCGCCGGGCGCTGTTCGGGCAGCTCCCGCGAGACATAGGTGCCGGACCCGGTGACGGGTTCCAAATAGCCTTCGGAAATCAGGTGGTCGAAGGCAAGCAGCACCGTGTTGCGCGACACCCCCAGCAGGTCGGCGAAGTCCCGCGTCGAGGGAAGCTTCTCGCCCGGCCGCAGCGCGCCGGCGGTGATTTCCTCCACGAGCCGATGATAGAGCTGCCGGTGCAGCGGTGCATCGGCAACCCTGTCGATATGCAGCGCAAGCGAATCCAGCAGCCTCACAATGCCTCCGCGATCTGATCGATCGGGAGAACGCAAGTTCCGCACCACGCCGCCGGCGTTCGCGCTACACGGCGCTGCGTTCGCGCTCCGGCCGGTGGCCGAAGGTGACGAGGCCGGTCCGCATCAGCACGAACATGATGCCGAGCAGGAGGAAGACGATCAGATTGACGCAGGTCGCCAGCGCATAGAGTTCCGGCTTGACCCCGTAGCGCAGCGCACCCCAGGCCGCCGACGGCAGGGTCGGCGTCGCGCCCAGCAGATAGAACGAGATCTCCAGATTGTTGAACGCCATGATGAAGGCCACGATGAAGGCCCCGAGCAGGCCGGGCCAGATCAACGGCAAGGTCACCTCGAAGAAGGTGCGGGCCGGGCTGGCACCGAACACCATGGCCGCGTCGTCGAGCCTCCAGTCATAGCGATAGAGCTGCGTCGCGATGATCAGCAGCGCATAGCTGAAGCAGTGGACCACATTGGCGAGAATGGCCGAGACCATATTGCCGCGCAGCCCGAGGAACAGGCCGTTGAAGATGAGCGAGGAGATACCGAGCAGCACCTCCGCCACGAAGAGCGGCGCGATGAACAGCGCGAGATAAAGCGGTGCGCGCCGGCCGGCATGGCGCATGAGCCCTATGGTCGCGAGCCCCGCGAGCGCCGTCGACAGCAGCGCCGAGAAGAGGCCGATGACGAGGCTGTTGCCCAGCGCGGTCTGGTAGAGCGAGTTGGCGAACAGCCGCGTCATGATGTCGAGCGACCATTTCGGCGGATAGGGGAAGTTCGAGTTCCGCGCGAAACTGGCGAGGCCGATATGGACGACCGGCAGGTACAGGAACAGGTAGGAGACGGCGACCGTCGCCAGCAGCACGGTTTTTCCCGGTTTCAGGCGCATCTCATCCCCTCCCGAAGCCGGTGAAGCCGGTGCGGCGCAGATCGATCAGACGGGAGACCACGACGACCAGCATCACGGATACCGTGAACAGCACGACGCCCATCGCCGCGCCGAGCGCCCAGGTGCCGCTCTCGCCGAATTGCTGCGCCATCGCCATGCCGTAGAGCGTGCCGTTGGGGCCGCCGAGAAAGCGGGGCGCCAGCGTGGCCGACAGGCACGGAATGAAGCAAAGCGCGAAGCCGATCAGTGTGCCAAACAGGTTCAGCGGCCAGGTGATCTCGAAAAAGGCACGGGCCGGGCTCGCCCCGAAGATGGTCGCGGCATCGATCAGCCGCTGGTCGAAATTGAGCAGCGACAGATAGATCACCGTCACCACGATCGGCAGATAGAGATAGACGAGCCCGATGGCGCTGGCGACATTGGTGTACATGATCACCCTGAGCGGCGCCGCCCCCAGCGACAGCAGCACACCGTTGAGCAACCCGACCGGGCCGAGCAGCCCCTGCAGCGCAATGATGCGCAGCACCTCGCCGGTGAGGAAGGGCACGGCGAAAGCGAGCGTCAGCAGGAGCTTGTAGCGTCCGCCGTAGAGCGTGATGCCGTAGGCGACGGGCCAGGCGATCAGGGTGCAGATCAGCGAGACGGCGCTCGCCATCACCAGCGAGCGCACCAGAAAGGTCATGTAGGCGCCTTCGGTCGCCAGCACCTCGTAATTGTGGAAGCTGAAGTCGCGGATGATGTGGTAGTTCTCGGTCCGCCAGACGCTCAGCACCAGCATGGAGATGAGCGGCAACACGAACAGCCCGACCAGAAACACCGTGGGCAGGCCGAGAAAGAGGGCCGGGGCGATGCGCCGCTTCATCGACCGTCCTCCGCCACCGGAAACAGGTCGATATCCCCCTCATTCCAGAAGCAGGCCACTTCGGTGCCCGCGGCAAACTCCGCCTCGCTGCGCGGCCGGCTGGCGATGATCTCGCCGCCCTTCCAGCTGAGGACATATTCGGCATAGGCGCCGCGCAGGATGACGTACCGTATCGTGGCCGTCAGCGCGTTGGCGGCATCCGCCGGAAGGTCTGCGGGAAGCCTGAGCCGAACCTTCTCGTTCTTCACATAGGCGGCGAGCCGGGCGCCCTCGGCGATGTCCGGCCGGGCCGCCGTCTCGATCCGCACGCCGTCGGCGCGCAGGGCGACCTTGCCGTCGGCGACGAGCGCCGTGCCCGGGAACCGGTTCGAGCGTCCGACGAACTGGGCGATGAAGGCGGTTCTGGGATGATCGTAGATGGCGGTGCGGGAGGCGAAGTCTTCGATGCGCCCGCCGCGCACGACGGCGATGCGGTCGCTCATCGAGAGCGCCTCTTCCTGATTATGCGTGACATAGATGAAGGGGATGCCCAGATCGGTCTGGTGCTTGCGGATCTCCACCTCCATCTCCTGCCGCAGCTCGCGGTCGAGATTGGCGAGCGGCTCGTCGAGCAGCAGCACCTTCGGGCGGCCGACAAGGCCACGCCCGAGGGCGACGCGCTGCTGCTGGCCGCCGGAAAGCTGGTTCGGGTAGCGCTTTTCCAGCCCGCGCAGGGCGAGGATGCCCACCACCCAGTCGACGCGCGCCTCGATCTCGCCCTTGGGCAGGCCGAGCATGCGCAGGGGAAAGGCAAGATTCTCGTAGACCGTGCGATGGGGGAACAGCAGGAATTCCTGGAACACCATCGCCACCCCGCGCTTGTGCGGCGGCAGGTCGGTCACGTCCTCGCCATCGATGAGCACGCGTCCCTGGGTCGGACGCTCCAAACCCGCGATGATCCGCAGCAGCGTCGTCTTTCCCGAGCCGCTCGGGCCGAGCAGCGAGACGAATTCATGTTTCTCGATCGCCATGTCGACGCGATCGACCGCCCAGACGCTTCCATACTGCCTGGAAACGCCGTCGAGATGGATATAGGCCAACGCCGCACTCCCTGATCGAACCAACCGAAGCAAGGCCCGGGCCGTTGACGGCCCGGGCTATGGCTTGTCAGGCAGCCTGCACGCGTGACCAGACGCGTTCCCACTTCTCGGTCGAGGAGGGCTGGTCGAACTGATACATGCTCGACAGTTCCTCGGTACGGTCCATCAGGAACAGCTTCTGTTCCTCCGGCGTCGAGATCGAACGCAGATCGACCGTCGCGGACGAGCCGGCGATGAGCGAGATCTTCTTGATGTTTTCCGGCGCGAGGAAGGTGTTCATGAAGTCATAGCAGAGATCGAGCGCCGCCGGATCGGTCACGCCGGACGTGACCAGCCAGGTGTCGACCCAGCCGAGGCCGCCTTCCTTCGGCACGAGCTGGTGCGCGAAGTCGGCGGAGATGTCGCCCTTCTCCTTCTTCTGCACGAGGATGCGATAGACCTGCGCGAATTCCGGCGCGGCGACGATCGCCCCGCTTTCCAGCAGCTGCTGCAGGGTGGTGTTGTCCTGGTAGCGCGTGAGCAGCAGCGACTTCTGCTTGATCAGCAGCTTCTCGACCTCCGCGAGTTCTTCATCGGTGAGGACGTAGGGGTTGAAGGGCTTGCCGTCCGGGCGCGGCTTGTCCTTGGTGCCCATGCGGGTGGCGGCCAGGATGCCGGTCAGCGCGATGTTCTCCTCGAAGCGGGCGCTGGTTGCGAGGCGTCCGCCAAAAGCCGGATCGAACAGCACCTCAATGCTCTCGACCTTCTCCTTCGGCACGTCGGCGGTGTTGTAGGTGGTGCCGTAGCTGCCCCAGCACCAGGTGACGCCGAAATGCTTGCCGCTGGTCTGGTCGGTCAGCAGCTTGAAGCGGTCGGGCTTGAACACCGGGTAGACATTGGCGGTGTTGGGGATCTTGGCGTAGTCGATGTCGCGGATCAGCTTCTCGCGGAAATACAGGCCCGGCCAGAAGCCGTCGGCCTGAACGAGATCGAAATCCTTGGTGCCGCCGACGCGCAGCTTGTTGTAGGCTTCGGAGTTGCCGTCGAAGAAGGTCGGGGAGAACTTGATCTTGTGCTTTTCTTCGAAGGCCCCGACGATGTCGGGAACGGCATAGACTTCCCACATCAGCGCGCGCAGCTGGGTCGGCGCGGCCGAAGCGGGCCGGATGTAGGGCGCGGCAAGCGCGCCGGCCGTGCCCGCCGCGAGTGTCTTCAGCACGGTACGGCGGTTGACGGACGCGGCGGACAGTGCCGGAGCGTCGGAAGAATTGAACGTCGATTTGGTCATGGCCACGCCCTCTGGTTTTTGAAATCGGTGCGATCGGTCCTTGCGGGGCCCTTGCCTTGTGCGTTTCCTCCTCAGGGCAGTCTGAACGCCGCCCTTGAGCCGTCACAGGGAGGCGGTATCAGGCCGCGACCTTGAAGGGGTTGTCGGCGTCGGCATAGTTGACCGGCGTCATGTGCCAGCCCTCCTTGTGCTTGCGCCAATAGGTCTCCTTAATCTTGGCGCTGATCGGACCCGGCCGGTCATTGCCATAGATGCGCTCGTTGACCCGGGCGCAGGGCATCACGCCCCCGGCGGTGGTGGTGGTGAACACCTCGTCGGCATCCATCAGGTCATCGAAGGTGATGGGGCCAACGATCGGCTCGAGCCCGAGCTCGGGGCACAGGTCGAGGACGGCGAGCCGGGTGATGCCGCGCAGCGCGCCGCGATCGGGGGTGATGACCTTGTTGTCCTTGACGATGAAGACGTTGAAGCCCGCGCCTTCCGTGAGGTACCCCTCGCTGTCGAGCAGGATGGCCGTGTCGAAGCCCTTGTCCTTGGCCTCGAACATGCCGCGGGTGAAGTCCCGCCACATATAGTTCTTGAGGGTGGGATCGAGCGAGTTCTGCGAGATACGGGGCACCTGCGCGACGAGCAGGTGGGCGCCGCGCTCCTGCACGTCCGGCTTGATGACGTCGACCCACGGCACCGCATAGGCGATGAAGGTGTTGTCGCAGTCGTCGGGATCGCGCGAGCCATAGACCCGCGGTACGCCGCGCGTCGAGAGCATCGCGACGAAGGCGTCCTTCAGGCCGCTCAGCGCCACCACCTTGCCGAGGATGGTGCGCATTTCGTCACGGGTGACGCCGGGATCAAGACGGTAGCCTTCCAGCGAACGATGAAAACGGTCGAGGTGGTCTTCCAGCCGGAAGAACCCGCCGTCGGTGACATGGACCACGTCATAGGTGACGTCCGAATGGGTGAAACCCCAGTCGCCGACGGGGATCTTGGCCTCGGAGATCGGCACGTAGATGCCGTTCATGTACGCGGCGCCTTTCGAGTAATCGGGGCTCGACTGGCTCATGCTGTCCTCCTTCACATTCCCGCACCGAGCGGGTCGAGGTCAGCTTTTCCCCGAATGGCTCCATCAAAAAGGGCCGCTTTGGCGGAAAATGACAGCACCACTTGGCGAGGCCAGCCTCCGGGTCCGCTGGAGAGCCCTTCAGGGGTGCGCCGATGGTCAGCCCCGAGGGCATCTCCCTTCCCGGATGAGGGGCGACCGGCGCGGCCCGACGGCCATGCCCTGCACGCCTGGAGCACAAGCTCAACTTCGTCGAGCGCGTCCGCATCCGCCGGGCACAAACGCTGATCGCCAAAACGGGCGGCGGCAGGCGGCCATGTGCCGCGGCGCCAACTGACGCCGCCCTAATAGATCCGGCTCAACATTCAGTATTATTGGTATAATATTCCTATTCACGGCAATATATACCTGCGTCTCCAGCGTATTTTCGCCGATCCGGAACGCGAGGAGCCCTCGCGCATTGTCGGAGGACATCCCGCTGCCGAAGGAGCCGGCACGGATGGCCGGCCCCACGGAACAAAGCTGGAGTTCTCCGCGGGATGATCCCGGACCCGCGATCGGCGGAGAGCATGCCGCCGTCGCAGAAGCCGGGTTCGTCCGCGTGCCCGTTCACGGCCGACGTGCGCCGCCACGGCGATGCGGCATCCCCCCGGCGAGATCACCGCCGCGCCGTCGCCGGCGGTGCCCGGTCAGGGTCAGCCGTCCGGCCGGCCGGACGGCGGCCTCACGCTCGCCCCCCTTCAGGAGACACGCCATGGCCTATGTCGCCAAACCGCTCGCCGTCATCACCGGTGCCTCCACCGGCATCGGCTTCGAGCTCGCCCGCCTCGCGGCCGAGCACGGCTATGACCTCGTCATCGCCGCCAACGAGCCGAAGATCGAGGAGGCCGCAGAGGCGCTGCGGGCACTCGGCGTCACCGTCGTGGCGGTCGAAGCCGATCTTGCCGAACTCGAAGGGGTGGACGCGCTCTATGAGAGCCTGCTCACCCTCGGCCGGCCGGTCGATCTGCTGATGGCGAATGCGGGTGTCGGTCTTGGCCACGGCTTCCTTGATCAGGAGCTGGAAGCCTGGAAGCGGGTGGTGGACACCAACATCACCGGCACGATCTATCTGATCCAGCGGGTGGCGGGGGATATGCGGCCGCGCAAGGCCGGCCGCATCCTCATCACCGGGTCCATCGCCGGCTTCATGCCCGGCACCTTCCAAGCCGTCTACAACGGCACCAAGGCCTTCCTCAATTCGTTCTCCTTCGCCTTGCGCCACGAGCTGGAGCACACCGGCGTCAGCGTCACGTGCCTGATGCCTGGCCCGACCGATACCGAATTCTTCGCCCGGGCCGACATGCTCGACACCAAGGTGGGCCAGGACGACAAGGACGACCCGGCCGAGGTCGCCCGCCACGGCTTCGAGGCGATGATGAAGAACGAGGGCGACGTGGTGAGCGGCTGGAAGAACAAGCTGCAGACGGCGGCCGCCAATGTGATGCCCGCCGGCATGCTGGCCGAGCAGCACCGCCGGATGGCCGAGCCAGGCTCCGGCACGCGATGAGGGCGGCCATGATTCCGGTTCTCGCCAAAACCCTTCTGTCTGGCAGCGCGGTGAGCCTGGTGACGAGCGTGGCGCTGGCCGCGCTGGCGTCCCGCGAGGGGCGCCATGCCGTGCAGCCGCTCAATTCGACCAGCCACTGGTATGCCGGCGAGGACGCCGGCCGCTCGCAGGCGGTGGACCTCCGGCACACGGTGGGCGGCTATGCCACCCACCACGCCGCCTCGGTTCTGTGGGCGGCGGTGTTCGAGGCGGTCCGGCGGATACGTCCCGGCGGCCCGCCGCTGGGCCATGCCGTCGCCGTCTCGGCCCTCGCCGCGCTGGTCGATTACGGCGTGGTGCCGAAGCGCCTCACGCCGGGCTGGGAACACGTGGTGACGCCCAGATCCATCGCCCTGACCTACGCCGCCATGGCGGTCACCCTTGCCATAGTGGGCACCCGCGGGCGTGGCCGGCGGGGATGAGCCGTTCTCCCGAAAGCCTCGTCCTCGGCGCGCTGGCCGGGGTGGCGGCAGCCCGCTTCGCTCGAAAATGCTTTAGCCGAACAGGTCGATGGCGGGGCGGGCGATCATCAGCCACAGGATGCCCAGAATGGCGCCGAAGGCCGGAAAGCCGAAGGCGAACCACGTCCAGAAGATGCGGTGATAAGCGGGTGGCAGCGGTGTGCCCTGTCGCTCGCACGCCTCGGCGATGTCCCGCAGCCGGATCTGCATGAACACGACCGGCAGCCAGAAGGCGCCGATCAGCAGATACAGCAGCACCGACAGCACGATCCAGCCCTCGGTGAGGGGATAGCCAACCTCGCGCGCCAGCAGCACGCCAGTGATCGGCTGCACCACCACCGCGCTCGCGGTGAACAGGAAATCGGCGGTGACAACGATGCGGGCGACCCCGGCGATCTTGGTGGCGTTGCCGGTCGCGTGCGCCATGACCATGAAGAAGGCGATGCCCGCGCCGGTGCCGATCAGCACCACCGCGCCGAGGATGTGCAGGAACTTCAGGATGAAGTAGGTCATCAGCGGTCACCCAACGTCGCCAGAGCCACGAGGTGGAGCGCGATCACCGGTGCGATCTTCAACAGCGGCGCCAGTGGATCGAGCCAGAGCCAGGGCGTGACGACGGTTCCGGCGAGGGCGTAGAACAGCGCAACCGCGATCCCGGCGATCAGCGCCGCGCCCGCGGTGCGGCGCAGGGCGATGCCGACCCCGACCAGCAGATCGGCCAGGCCGCCGCCTATCACCGCGACCGGCGCCAGACGTGCGGCGCCGCCCTCCTGCATCATGGCGAGGCCCGCCGCATACCCCGGCCCCAGCGAAGCGAGGCCGGAGCCGATCCAGAACACCGCAAGACTGACGATCATCAGCGGCTTCAGCAGATAGAGCCGGGCGAACCAGCCGTCCTGAACCGAGGCGGGGCGGGCCTGAAGTGCCGCCGCGAGAGAGCGCGGCACGATGCCGGTGATCGCGGTCCACGGACCGGGATCACCGACCGCGCCGCGGGCGATCTCCAACCGCGCGGTGGAGCGCACCGGCGGCCGCCAGCCGAGGCGGCCGGCAAGGTCGCCCAGCCGGTAGAACAGGGCGGCGGCCCAGCCGGGCAGCACCCATTCCCGCGCCGGCGGATGGCCGAGCCAGCGCCGGTAGAGCCGCACCAGATCGGTGAAGCCGAGCCGGTCCGGTCCGGCGAGTTCCAGCGTCACCCGCGCGGGCGCCTCCGGCCGCACGAAGAACGCCGCCGTGGCGACCACATCCGCCAGCATCACCGGCTGCAGCGGCGCGGTATCCGGCATCACCGGCAGAAACGGCTGCGCGGCGAGGCCGCGGATCAGGGCGCTCGCCCCATAGGCGGAGGCACCGAGAACGACGGAGGGACGCAGGATGACCCAGTCGAGCCCGCTCCGCATCAAGACCTCATCGCCCGCGCGCTTGGTTCGCGAGAAGGGCGAGGGCGTCTGCCGGTCGACACCCATGGCGGAGAAATGGACGAAGCGCCGGACCCCGGCGCGCTCGCACGCCAGGATCAGCGCCTTCAGCCCCCGCTCATGGGTGCCGACAAGATCGTCCGCCGGCCCGCTCTGCAGGGCGCCCGCGCCATTGACCACCGCGTCGACACCTTCGAGAGGACTCTGCCACGCCTCCACCGGCGCCCGAGCGAGATCGACGGACTGCCACTGCACCATGGGCATGCGCCGGCTGGCGGAGCCGACATGGCGCGCCGCGCCGACCACCTCGTGTCCGGCCGCCGCCAGTGCGGCCGCGACATGCGAGCCGATCAGCCCGGTGGCGCCTATGACGAGGATGCGGCTCATCGCGAAGACACCGCCCCGCCGGCGGGTGCGCGGTTCCGGCGCGCCTTGCCCATGGGTCGTCCGCTCGGCTTCAACATGTCGCTTGCCATGGCTCCCGGGGAATGCGGCTGCGCGCGAACGGGGCGTCCGCGCTGGCGCCCTGCCGGCGGCACCGGACGCCAGTGACTGTCGGCATCTCACCGGCGCGCGCCTTCGGACGACAACATCACGGCGCGCCGAGGGTTCCGCGCCCTGGCATGGCCGAACGCGACCCAAAAACCTGCCGGAAATCCGCTCCCCAGCACCGGAGTAAGGCCAAGCGCTCCGACACCAATGTATGGTCTCGCCATACGTCCGCCGATCTGAGCGGGCTTCTGCCTTGCGATAAGCTGCGGCGCGAGCGGGTGATCGCGGGTCGGCCGCTTCGATCGGCCCGCCTCGATCACATCAGTGGAGTGCGGCGCATGGCGCGGAACATAGCGGAACTTCTGGTCGACACCCTCGAGCGCGCCGGGGTCGAGCGCATTTACGGCGTGGTGGGCGACAGCCTCAACGGCATGACCGAAGCGCTGCGCGGCACCGATGCCATCCGGTGGGTTCATGTCCGCCATGAGGAGGCCGCGGCTTTCGCCGCCGCCGGCGAGTCGCAGATCACCGGCAGGCTGGCGGTGTGCGCCGGCTCCTGCGGCCCGGGCAACCTGCATCTCATCAACGGCCTGTTCGACGCCCAGCGCAGCCGCACGCCGGTGCTCGCGATCGCCGCGCAGATCCCCTCGTCGGAGATCGGCGGCGGCTATTTCCAGGAGACCCATCCGCAGAACCTGTTCCAGGAGTGCAGCGTCTATTGCGAGATGGTCTCCGACCCCACGCAGATGCCCTATGTGGTGGAGAACGCCATCCGCGCGGCGGTGGGCGAGCGCGGGGTGGCGGTGATCGTGGTGCCGGGCGATGTCGCGCTGCGCGCCGCGCCCGGGCGGGAGGTCGCGCCAGCCGCCGGCCTGCTGCCGCCGGCGCCGGTGGTGACGCCGCATCCCTCGCAGGTCCAGGCGCTCGCCGATCTGCTCAACAGCGCCGGGCGGGTGACGCTGTTCTGCGGGCGCGGCTGCGCCGGCGCCCATGCCGAGCTGATGGCGCTGGCGGACGCGCTCAAGAGCCCCATCGTCCACGCCCTCGGCGGCAAGGAGCATGTGGAGTACGACAACCCCTATGATGTCGGCATGACCGGCTTCATCGGCTTCGCCTCCGGCTACGAGGCGATGCACGCCTGCGACGTGCTGCTGATGCTGGGCACCGACTTCCCCTACAAGCAGTTCCTGCCGACCGACGTCACCATCGCCCAGGTCGACATTCGCCCGGCCCAGCTCGGCCGCCGTTGCAAGCTCGATCTCGGCGTGGTCGGCGATGTCCGCGCCACCCTCGCCGCCCTGCTGCCGGCGCTGCGGACCAGGACCGACCGCCAGCATCTCGACCGGAGCGTCGACCACTACCGGAGCGTCCGGAAGGGACTGGACGATCTCGCCGTGGGCACGCCCGGCAACAAGCCGATCCATCCGCAATATCTCGCCCGGCTCGTCAGCGACCTCGCCGCCGAGGATGCCGCCTTCACCTTCGATGTCGGCACCCCGACCATCTGGGCGGCGCGCTATCTCGCCATGAACGGCAAGCGCCGCATGGTCGGTTCACTGGTGCACGGCTCCATGGCCAATGCCCTGCCGCAGGCCATCGGCATCCAGGCCGCGCAACCCGGGCGACAGGTGGTGTCGCTCTCGGGCGATGGCGGCTTCACCATGCTGATGGGCGACCTCATCACCCTCACCCAGGAAAAGCTGCCGGTGAAGGTGGTGATCTTCAACAATGGGGTGCTCGGCTTCGTGGCGATGGAGATGAAGGCCGCCGGCTTCGTCGGCCTCGGAACCGACCTCGAAAATCCCGACTTCGCCGCCATGGCGCGGGCCATGGGCATCCACGGCGTGCGGGTCGAGGACCCCGGCGACCTGCCCGGAGCCGTCGCCCAGGTGCTGGCCCATGACGGGCCGGCCGTGCTCGATGTGGTCACCGCCAAGCAGGAGCTCTCCATGCCGCCGACCATCGGTCTGGAGCAGGCCAAGGGCTTTGGCCTCTGGATGATCCGCGCGGTGATGAGCGGGCGGGGCAGCGAGGTGATCGACCTCGCCAGGCAGAACCTGCTGCCGCGCTGAGCGGGCGCGGCGGCAACAGCCCGCCGCAATTGGCCAGCCGCAACTGGCCTGCCGCAATTGGCCTGCCCGGCGGCGGCGGGCAGCACACCATCCAGCCGGCGCCGTCCGTTTTCCACCCCTCACCCCCAGGAGACGCCCATGAAGATCGATCTCTCCGGCAAGCGCGCCCTCGTCACCGGCTCGACCGCCGGCATCGGCTTCGCCATCGCCAGGGGCCTGCAGGAGGCGGGTGCGGCGGTCATCATCAATGGCCGGAGCCCGGCCAAGGTCGAGGCCGCCCTCGCCCAGCTCGGGGGCGCCGCCCGGGGGCAGGCCATCGACCTGAGCACCGCGGAGGGAACCGACCAGCTGGTGGCGGCCGAGCCGGCCTTCGACATCGTCGTCAACAACCTCGGCATCTTCGAGCCGGCGGATTTCTTCGACACCGACGACGCGGTGTGGGAGCGGCACTGGCAGGTGAACGTGATGACCGGCGTGCGGCTGGCGCGCGCCTATCTTCCCGGCATGGCGGCGCGGGGCTGGGGCCGCATGCTGTTCCTGTCCTCGGAATCGGGCTTCAACATCCCCGTGGAGATGATCCACTACGGCGTCAGCAAGACCGCTGACGTGTCGGTGGCCCGCGGCCTCGCCAAGCGCATGGCGGGCACCGGGGTCACCGTGAACGCGGTCCTTCCCGGCCCCACCCTCTCGGAGGGTGTCGCGGAGATGCTGAAGGCCGAGGTGTCGAAGGGAAAGACCGTCGAGGAGGCGGGAGCGGATTTCGTTAAGGCGCACCGGCCCTCATCCCTCCTCCAGCGGCTCGCGACCGCCGAAGAAGTCGCCAACATGGTGGTTTATCTCGCCTCCCCGCTGGCGTCGGCCACCACCGGCGCCGCGGTCCGCGTGGATGGCGGGACGATCGACTACATCAGCTGACGCGGAGGCTGGCGCTGGCGCAGAGCCGGCCGAACTGCGGCACGGCGCGGTTGCGCCGCATGCCCCTCTCAGAGCGACCACGGCTCGGCCGTGGCGCCGTGGCCCTCGCGTGCGGGAGCCCCGGCACGCGCGGCCGGCGGGCCCTCGATCTGCCGCCGCCACATGCGGGCGAACAGCCCGTTCCGGCTGCGCAGCTCGCTCGGCCGGCCGTCCTCCGCGATCCGCCCATCCGCCACGACGAGCACCCGGTCGAGCCCCATGACGGTCGAGAGCCGGTGCGCGACGACCACGACGGTGCAGCGCGACATGTGCTCGATCAGCGCGCACTGGATCTCGATCTCGGATTCGGTATCGAGCGCCGAGGTGGCCTCGTCCAGCAGCAGGACCGGCGCCTGCTTCAGGAAGGCCCGGGCGATGCCGATGCGCTGCCGCTGGCCGCCCGACAGCCGGGTGCCGCGCTCGCCGACCACGGTGTCGTAACCTTCGGGCAGCGCGCGGATGAAGCCATCGCAGAACGCCGCCCGTGCCGCGGCGACGATCTCGTCGTCGCTGGCGTCCGGGCGCCCGAAGCGGATGTTGTCGCGCACCGAGCGGTGGAACAGGGCGATCTCCTGGGGCACCACCGCAAGCCGCTCGCGCAGGCTGTCCTGCGTCACCTCCCGCACCGACTGACCGTCGATCTGCACCACCCCCTGCTGGGGATCGTAGAGCCGCTGGATGAGCGCCAGCAGGGTCGACTTGCCGGCGCCGGACGGACCGACGACCCCGACCTTTTCCCCGGGACGGATGACGAGGTCGACGTCGCGCAGCGCCTGCCGCTGCGTGCCGCCATAGCCGAACGACACCCCGCGGAACGCGATCGCCCCCGCGCCGGGCCGGATGGGGGTGCGGTGCGGGGGATCGAGCAGGCTCGGCTCGCGGGCGACGAGCCGCAGCGTGTCATCGATGAAGCCGAACTGCTGCGCCATCTCGACGAAGGACAAGGCGAGGTCTCGGGTGCCGTGCAGGATGCGGAAAGTCAGCGCGCTGACGATCACCACGTCGCCGGTCGTCACGCTGCCCAGGCTCCAGCGGTGCAGCACCCAGCCCAGCATGCCGCCGGCCATGACCACCAGCGCAGCGTCATAGAGCAGGCGGGTGCGCTCGACATACATCCAGCTGCGGCTCTGCACGCCTGCCTCGCGGCCGCAGATCGCGGCAAGGCGGGCCTGCTCGCGGGCGCGGGCGGAAAACGCCTTCACCGCCCACATATTGGTGATGACGTCGGTGAGTTCGCCCGCCGCCTGCCCGGCCTCGGCGGCATAAGCGCGGTGCAGCGGGCGGCCCCGCTCGCCAAAGGCGATCAGCACCGGCACCGCGACGAGGACGAACAGGCCGAGGGCAGCAGCCATCCACCCGTCGATCGTGGCGAAGACGATGACGGCGCCGAGAAAATCGATGCTGGGCGGGGCGATGCGCCAGATGATCGTGTTCATCAGCGCACCGACATTTCCCGCCGTGGCGGTGACCCGCTGGCCAAGGGACCCCGCCAGGTTCTCAGCGAAATAGCGCATAGACTGGCCGGACAGCCGGTCGAAGAGGTCGATGCGCATGTCGAGCCCGATGCCGATCGTGGTGCGGCAGCACAGCCATCCCGTGACGCGCCACAACACGCTTTCCATCGCGATCAGGGCGAGGAAGCCGGCGAGCACGAGTTGCACCGCCTGCCCCCCGGCTGCGGGGCCGGCCGCCATGACGTCGATCAGCAGCTTCATGACATACTGCACGGCCACCGCGCAGGAGGCGGCGGCGGCTACCAACGCGGCGAGCGCGATGACATGGCCCCGCCAGCGCCGCAGATAACGCCGGAGGAAGGGCCCGGCGGAGAGCGGCTCCGTCGCCCCGCCGCCGCGGCGGGCCGGCGCGGCCGTGAGCCCTTCGGCGTTCGCCTCTTCAGCACCCGCCCTCATGTCGCCGCCAGCACGCCGGGGCGCGCCGCATCGCCGGTCGGAACGGCGGCGGGCCGGGCGAACAGCTCCTGCTGGCGTGCCAGCTCCGCCGCGAAGGCGGTGTGAAGGGAGCGGCCGCCGCGGGCATCGGGCGGCGAGAGCAGGCCGGTCGCGCAAATCCGGTCATTGTCCCAGCCGGGGTAGTCCAGCACGGGATAGAGGCAGAGACCGGCAATCGGCAGGCCGGCGTCCATCGCCACCCGCACCTCGTCACACACATAATGCAGCCAGGCCGCCCGCGCGCTGCCCTCGGCTCCCGTCTCCGAAATGAGGAGCGGGCGCCGGTAGCGCCGGTGCGTCTGCCCGAGCAGTTCCGCCAGCGGCCGGTAGGCATGGTGGCCAAGCGGCAGGGTGCCGCCGCCCAGCACCCACTGGTTCGAAGGGTAGAAATTGACGCCCACAAGGTCGAGCAGGTCTTCCCGGCCACCGAGTTCCGGCGCGAGCCGGCCGCAGATCATGTCGCAGGCTTCGAACTGCGAGAGGTGATAGGCGTCCGCCGCCTGCTGCGCTGCCACATCCGGGCTGGCCGGCGCGACATGGATGAGGGGTTCGGCGGTGATGAACCGTGCCGCCGGCACCTCCGCCCGCACCGCCCTGATGGCGGCGATGGCGGCCCGGGCAAGTTGACGCTTCAGCTTGGCGCCCCGGCCCTTGGCAAACGGGGCGATGCCGCCGCCCTCGCCGCCGGCCCAGGCCCAGAACGAGATTTCATTGACCGGGCAGAACAGCGGCGCCGTCTCGCCCTCCTCGTGCAGCACCCGCGCCGCCGCGGCGGCGAAACCCGCAAACCGCTCGACGAAGCCAACCGACCAGATGTCGATCCGGTCGGGCCAGCCGTAATGGCAAAGATCCCAGATGACCTGCACCTCGGCGCGCCGGGCGGCCGCGGCCATGCTCCGCAGGCTCGACCAGTCGTAGAGGCCGGGCGCGCGCTCGATGAGGTGCCAGCGCAGCCCGTCGCGCAGCGTGGCGAGGCCGAGCGCCTTCAGCCGGCGGTAATCCGCCTCGGCGTGGCGGTCATGGCCGGTGGCGGCGATCAGGTCGAGCCGCCGGCCATCCCCGCGCCGGTGGGTCGAGCATTCGAAACCACCGAGGAAAAAGCTGCGAAAGGGCGAGCTTGGGGTCACGGTCTTCCCTCTCGATGGCGGTTGGGACAGCCAGTGCAGACGCCGTCAGGCGCGCGGCGGCGCCTCGGCGGCGGCCCTGTCGCCGGCCAGCATGACCTGGTGCCCGTTCCGCTGCGGGAACGCCGCCCCGCCGCTCCGCGGCACCCGCTCCTCGATCCGCCGGAAGGTGGCGAGCGCCTGACCGACCACCTGATCCATGTTGTAGTAGCGGTAGGTGGCCAGCCGGCCGACGAACCAGACATCGGGCGTCGCCCGGGCAAGGTTCTCATAGGCGGCGTAGCGCTGCTGGTTCTCCGGCCGGGGCACGGGATAATAGGGATCGCCGGTCTCGCTGGGATATTCATAGGTCAGCGCCGTGCGGTGATGGCGCTGGCCGGTGAGGTGCTTGTACTCGGTGACCCGCGTATACGCCTCGTCCTGCGGATAGTTCACCACCGCGACGGGCTGGTGCCACTCGGTATCGAGGGTGCGGTGCTCGAAGCGCAGCGAGCGGTAGGGCAGCGGCCCGAGCCGGAAATCGAAGAACTCGTCGATCTGGCCGGTATAGATGGTCCGCCGGTGCGGCACGAGGTGACGGATGTCGCGATAATCCGTCTGCAGCATGATGCGGATGTTGGGGTGGCGGGTCATCCGCTCGAACATGCGGGTGAAGCCATCGCGCGGCATCGCCTGGAAGCGGTCGGCGAAATAGCGGTCGTCGGTGTTGGTGCGGGTCGGCACCCGGGCGGTCACCGATCGGTCGAGTTCGCTGGGGTCGAGCCCCCATTGCTTGCGGGTGTAGCCGCGGAAGAATTTCTCGTAGAGATCGCGCCCCACCGTGCCGACCACGACGTCCTCGGACGTCACCGCCCGCTCCACCGGCTCGGCGCGGGCGTCGAGGAAGGCCTGGGTCTGCGCCTCGGTTTCGAGGCTCAGGCCGTAGAGCCTGTTGATGGTGGTGCGGTTGATGGGGATCGGCAGAAGCTGTCCGTCCACCCGCGCCAGCACCCGGTGGCTATAGTCGCGCCATGGCGTGAAGCGGGAGAGATGCTCGAAGATCTCCGCCGAATTGGTGTGGAAGATGTGCGGGCCATATTGATGGATCAGCAGGCCGTCATCGTTGTAGCGGTCATGGGCGTTGCCGCCGATATGAGGTCGCCGATCGATGAGGAGCACCTGCTCGCCGCGCTGGCTGGCGAGACGCTCCGCCAGCACGCAGCCGGCAAAGCCGGCACCGGCGATCACCCAGTCGAACATGTGTGATCCTCCGATCAGAGATGCGGGCCGGCCGCGGCGGCGTCGGGCGCGCCCGCGCCCGCGCCGGGCCTTTTCGAAGGCCGGACCTCCCGGATGAGCCGGTTCATCTGCGCCCAGCTGCGATCCCACGACATGGTGGCGAGGTGGGCATCCACCGCCGCGAGCCAGTCACGCCGCGGCTTTTCGAGCAGGGCGGCGAGCCGGGCCTCGGCCTCGACGGCATCTTCCGCAAGTTCCACCAGCCCCCGCCGGCCATAGGGGTCGACGACATCGGCGATGGGGGTCGAGACCACCGGCAGCCCGGCGGCAAGGAATTCCGGCGTCTTGGTCGGGCTGATGAACCGGGTAGATTCGTTGCGGGCAAAGGGCATGAAGCCCGCGTCCCATCCGCCGAGATAATCCGGCAGCGCGTCGTAGGCGCGGCCCCCCAGCCAGTGCAGATTCGCGGCTTGCGGCAGGATGGCGGGGTCGATCTTCACCACCGGGCCGATGATCACGAACTGCCAGTCCGGGCGCCGCCGCGCCAGCGCGCCGACGAGATCGACGTCCATCCGCTCGTCGATCACGCCGAAAAAGCCGATGCGGGGGTGGGGAATGGCGGCCTGGTCGGACGGCTCCGCGCGGCCCGGCTGGCGGGCGCGGGCGAAATGGGCGGCATCGACGCTGGAGGGAAAGGCGTGGACGCTGGGATGCCGCCCGCGCTTGGCGGCATAGAGGCTCTGTCCCCCGGTGAAGACAAGGTCCGCCCGCTGGAACAGCGCCTCCTCCTGCGCCAGCAGATGAGCCGGGGCGCCAAGAAAGGCCGAGAGTTCATCCATATTGTCGTAGATGACGGTGTCGGCGCGGATGTCGGCGCTGAAGGCCATCGCCATGGGCGTGTAGTACCACAGCACTCGCGCGCGGCCCGCCGCGCCGAGATAGGGGCGCAGCAGTGCACGGACCATCGCGGGCACCCGCTCCTCCGGCACGCTCTCGGGCAATACGGGCACCAGAACCGCGACACCGCCGCGGGGGTGGACTTCCATGGCGGCCTCGCCACCGGGCCGGCGCACCGGCTCCTCGACGAACAGGACGTCGTAATGCGCGGCCGCCCGCGTCATCAGATGTTGCGGGCGCTGATAAACGAAGTCCCACCTCAGATGCGAAAAGCACACGAGCTGTGGCCGCGCGGGCCCGGCGGGGATCGCAGGCATCGACATCTCCAGGTTTGACACGGAAAGCCCGACACACCGGAGGCGATGCGGCGACGAGTGCAGGTTCAGGACGAACGATGGTCAACCGTCCGACTGATTTTCCGTTCCCGTCGCGGAACAACTTATTCGATAATTATTGCAACACCCCAAAATATTGAGGTGGAATTAATACTTTTATTACGATTAAACGGCGACTTCGTTCGCAAGAGCGGCGGCACGCCATGCGGCCGCACGCGACACGCGGCGCTTCCCTCCTGCCGACTCGAGATACGTCGGCCGCCCGCGCGCTCCTGCAGCTCAGCGCCCGGCGGAATCCGGCCCGTCGGCAAGCGCCAGAACCGGGGCTGCGGCCGGCGCCGGCGCGATGGCCGACGTGGGTGCCACACCGGCACCCGTTCCGGCGGCGTAGCGGCGGACCATGCGGCCACAGAATTCGGCGAATTCCTCCGGCACCGCGGGCGGGCTGCTGTGGTGGGGGGCGAGACCGCGATGCTCCGGCGTGAAGCAGAACGTCACCGTGACGTCGAAATCGTCCAGCGCCGCCATCAGCCGGTCGAACCAGCGGTCGGCATCGGGGCGGAAGCTGTCGGCCCAGGAGAGGCCGGTGCGCAGATGCCGGACGCCGAGCCGCTTCATCCACGCCACCGCGTCGTCCAGCCGGGGGTCTTCGAAGTGGAACCACTGCACCAGCCCCATCTCCGGGGTGTAGCGGGCGAAGTCCTGCAGCGCCGGTTTGGGCGTGCCGTCGGCGCGCAGCAGGCCCATGTGGAAGTGCCGGTAATAGGACGAGCCCTCCGCCTCCTTGTGCCGGGTGGTGGCTCCCCACGCCATGGGCAGGTCGTAAAGGCTGTACCAGTGCAGCCGCGGCGCCTGCCCGCGCAGCAGCTCGGCGGTGCGGTTCAGGCCCCAGACCTGCACCTCGTCGGCCCCGAAGGTGGAGATACCGACCTCGCTGACCCAGATCGGCAGGTCGGTGACGCCGCGTATCTCGGCGATCTTGGCCGGCCATTCGTCGATCCGCCACAGATTCCAGTCGAGCGGAAAGCCATGCACCGCGACCGCCTCGACGTGATCGAGAACCCCCCGCGCCTTCATGTTCGCCATGAAGCCGGGATCGATCGGCGAGATGCCGCCCAGCACCCGCGGCAGGCGCGGATTCTCGCGGGCGATGGCCTGCGCCGCCAGCACCGCCATCTGCGCGAACAGCGCCCAGTCGGGATCGAGCTCCGGGTCCCAGTGCGACTTGTTGTTGGGCTCGTTCCAGATCATCGCGGCTTCGATCATGCCTCACCTCCCCGTTCCGTGCCCCGCACGGGATAGACCGCACCCTCGCCCGCCGGCGGTCCGGCGGTCCGGCACAGATAGACCTCCTCCTCGGGATGGCCGACGATCGCGAAGCCGGCGGAGCGCAGCATGGCCTCCACCCCGGCGCGGTTGGGCACCCACCAGTTGGTGGGGTCGTCCGCATAGCGGTGCTCGATGAAGTGCAGCCGGGGGAAGCCGGGCTCGTGGAACGGCTCGGTGTCGGCGAAGGGCGCGTTCTCGGCGGCCTCGAAGACGGACCGGCTGCCGCGCAGCATCGACTGGAACACCATCAGCTCGCCCGCCACATGCTCGCGGATCAGGTCGAGCGCCAGCAGCGGGTGGCGCAGGTGATAGAGAACCCCCATGAACAGCACGAGATCGAACCGCTCGCCGAGGCGGGCGACGTCGTAGACGGACAGCTTCTCGAAGGCGATGTCGAGCTCGGCGACATCCGCGGCGAAACGCGCCTGGGCGAGGTAGGTGTCGTCGGAATCGATGCCGAGCACCCGGGCGGCGCCGCGCCGCTTCATCTCCAGCGCGTAGAAGCCGCCATTGCAGCCGATGTCGAGCACCGACTTGCCGGAGAGATCGGCCGGAAGCGCCGCCGCGAAGCGGTTCCACTTGGTGCGGGGGTAGTCGCCGAGGAAATGCGTGGGCGCCGTCGCCACGCCGCCGAGATCGAGATTGTGGAACCATGGCCCCAGCGCGGTGACGCGCTGTTCGATTTCCGTCCGGGTCAGCTTCATGTTGCCCTCCCTTGAGCCGGTCCGTCGACGGGCTCGTTGAGCCCCGCCAGCCGCGCGCCCTGCGCGTCCACCACCAGACGGGTGATCGAGGCGGGGGCGATCTCCAGCCGCCACCAGTCATCAATGCGCAACCCGAGGTGGTACATCACCACGGCCTTGATGACGTCGGCATGGCTCACCAGCGCCAGCGTCGCCGGTGCGGCGCTGTCCCGTTCGGCGGCGATGGCCTCCATCGCCGCGACCGCCCGCGCCTGTACGTCGAGCATTCCTTCCCCGTTCGGGGTGCGCGCCAGGCTGCGCCGCTCGTTCCACAGCCGCCAGGCGGGCTCCTGCTGAAGGTCGGCGAAACGGCGGCCGGACCAGGCACCGAAATCGATTTCATCCAGTGCCGGCACCACGCGCGGCGCCGCCAGCGCGCAGGCCGCGGCGACCGCCTGAGCGGTCTCGACCGCCCGTTCGCGCGGGCTGCAGTAAAGCCCGGCAATGCCGACGCCTCGCAGCCGCTCGCCGAGCCGGCGCGCCTGGGCCAGCCCGGCGGGGCCGAGCCGCACACCGGGCGCCCGCCCGGACAGGACCTCGCCGACCGTGTCGTGAGCGGCATGGCGCAGCAGCAGGAAGGTCGTCACATGCCCACGCCCGTAGCGGCCGCCGCGCCGTCGAGGCCATCGATGAAGCGGCGCGTCAGCTCGCGGGCCTCATCGTCGGTGAACTGCTGCGGCGGCGATTTCATGAAGTAGCTGGAAGGGCCGATCAGCGGGCCGCACTGGCCGCGGTCCATCGCCAGCTTGGCGCAGCGCACCGCGTCGATCACCACGCCGGCGGAGTTGGGGGAATCCCACACCTCCAGCTTCACCTCGGCGCTCAGCGGCACCCCGCCGAAGGTGGTGCCTTCCAGCCGGATATAGGCCCATTTGCGGTCCTGCAGCCACGGCACATAGTCGCTCGGCCCGACATGGACGTCGTCGGCCGGCAGCGGCACGTCGAGCTGGCTGGTGACGGACTGGGTTTTGGAGATTTTCTTCGACGACAGCCGGTCGCGCTCCAGCATGTTCTGGAAGTCGGTATTGCCGCCGAAATTGAGCTGGTAGGTGTGGTCGAGCCGCACGCCGCGCTCGCGGAAGAGATTGGCCAGCACGCGGTGGACGATGGTGGCGCCGACCTGACTCTTGATGTCGTCACCGATGATCGGCAGGCCGCGCGCGGCGAAACGCTCCGCCCAGTCGCGGCGGGAGGCGATGAAGACCGGCAGGCAGTTCACCACCCCGCAGCCTGCCTCCAGCGCGCGCTCCATGTACCATTCATTGGCCTGCTGCGAGCCGACCGGCAGATAGGACACCAGAACGTCGGTGCCGGTCTCGGCCAGCACCCGGGCGACATCCACCGGCGGGGCTGGCGATTCCGGCATCGCCTCGGCGACATAGCGGCCGATGCCGTCCAGCGTCACGCCGCGCTGCACCTCCACACCGCAGAAGGGAACATCGGCGAAGCGGCGCGTGTTGTTGGGGGGCGCGAATATCGCTTCCGAGAGATCGAGCCCGACCTTGGTGGCGGTGACGTCGAAGGCGGCGGAAATCTCGATGTCGGAGACGTGGTAGCCACCCAGCGTGACATGCATCAGCCCGGGAATCGGCTCGTTGCCGTCCGCCTCGTGGTAATAGGCGAGGCCCTGCACCAGCGACGACGCGCAATTGCCGACACCGACGATCGCGACACGGAGTTTTCCGTCTGCCACCCTGCACCTCCGCGCATGAAACCGTGGGTTCAATGACGCGGCAGCTTCTTTGTTCCTTCATCCGCCGGACGCACCACACTCCCCTGCCGCCGCGCGGCGGCCCAACGGCCCACTTGGGCGCCGCGAGGTCCGCCCTGCAGCCGCGGGTGCGGCGGCAGCGGGAACCGGTAGCGGCATGACGCACGAGGTTTGATCGGACACCGTGCGGCCCGGCCAAAGCCCCGACCCGATCGGCTCAAGCACCCCGCTCGACCGCAGCGGATATGCGCCGCCCCATTTCCGCCGGACGCTCAGGGCAAGGCATCCCTATGAAAAGCGAACGCGTGACCGTGGTACCTGCGCATCCCAGTGATGTCCCGGCCTTCAAGAAGGAACTGCAGGCCGCCTTTGCGGTGGCCGTTGTCGACGCATTCGGAACCCTCCCCGATGGACCCATCCCCTCCGACGAGGAACTGGAAGCCACCTTCACTGCGCCCGGTGCCGTGGTGCTGCGCATCGTGGCCGACGGTCGCAAGGTCGGCGGTGCCGTCGTAACCCTCGACGCGGAAACCCATCGCAATGCGCTCGATCTGTTCTTCATCGAGGTGGGCGAGCATGGACGCGGCCTCGGCCGTGAGGCGTGGCTGGCGATCGAGCGACGTTATCCCGAGACGGTGACGTGGCAGACATACACGCCGTACTTCGAGAAGCGAAACATCCACTTCTATGTCAACAAGTGCGGCTTCGGCATCGTTGAATTCTTCAACCCTCATCATCCCGACCCGCACCGGCCCGCGGCTTCGGAGGCGTTTCCCGGAGAGCTGGAAGGCTTTCGGTTCGAGAAGACGATGAGGTCGTCCGGGTGACGGCCGCGCTCTGACAGGGAGCGACCCCATCCGCATCGGCGTCACCTCACGGGATGCGCGTCCTCCACGCGAGACGCGATGACCGCGGCCCGTGCCATGGCGGCGGCAGCATTCGCCCCGGCTCGCCATAGCCGGTAGCCGCGCCTCGGACGTCCTGCGGACGGCAGCGGCCGCCGCGGCCGTCCGGCGGCTGGGACGCGCCGACTGGCGGACCGCCCGAAAAGGTCAGTGAGGAGGTGGCGCCTGGTGGTCGGCCCGCCCCGCGACGGGCCAATGGCCCGTGGCCGGTCCGGCCGGACGGGGCTCCAGCTCCGGCTCCGGGAAAACGGCGACGACGGAAAAGCGCTCGCAGCCCTCGGTGCCGATCACGTCCTCGCTGCCGGCCCGCACCCAGACATGGGCGGCAAAGGCCCCGCCGCCCGGCTTGCCGACGCCGTAATACAGGGTGGAGGCGATGCCGCGCCGCCGCAGCATCGCCTGCGCGGCGAGCCCCTGCTCGAAGCACAGCGCCCGGAACGGCGCCCGCCGCGCCACCGCGCGGATCGCCCAGCGCAGTGCGCCGATCTCCTCCGGCGTGCCGTGCCGGACCACGCCCTTCGGCGGGCGCGACGCGCGGCCTGCCACGCGCCGGAACGGCAGCAGGAGAATGGCCAGCCGCGCGCCCACAAGGGCCAACAGCGCCTCCCGCAGCAGGGCCCGCCCCTGCGGGCCGAGCCGCCGCCAGCGCGCCGGCAGGGAGGCCGGCCGCGTCAATTGAACACGGCCTGGTAGACGAAGTGGTCGTCCTCCCGCGCGATCGGCACGAGAAAGATGTCGAGCTCGCCCATCGCCGGGTTCCGCAACCGGTGGGTCCACTGGTTCAGGCAATAGGGTCCCGCCCCGCGAAACCTCAATTCGAAGGGCTCGCGGCGGCCGGAAGGCCTGCGGGCAAGCGGCCTTGCCTCGAACAACACGATTTCCAGCGGCTCCGGCAGCCCCACCTCCACCGAGAAGGAGTCCCCGATCCGCGTCGCGAAATGTGCCAGCTCCGTCATCACCGTCCCCCGGTAGCCTCTTCCGTAGATGAACATATCCACGGTAGTGTTCAATCCTAAGACGCCATGCTCGGAATGCAAGAAATGAGTGTAGCCCTAACATCAGAGGTTGTGCGGCGGCCGGGCTATCTCGGCGCCGCCGTGGGCGAGGAGCAGGTGCTGCTCGACATGGAGCGCGGGGTCTATATCGGCCTCAACCCGGTGGGAACGGACATCTGGCGGCGGATCGAGCAGCCGACCGTGGTCGCCGCCCTGTGCGCGGAGCTGCGGGCCGAATACGACGCCGACGCCGCCGTGATCGAAGCCGACGTGCTCGGCTTCCTCGACCGTCTCCTCCAGCAGAATCTCATCGAGCTGCGGACCGCGACAAGCTCATGACGGGCGACAGCTATCTCTGCGGGTGGCGGGTGCGCTCGGAGCTGCCGCTGCCCGAACTCGCCCCCTGGGACGGCGACGATCGCGCCCCGGACCTGCATGTGCGCTGCGGCGCCGTGCCGGACCGGCTGGAAGGCGCCATTCACGAATCGCCCTACCTCCAGGTCGACCCGCGTGGCGCCTGCCGGCTCGACCTGCCGGCGGTCGCGACCTTTCACGTCGAGGGGCCGGCTGCGGTCGTGGTGGCGCCGCGCCCGCAGGCCGACCCGGTCGAGATCCGGCTGTTCCTGCTGGGCTCGGCCTTGTGCGGGCTGGCCGGCGCTTACCTGTCGGTCATCTACACGCCGCTGTGGGTGGAAGGCATGGTGGCGGGCAAGGGCTGGATTGCGCTGG
>CAZIXP010000043.1:0-28014 GCA_964543245.1 uncultured Starkeya sp.
TCGCCGATGCCGCCGGCCGCGCCATTGCCCTGCCGCATCTGACGACGCTCGGCAATCTGCCCCCTGCCGCGATGGCGGCGCGGCTCGCGGCACGGCCGATCTATGTCTCGCCCTCGGTCTACGAGCCCTTCGGCCTTGCGGTGCTGGAGGCGGCGCAGGCCGGCTGCGCGCTGCTGCTGTCGGACATCCCCTCCTTCCGCGAAATCTGGGAGGACAGCGCGGTCTATATCGACCCGCACGATGCCCGCGGCTGGGCGGAGGCCCTCGACGGTCTGGTGGCCGACCCCGAGCGGTGGCGCCGGCTGCGCCTCGCCGCGCACCGCCAGGCGGGGCGTTACACCGTCGACGCCCATGTCCGCCACATGGTCGAGGTCTATCGGCAGCTCGCCGCCAGCTGAACCGCTCGCCGCACGGACGCCACCGCAAGGACGCCACCGCAGGGGCGCCGCCTCAGGAGAAGCAGGGGCGCCGCCTCAGGAGAAGCAGGGGCGCCGCCTCAGGGGGCGGCGGCCCCGGGCGCGCGCGGCGCCGGCCGGTAGAACAGCCGGCGCAGCAGCAGGACGTAGGAAACCACGCCGCCGGCGAAGATGGCGACATAGCCGATCATCATGGCATCGAAGGACAGCGAGAACGCCCAGGTCGCCGCCACCAGCAGCGCCATGCCGGCCAGCACCAGATTGGCCCGGTTGGCGAGCGGCTGCAGCAGGCCGATGCCGACCAGGAACGTGCCGCAGGTCGCCTGCAGCAGCATCAGCACGAACATGGCGCAGATCACCGCGCGCAGCGTCGGCGAGACGACGTCGCCATGGCTCAGCAGGATGGCGAAGACCTCGTGCCCGAACAGCGCCACCACCGCGATGCCGCCGATTGCCGGCACCGCGCCGATGGCGAGGATGCGGGCGGTGAGTCGGCGGAGTTGCTCGTGGTCATGGGCATAATAGGCCCGGGTCTGCGCCGGCAGGAAGGTCTCGCTGCCGACGAGATAGGCGCTCGCGGCGAAACGGGTGACTTTGTAATAGGTGTCGAACGCCACCAGTATGGTCGGCGATCCGAACAGAAAGGGGATGCAGTAATAGGGAAAGATGTAGATCAGGAACTCCGAGCCGGCGAAGCGCACGGCGGCGCGCACCCGCGCAAGTTCCGTGCGCATCAGCGCCCGGGCCCCGGCAAGGAAGGAGCGCTCCAGCAGGCTCATGCCGCAACCGGCGACCAGAACGGCGGCCACGCCGTAGACCACCACCCAGGACGACAGCACGACCAGGCCATAGGCCCACACCGGCAGCCCGATGAGCAGGGCCGCCGCCGCCAGCAGCATCACGCCGCGGCGGCAGAACTCGATGGTCTCGCTCGCGATGTAGCGGTCATGGGCGTTCAGCGCCGCCCGCACCGGCAGCCACGGCAGCGTCAGCACGATGCCGCCGAAGATCAGCACGGCCGCGCCGCGCACCGATTCCGGCCCCGCCGCGGTGCCGAGGATGAAGGCGGCGACCGTCGCGGTCGCCACCAGCGCCACCCCGAAATAGCAGACGAACAGCGCCGAGAAGATGGAGCGGTCCTCGGCGAGGTCCCCCTCCCCGGTCAGGAAGGTCTTGCGCAGCCGCGCGAACAGCACCGCGGCGAGGCCGAGATCGGTCTGCAGCACCAGCGCGGAAATCGCGAACAGCCCCGCCAGGAAGGCATAGCCCGTGACCCCGATGGTGTGGATCATCGAATAGGTGATCAGGAAGCTCCAGATCGAGACGATGGCGGTGTTGGAGAGCTTGAGCAGAAAATAGATACGTTGAGCCTTCACCGCCGGGTCTCTCTATCGGGCGCCGAAGGAGCGCAGGGACTCCTTGAGCCGGTAGCGCAGGCCGGTGACCTGGCGGAACGCCGAGCGCATGAGGAACGTCGTCCGTGGCGAGCGCTGGCCGGGATCGCGCAGCTTGCTCGTGGTGGAGATGGCGAGGGCCTTCGGCGCCATGTCGATGAGATAGCCGTTCACCTGGGCACGGGCGCACCACTCGTTGTCCTCGGCCTCGCCCCACGCCACATTGGCGTGCAGCGGGCAGGCGTCGAGCACGTCCTTGCGGGCGAAATAGACGCCGCCATCGATGAAGGGCGCCCCCGCCGCATAGAGCGAGAGATAGTTGTCCGCCCCCACCCGGCGCACCGAATCCGGCAGCAGCCGCGGCACCCGGCCGGGCACGACATTGTCGCCCACCTGCAGCGAGAGATAGTCGGCGCGCCCCTGGGTCTCCGCCACGAGCACGCGCGGCGTGGTGATCTCGAACTCCGCCGGCACCTGCGACAGGCACCCCGGCTCCAGGCAGATGCGGGTGTGCATGATGGCGATGCGCGGCCCGCGCAGATGGGCGGCGAGGAAGTTCTTCTTGTCCGCCGTCAGCAGGCGCGGCTTGGTCTTCGTGTCGTGGACGAGATAGCGCACGCTCGGATAGGGCGCGAGGAAGGCGAGGTCGCGCTCCGGCCCGCACACCACGATCTCGCCGCCCTGGGCCTCGGTGAGCTCCGGCTGCTTCAGCAGCGCGTCGAGGCACTCCGCCAGCCGCGGAATCTCGGCATCGGCGCCGGAGAAGATCACGCCCGCGCTCCAGCCCGGCGGGGTCGCCGGCCGCGTGCGCCGCAGCACCAGCTCGCGCGCGGTCGCGTCCATGCTCACCAGCTCGGCATAACCCTCCAGCAGCTTGAAGGTCCATTGCCGCACGAGGTTGAACGGCACCGTGTGCGGCCAGGAATCGAACGAATCCGGGCCATTGTCGCGGATGGTCAGCGTGCCGCCTTCATCGAGAGCCCACACCCCGTATTTCAGCGCATGGGGCAGAAGGTTGCGATATTTCAGGTCCGACGTATCCACCAGGATCGAGGAATAGCCGGACGCGCCGCGCATGTCCGCGAGATCGGAGACATGCCGAATGATACCCTTCACGTTCCGCTCCCGAGCGCCGCTGCCGCCCAAGCCGGCCTGTCCTGGCCGACCAGTTCCTCATATTCCGCGGGTACACCGCAGAAAATCACCTCGTCCCGGGGAATCTCGACATAGCGGATGTCGGCGCCGCGGGCGATGAGGTGATTGTAGATCGGGGCGACGTAGAGCTCCGGCAGCCGCCGCTGCGAACGCCGGTCGATCGCCAGCGCCTCGCGGAAATCATCCGCGCGGCGGAAGGTGTAGAGCCCGGTGCAGCACAGATCGGAGACCGGCTCCTTTTCCGTGGTGCGCCGCACCGTGCGGTCGCCCTCTTCCGCCGGGTCGACGAACGACCAGTTGTCGCCGGAGCCGCGGAACACTTCGAGATAGCCGTCGCCGGTCGGGATTTCGGGATGCCGGAAGCCCGGCCGGAAGGTGTCGATGTTGAAGATGGTGACCGGTGTCTCGGCATCGGCCCCGACCGCATCGAGGCCGATCTCGACCGTCTCGGCCTGTCCCGCCGTCACCGCGTCGAGCGGCACGATCCGCACGTCGCGGATGCCGAGCGCCGCGGTGCGGGCGCGGACGAATTCCGGCGTGTCGGCAACGGTGCGGGCGACGAAGACGAAAGGCTCCGTCTCGAAGCACGACCGGAAACTGCCGATGGCGTAGTCGAAACAGGTCGAACCCCACAGCGGCAGCATGTATTTCGGGTTCTCGTAGCCAGCGACCTGGAAGCGCCGGCTCAAGCCGCCCATGGCGATGACAATCATACGGCCTCCTCCGCCAGCCGGGCCAGGCGGAACGCATTGGCGAGCATGGCATCCTGACGATCCCGGGCATCGGAGTGCAGCGGGAGCATCGAGAAAAACAACAGAGCGGTCAAAGCAAGCACTTCACGGGAACTCGGGCGGATTCCCATGAACTCCATGCTCGAATACATGTCCTGGATACGGCGCAGGTTGCTGTCGAGCGGGAAGATGATGTTCATGTCGTAGACGCCGTTGCGCTGGATTTCGAAACGGCGGGAGACGATGAAGTCGTAGAGGCCGATGACCGAGTGGGTCAGCTTGGACACGTCGTAGCGGCGATCGCCGAACATGGTGATCGAGCCGTCGCTCAGCATGCCGCGCGGGTCGATCACCCGCACCCGGCGGCCACGGAAGTCGAACAGCAGGTTGGCGAAGTGGAAATCGCCGTGCCACAGGCAGATGTCGCTGCCCCGCGTCGGGGGGATGGCGGCCAGCAGCTGTTCCACCGTGCGCCGCAGCGAGGGCATGGAGTGGCCGTCACAGCGCCAGTCGGTGTCGAGCGAGATTTCCCGCGCCCGCGAGAAGGTCTCGATGCGGTCCAGCGTCTTGTCGACGACGACGTCGCGGAAGAAGCGGTTCTCATAGCGCGGCGGCGTCTCGCCGGCCTTCGGGCGGGTCTGGTGGCAGATGTCGAGCGCGTCCTGGCAGCTGCCAAGAATGTTGTGCCAGACCGGCAGCGGCAGGTTGCCGAACACGAACAGCTCGGAAACCGACGGCAGGAACAGATATTCCAGCTCATAGGCGACCTCGTCGCCGGTGCTGTGCGAATAGAGCTGCGGCAGGAAGGGACGCAGATCGGCCGGGGCCTCGCGGAACCAGAGCGCCTCCGAATAGATCTTGCGCGCAGGCGTCCCCGTCTTGCGGATGCCGAAGCGGGTGCCGACCACCGAGTTGAACTCGCGCGACGCCAGATCGGCCTGACGGCTCTGGAAATAGGTCTGCAGATGGCCGAAATCGAGCCACTGCGCCACCAGCACGGGATCGAGCCGGCGCTCCTGGGCATAGGCCGAGAGCGCGCCGACGAAGGTGGCGCCCTCCTCGTCGATGAACCGGCGGATTGCGCTACCATCCGCGAAGGCGAAGTAGCCGCAGATCACCGAGCGGCTCTGCCCGGCGCTGGTCAGCCCCTCGCGGAAATGGGTCTTGCCGTTCAGCCGGGGCTCGAACTCCGCCCAGACCGCGTAATGGTCGGTCGAGCCGACCCCGAACACGTCCTCATCGGGTGCGTCGTCCTCGAACCGCACCAGCGTGTCGCCGTGCAGCACGCGCAGCTGCCCGGTCGGCTCGATCGCCGCCAGCGCCGCCTTCATCGCGGCCGGCAGCGAAAGCCGGGCGGACATCGGCAGGACCGTCACCTCCGCCGCGCTCAGCCAGCGGGCGTCGGCCTCGGGAATCTTGAAATTGTCCGGCAGGGTGATGAACACCCGGGCCCCGCGCCCCCGCGCGAAGGCGACCTGACGCTCATAGAGCCGCGCCATGCCGAAAGGCAGGAAGGCGGGCGGAATGAGGCCGAACTCGGCGACCATCTCCGGCGCGATATAGCTGCCGGACATGATCAGGAAATCGCCCTCAGCGGCCATCGAACTTCTCCCGCTCGAGAAGAGCGACGATCTCGTCATAGGTCATGTTTTGGAATTCCAGGGGCCGGATGCTGCGGTCGTCGACATAGAAGCCCTCGGTGCCGCACCACGGCTTGCCGACGATCACCTCGTCGAAGGGGATGTCGTGGCGCTCCAGCCAGCCGATGATGCGCGGCAGGGTGTGGACGTTGATGAGGCCGACATTGCCCTCATAGGTGCGCATGTTGCGGCTGGAGTGGATGACGATGTCGAAGCCGGCCTGCTTGTAGTCCCGCAGCTTCTGCACCAGCTCCAGATTGACCGCGGCTTCCTCATATTTCCAGTGGGTAGCGTCCGCCCCTTCCGGGGGCTCGTTTCCGCCCGTCGCGGACAAGGTGTGATCGAGATCGATGACAATTCGCTTCATAACCACGCTGTCCGTTTACGAACGCTTCCTGAACATCTGCCGGGACCGCGAAGGCCCGGCACGCATAGCGCCATGACGCCGTGCCCGGGGCCGTTCCGCCTTCCGTGCCCGCGGCATCCGGCGGGCTTTCCTCGAGCCGTCACGAAGAGGCAACCCCCATGACCGCCGCCGGCCGCCCGCTCTCCGTGGCGGTTCGGCGCGCCATCGGCTCGAAGGCGGCGAGCAGGTCGCGCGCCACCGCGTCCCAGCTGTAGAGCTCCACGCAGCGGCGCTTGAACGCGGTGAAACGGGCGACGAGATCGGCGGGCGTCAGGCTGCCGACCTCGGCCATGACGGCCTGCACATCCGCCATGGTCTCGACCCGGCGGATGAAGAAGGCGTGGTCCGGCACGCGCTCGAAGTCGAACGACACATCGGCGAAGGACAGCACGATGCAGTTGCTGGCGATATAATAGAGCGTCTTCAGCTTGTGGCCGGCCTCGAAGCGGTCCGGCACCACGCCGAAGCGGATGCGCCGCGCCACCTCGTCCCGCTCGCGCAGCCGCGCCGGCTGCACCGGCAGCAGGGCGGCCACCTCCGGCGGCAGCGTGTCGTCGCTGGCGAAGGTCGGGCGCCCGGTCCAGGCAGCGAACTCTTCGGCGAAGCGGATGACATCGCGGCGCTTGGCTTTCCAGTCATAGCTGCCGGACAGGACGAGCGCGGGCTCGAGCCGGGCCGCGGCATCGAGCGGCACGTCCGGCGGCATGCCGGGCGGGGTCCACACCGAGCGGGCGGCGATGCCGAGGGAATCGATATAGGCCTTGTCGCGCAGCGAGAGCGTGGCGATGCCGGCGAGACCCGGGGTCCGGTAGGCGCGGTGCTCATAGGCCCGGGCCCGGGCCGCGAGGAAGCCGGCGAGCCGGTTGCCCGGGAAGATTGCGGGAAGCGAGCGGCTGGTGATGTTGTGCAGGGCCAGCACGGTCGGCACCGGCAGGTCGAGCGCCAAGGCGTCGTGCGGCTCCCACGAGCAGATCGCGACATCGGCACGCTGTGCCGCGGCGGCGATGCGGGAGAGATTGTCGGCGGTGATATAGCGCCCGCGATAATGCGGCAGCTGGTGGGTCACCATGCGCGCCAGCTCCAGCCAGCGCGGGCCGGCAACCGGCTCCACCACCTCGACTTCGTGCCCCCGGCGCCGGATCGCGTCTATCGCCTTCCGATCGTAGACGTATTCGCCCCCTTCACGATCGGCGTATCGGCCTATCCAAAGCACTCGCATCTAAAACCTGCTCAACGATCGCACGACCCGGGGGCGGCATCAAAAAAGCAACGCAACAATCGCGCCAACGTCGAACGGCGTCATCGCGACAGATCCGGAAACGCGCGGTTTCCGGGCAGCGACGGCACGCCCGACGAAACGGGCCGCATAGTGCCTGTCATTGGTTCAGGAAAGATGACAGGAGACGCTCTGGCACCGCCGCGTCGTCTCCCATCGCCGGCCCAGGCGGGGGGCGGGAGCGTCACACGCTCTGCCGCCCGCCCTCCCCTGGGTCGCGGTCCGGGCGCACATCCGTGGCCGGAGCGTCGGCGGCGTCCGAAGCCGGACGCTCGGCTGCGGGCGCCTCGCTCTCGATCGCCGCCCGGCTGCTCGAGGAGTCGGTCTCTTCGCTGGCAAGGGTGCCGTAATTGTAGGCACCCGTATAATAATTCGAGTAGTAGTAGGCGTTGTTCGCCGAGCGGACGTCGAACTTGGTGAGCACCATGCCGGCGACCGAGCCGCGCCCCATCTGGAGCCGGCGCAGCCGGGTGCGGACCACGCCCTGGCGCACCTGGTTGGCCGACACCACCAGCAGCGTGCTCTCGGTCTGGGCCGCCAGCAGCGGGGCGTCGGCCAGTTCGAGGATCGGCGGACCGTCGAGGATGATCAGGTCGAAATGCCGCGAGGCATAGGCGATGAGGTTGTGCAGCCGCGGGCTGGAGAGCAGCTCGGTCGGGTTCTCCGGCGTGGCGCCCGCGGGCATCACCGTCATGTTCGGCGAGGGCTCCAGCAGCTGGCTGGCGAAACGGTCGTCGCCGCCGAGATATTCGGCAAGACCGACCTTGCCGGCGCTCTGGAAGATGCGGTGCAGCGAGGGACGCCGAAGGTCGGCGTCGATCAGCAGCACGCGGTAGCCGACCGAAGCGAAGCTCTTCGCCAGTGCGACGGAGGTGGTCGATTTGCCTTCGCCGGGCTGACTTGAGGTGATCAGCAGGCTCTTGGGCAAGCCGCCGCTGCGGGAGAACTGCAGCGAGGTTCGCAGCGAGCGATAGGCCTCGCCGATCACCGACCTTGGTATCTCCAGCTCCGCCAGGGCGTCGCGGCCGTCCTCGACCAGCGGAATGACACCGAGCACCGAGATGCCGATCTTCTCCTCGGCGAGTTCCGGCGAGCGCACCGTATCGTCGAACAGCTCGAGACCGAAGGCGATGCCGACGCCGAGCATCAGCCCGAGCACGGTGGCCGCCGCCAGATTGATCACGATGCTCGGGGAGTAGCGCTGCTTCGGCACTTCCGCGCGGTCGATGATGGAAATGTTGGAGGCACCGATGCCGCCGGCGATGCCGATTTCCTTATAGCGCTGCAGCAGCCCGTCATAGAGCGACTTATTGGTGTCCACCTCGCGCTGCAGGATGTTGTAGCGGATGGAGCGGTCGCGCATGTTCAGCACGTCGGACTTCAGCTGCTCGACCTGCTTCGCCAGCTGGTTCTCCTGCTCGACCGAGGCCTCGTAGCGGGCCTTGATCGAGGCCTTGATCAGGTCCGCCTGCGCCGTCAGCTGAAGGTTCAGCTCGTCGATCTGCGACTTGAGCTGGACCATCTCCGGGAAGGCCGGCTTGAACTGCGTCAGCTTCTGCTGGTACTCGGCCGAGAGCTCGGCGATCCGGTTCTGGATCGAGCCGATCGCCTCGCTGTCGACGATCTGCGGAAGGCCGAGGCCGGGGGTGTTCTCGGCCTGCTTCCAGAGCTGCTCGTTGATGATGCGGTCGGACTGCGCCTTGGCGAGGTCCGCGTTCAGCGAGGCCAGATTGGCGCTGACCAGACTCTGCTGGTTGTCGAGGGTGACGATCGATTCGCTCGTCGCGTAGGCCACCAGCTCCTTCTCGGAATCCTCAAGCCGGGCCTTGAGCTCCTTCAGCCGGTCGTCGAGGAAGCTGCGGGCATAGGCGGTGGCGTCGTAGCGCCGGTCGAGATTGGTCGAGATGAAGCTTTCGGCCAGGGAGTTGGCGATCTTGGCGGCGAGTTCCGGGTCGCGGCTGCGCACATAGACCGTCACGATCTGCGAATTGCGCTCCGGCACCACGTCGACCATGGAGAGCAGCTTGTCGATCGCCTCGGAGCGGCGGCGCGAGAGCTCGTCGACGGTCGCGGCCTGCTGTTCGCCGCCGCCCATCTTGGAGGCCAGCCAGCGGAAGAAGCCGGGGGAATTTTCGGTCTCGGTGGCGGCGCCGTCGAGATTGAGCGCCTGCACCACCTTTTCCATCAGCGAGCGGCTCTCCAGCAGGGCGTACTGGGTCTCCAGGAACTCCTTGTTCGCCAGCGGGCTGTCCTCGGGCTGGACGCCGTCCATGTTGACGATCTTCGCCGTCTCGCGGGAGAGCTGCAGCACAACCGCCGACCGGTAGACCGACGGCAGCAGCAGGGTCACGAGGATGCCGAGGCCGATGGTCGCGATGATCGTCATGGCGATCAGTCGGCGGCGGCGGACCAGGATGCGCCAGCAGCGGAACAGGACTTCGGCATTCAGCCAGCCGCCATCCTCCTCGCGCGAATCGCCGAAATCCGGGCCGAAATCGCGGCCGGCCGGCACCCACCCCCCCGGCGCAGTGGCGGGCAGGTCACCGACGGGACCCGGCGGGGGCAGCGCTGCCCAGTTGAAGTGCTTGTCGTTCAAGGCCGGACCACTCACATCTGAGGGAATAGTGATCGCGCCGGGGCGTACCCCGACGAAAGCTACAGTATCAGCGCGAACGCCGTCGCCAGCGGCAGGAACTGGACGATATCCCGCGCGCCGGTCTTGGCCTTCGACTCAGGAACCACCACCACATCCCCCGCCAGCAGGCGCGGGTCTTCACTCTGGCCGGAGCGTATCTGACCGAGGTCGAAACGCGCCGCCATCTTCTGCCCGTTCTGCTGACGGAAGATGATGACGTTCTCCGCCTCGCCATAGCGGCTGACGCCCGACGCCATGGCCACACCCTGCAGCAGCGTGGTCTGGCCGTTGATCTCGAACACGCCGGGCTTCTCGACCGCGCCTTCGACCGTGACGCGCTGGCTCTTGTATTCCTTCACCGACACCGCCACCTGAGGCGACTGCAGGTAGTCCTTGGACAGCCGCTTGGCGAGCTCGGCGCTGATCTGGTCGGTGGTCATGCCGGCCACACGCACGGAACCGATGAGCGGGAACGCAATATCCCCGTTCTCGCCGACCGGGTAATCCCCGCTGAGATTGGGAACATTCAGCACCAGTACCGAGATCACATCATAAGGCCCCACCGGGTAGGAACCCAGATTGTTGATGTTCCCCGAAACCCCGCTGCTGCCAAGGATCGAATTGGCGACGGCGGCCGGAATCGGCTGATTCACGGCGGAAGTGTCGCTCCGGCTGGACGTACGCGACGCGCGATCCGTGGAAGACCCGCCGCCGGCGCACCCCGCCAGCAGGAACAGACCGGCGAGCAGAGCCCAGACTACTCGGGCGCGAAAAACCATCATCTAACGAGTTGCCCCAAAAACAACATACGGCACACACCGGCGGCACGCCGGACTGAAGGGCTCCTCTCCGCCAAGGAACAGGCCCATGAGCTTCGGCGCCCGCACCTCAGCCAAACCCGTGCCAATTGAGCCGTCGCCGATCATAGACCACTTACACACGCAACACCAATGGGTGCGGCGCAACAGCCGGCCGAAGCCCCGGGAGAACGCCGCCCGGTGTCGCATGAAGGCAACACAGCGTCGCCTTTCGGCTCTTACGTCATGGTGCTGCGCAAAAAAGCCCGGCCGGACTGACGCTACGCCTTGCCTCATGTAGGGTTGATCGGGTTATAACTTCACAACGTGGAACAGGGTGAGCCTCTCCATCAGCTAGTCCGTTTGTAAAAAATGGGGGACTTAAGCATGAAGTTTCTTCTGAAGTCCGGCCTCGTTCTCGCGATGGCCGTCTCTGCCTACTCCGCTCAGGCCGAAACGGCCGGCGCCAAGCTGGTGGACGTTCAGGGCCAGGTTCTGGTCAATGGCGGCACCGGTTACAAGAAGACGTCTGAGGCGACCTTCGTCGGCTCCGGCTCCAGCGTGCTCGTCCGCCAGGGCAGCACCGCCGCTCTCGACTACGGCAATGGCTGCCGCGTGCAGCTGAACGCCGGCACCCCGGTCGTCGTCTCCAACGCGTCGCCCTGCGTCAACACCACCGCGCAGGCCGCGCCGACCCTCACCCCCCTGCTGTTCTTCGGTGGCGCGGCGGCCGTGGTCGGCGGCACTGCCGCCATCCTTTCGAACAACGACAGCTGCTCGGGCCCCAGCTGCAGCTGAGTTCCGCACGATATACGACAGGACGGCCGCTCTGTGAGCGGCCGTTTTGGATTGTGAAGCCTGTTCCGCCGTGTTGAAACCGCCCGCCGCGGCCATGCGGGCCGCGCAACAGCCAGGGTCGCCGATGAACGTGAACTCCCTCGCGCCGGAGCGCCCCGTTTCAGGCCGTCTCGCGCAGGATGTCGGCGCGCTTCAACAGCGATACCTTCCCACCGCGACGGTCGCGACACTGCTGGTCATGCTGGTCGTCGGCGGCAGCGCCCAGCAGGGCCGCCTGTCCGACGCCGTCGTCGAGCTCGCCAGCCTGCCGCTGCTCATGCTGGTGCTCACCGGCCTCGTGGCGCGCCCGGTCGGGCGGTCGCTCGCCGTGCTGGTGGCGATCTCGGCCCTCATCCTCGCCGCACCGCTGTTGCAGCTCATCCCGCTGCCGCCGTCGGTCTGGACCACCCTGCCCGGCCGCGACGTCATCCTGCGGGCCTATGAGGCGGCGACTCTGGCGCTACCGTGGCAGCCGCTCTCGCTCTCGCCCTGGACCACCTGGCAGAGCTTCTACGCCCTGCTGCCCCCGGTTGCGTTGCTGTTGGCCACGGTCGGGCTGCCGCGGCAGGACTTTTACCGTCTGCTCGGGGTGGCGGTGCTGTTCGGCGTCTTCAGCACCTTTCTCGGCCTCGCCCAGCTTTCCTATCCAACGCTCTGGCTGCGGCCCTACGGTTTTGCCTATTTCGACGAGGCGGTGGGCCTGTTTCCCTGGCGAAACGGCTATTCCGCCCTGCTCTACAGCCTGATTCCGTTCAGCCTCGCCGCCGTGTTCATCGCGCTGTGGCGCCAGGGCGAGCGGCTGCGACTCGCCCATGTCGGCCTCGCGCTCACCGCGACCTTGCTGCTGGCGCTCGGCGTGCTGATGGCGCGCTCGCGCGCGGGCTTCCTGCTCGGCTTCCTGTCGATCGGCGCCATGCTGTGCATCGGCCTCATCACCGGACCGCAGCGCCCGCCGCGAATCCGCCTGGTCGGGGTGTTCGCCATCGCGCTGCTGGCGGTGCTGGGGCTGCTGCAGATCGCCTTCTCCCGCGTTGCCTCCCGCCTGACCACTTCGCTGGCCGACGATCTGCGCTGGCCGATGGCGGAAACCACGCTGGAGGCGATTCGGCATCTGTTCCCGTTCGGGTCGGGATTCGGCAGCTTCGTACGCACCTTCCAGATCTACGAGACCGATTCGACCCTGCTGCCGCAGATCATCAACCACGCCCATAACGACTATCTCGAGCTTCTGATGGAGGGCGGCGCCCTCACCCTGATCGTCGCGGTTCCCGTGCTGCTGCTGCTGGTGGTGACGATCTACCGCGTCGTCTTCCGCTATCCCGCGCCGGTCGATCTGGCCGATCGCCTGCTGGCCCGGGCCTCGATTCTCGTCGTCCTCGGCCTGATGGTTCATTCGACGCTGGATTACCCGCTGCGCGCCCACGCCAACATGGCGGTTCTGGTGCTGGCGCTGGCGGCGCTGATGCGGCCGGCCCTGGGTCTTGCGCCGCCGGAAGAGCCGTGGCTCACCGCCTCCGGCGAGGCGACGCCCCGGAAGAGGCGGCGGCACAAATCGCGTTCCGCCCCCTCCCTGCTCAGCCGGCTGCTGAGTCCGGCGCCGACCCGCCGCTCGTCGCGGCGGCGCTCCTCCAGCAAGGGATCGTCCGGCAGCAGCGGCGGGTCCGGTACCGGCTCGTCCGAGCGCCGCAGGCGCCGCCGCTCCTCAGAACACGAGGAGCCGGCGCCGCGGTCGCCGGATCAGGACGAGACGCCCCCGACCTCTTCCTGAGCCTGCCGACCTCTTCCTGAGTCTTTTGGGTAATTCTGCGCCATGCGGGTGATTGCGCGGCGCCGCGTGCGCGATAGCCGCGCTCGCAGCGGTACCGCGCCTATTGAATGGGCGGGACGCGCGTCAGGAAGCGAACGGCGCCAGCGCCGGCGGGTCAGGGCGCGAACGGCGCCAGCGCCGACCAGGTGCCGCCGCCCCCGGCGGATTGCCGCGCCAGCAGGGTAAAGCCGACCTGATCCCATTCGAGGATGTCGTTACGGCGGTTGTCGAGCACGTACTCGCCATGATCGGTGCGGACGATGAGAACCGCATGGCCCACGCCGTTGGCGAGGCGGGCGGTCGCCATCAGCAGCGCGCCGGCCGGCCACCCCGCCTCCTTCAGCAGCCGCCGCTTCAGCAGCGCATAGTCCTCGCAGTCGCCATAGCCGTCGTCGGGGTAGCGCCAGACATCCGCCACGCCCTCTTCACGCGCCTTGATCGCCCGGTTCACCTTCCGGTTGATCTCCTGCAGCTCCGCCCAGCGCGCCGGCGTCAGAGCCACGGGATCGGCCTGGGTCCAGCGGCAATCGGCGGCGTGCTCGCGGCAGAAATCCACCCAGCCGCGCGGCGGCGGCAATTGGCCGATTTCGACCATCGGGTTGGCCGGCTCGTCCGCCGCGGCGGCGCGCATGTCGGCCGAGCCGAGGACGGTGACCACAGCGAGCAGCACGGCGCGGAGGTCAGACATGAACGCCTTTCATTTCTGCTCTGCGATCAGCGCATAGGTGTCCTGCCCCTCGATGATAAGGCAGGCCAGGCGGCCCGAGCGATAGGCGCCGATGTCGATGCCGATGCGGTTCGGCTTGCGCTCGATCTCCGGGGTGATGGTGTGGCCATGGACGATCAGGCTGCCGAGATCGGCATCCGAATTGAGGAACTCGCCGCGGATCCAGAGCAGATCCTCATCAACCTGCTCATCCAGCGGGCAGCCGGGGCGCACACCGGCGTGGCAGATGAAAACACCCGGCAGCATGATGGCGGTCGGCATCGCTTCGATGAAGCGGCGGTGATGGGGCGGCATCAGCCATTCCAGCGTCTCCGCCGCGGCGGAGATTCCCTTGCCGACCATCGCCTGGTTGATCGGCACGCCATAGGAAGCGAGCGTGTCGAGGCCGCCCTGCCGCAGCCACGACTGGTTGGCCCGCGGGTTCTCCAGAAACCCCTGCAGCATCTGCTCGTGATTGCCATAGAGCGCGTGGAGGGGAATGCCGAGGCCGGGGTCGATCAGCCGCTCCAGCACGCCACGCGAATCCGGGCCGCGGTCGACATAGTCGCCGACCGTGACGATGGCGCTGCGCGCGGGATGGCGCGCGACGTCGTTGGCGATCGACTCCAGCATGCGGTCGAGCAGGTCGGCGCGGCCGTGAATGTCGCCGATCACGTACAGGCGCTCGGGAACCTGATCGCCTGTCCATTTCAAGATGGGCACGTTGTACACCTCCGCATCAATCCTCCCCGCCCCTCCCCGGCCCGCGGGACGGAGGGGCAGGCCTTAAGCCGAAGCCGGCATCAGGGCTGCTCGCACAGGCGCAGCAGCTCCGCCGCCGCTACATAATCGCGCTCGCGATTCCGTCGCACCTGCAGCGCTTCCCGGTCGATGCCCCAGATCTCCTCCTGCACCTCCTCGTCGACGCAAGCGGCGCGCCACGCGTCGCCGGCTTCGGCATGACGGTGCAGCACAGCCAGCGCCAGCACGACCGACCCGCCCACCGAGGTCAGCACGCTCATGGCGGAAAGCCGCAGCGGGTCGGCCGGCAGCAGGTCCGGCACCCGAGCGAGGGTCTGCGCGGGCTGCTCGATGAACGTCACGCCGGTGGTCACCCGGAACCGGAGGTCGAGCGCCGCCTCGGCCCAGGCGAGGATCGGGTCCCACAGCGCCTTCTGCCGCTCCACCAGACGCTGCGGCGAGTCGGCGCGGTAGCACAGCAGGTCGGAGCCGGCATAGCGCACGACCTCGCCGCGGGTTGCCTCGATCGCGTCGGCAACGCCGTCGATGGCGACATTCACCAGCCGGGTCTGCGGCATGGTGAGGGGATCGATGGTTTCGCCCTGCCCCTGCCATTCGCGCGCCACCTCGTCGGCGAGCGCACGCGAGGGCACCACCAGCGCCCGCCGGCCGGGCGTGCGCAGCGGCCGGCCGTCCAGTTCCACCCGGAAGCCGCCCTCGGTGGGGGCGACGCCCGCCGCGGCGTAGAACCGGCGCGGGCGCACCCGTTCGCCCATGCCCGGCACCGGGCTACGCGCCGCTGCGGAGGTCCCGTCCCGGTCTGCCCGGTCGTCGGTCATGACATCATCCCCACAGCGTTCCAAGAAGCGGCGGAATCGCGCCGGCCTCGTCCACCAGATGCTGCGCCCCGGACTGCGCCAGCAAATCGCGGGCATGATAGCCCCAGGTCACCCCCACCGCATGAGCACCGGCGGCCCGGGCCATCACCATGTCGTAGGAGGTGTCGCCGATCAGCAGCGTGTCGTCAGGCCCGATGCCGGTCTCCGCCATCGCCTGCAGCACCATGCCGGGATGCGGCTTGGAGGGCGCGGTGTCGGCGGTCTGGATGGTGACGAAGCGGCCATCCCAGCCGTGATGGGCCAGCACCGACGCCACGCCGCGCTGCGACTTGCCGGTGGCGAGGCCGAGCAGCAGGTCGTCCCGCGCGGCGAGCCCGTCCAGAAGCTCGGCAATGCCGGGATAGAGCGGCTCGGTGAAGCCGGGCTCGGCCCGCTGGGCGTGGAAAGCGAGCTTGTAGTGCTCCGCCAGTTCTTCGGCGGGATAGCCCGGCGCGTCGTCGCCGAGCCGGCGCATGGCGGTGACCAGCGACAGGCCCACCACGCCGAGCAGCGCCGCCCGCGGCGGCACCGGCATGTCCAGCGCCTCGAAGGCGCGGGTCATGGCGGTGACGATCACGTTCTGGCTGTCGACGAGCGTGCCGTCGCAATCGAACAGGACGAGCTTCACATCGCGCCTCGCTGCTGGCGCGCCATGTCGCGCGCAATCTCTGGTGGGCGGTGACGGGCTCGAACCGCCGACCCTCTCGGTGTAAACGAGATGCTCTACCAACTGAGCTAACCGCCCGAAGCGCTTGCGGCCTTGTGGCCCGACGCAGGTCGCGTTTAAGCACTGGCGCGCGCGGGGGACAAGATGCAAAGGCGGTGCAGGGACAAAGTCCCGCGAAGGTGACGCGGTGCCGGAGCCGACCGCCCGGAACCTGCACGAGCCGGGCTCTGCCGCGGCCAGCGGGCCCTGCCCCTCCGGCGACGTTCAGACGCCCGACCAGCTCCGCAAGCCGGCACGGGGCGTCTGAGAGCGCAACGGGCTCAGCCGTTGACGATGTCCTTCAGGCCCTTGCCGGGCGTGAACTTCGGCGCCTTGGAAGCCTCGATCTTCACGGGGTTGCCGGTGCGGGGATTGCGGCCCTCGCGCGCGGCGCGGGTGACGACGGAAAAGCTGCCGAAACCAATGAGCTTCACTTCTTCGCCGGCCTTGAGCGATGCCGCAATGGCGTCGAAGGTGGCGTCGACTGCAGCCGCCGCGGCGGCCTTGGTCAGCTTCGCCTGCTCCGCCACCGTGGCGACGAGTTCGTTCTTCGTGGTCATGAGACCGGTCCTTCCTTGATTGCACAAGAATCGTCGCCGGGTTGCCCCGGCGAACGGCCGGGAAGCTTCCCCCAAATTGCGGCGATTGCAAGCTCGGCGCCCCTGAAACCCGTACAAATACACGGTTTCTGCAAGATTCGCGGTATTGAAATACAACGGGCGGCGCCTTTCGGCGCCGCCCGCAAATTAGGCGTGAGGGTCGGTGTCAGTGGGCCGCGACGCCGGTCGGCTCGTCCAGCCCGATGACGGCCTCGACTTCCGGCACATCCACCGGCTTGGCCAGCTTCTCCTCCCACACGATCGGCTCGGGCTGGCGCACCAAGGCGTGGCGCAGCACCTCGTCCATCCGCGACACCGGCACGATCTCCAGGGCGTTCTTCACATTGTCCGGAATTTCGGCGAGGTCCTTCGCGTTTTCCTGCGGGATGAGCACCTTCTTGATGCCGGCGCGCAACGCCGCCAGCAGCTTCTCCTTCAGCCCGCCAATCGGCAGCACCCGGCCGCGCAGCGTGATCTCGCCGGTCATGGCGACGTCGCGGCGGATCGGGATGCCGGTCAGCACCGAGGTCAGCACGGTCGCCATGGCGACGCCGGCCGACGGCCCGTCCTTGGGGGTCGCCCCCTCGGGAACATGGACGTGGATGTCGCGGCGCTCGAACAGCGGCGGCTCGATGCCGAAATCGACCGCCCGCGAGCGGACATAGGAGGCCGCCGCCGAGATCGATTCCTTCATCACGTCGCGCAGATTGCCGGTGACGGTCATCTTGCCCTTGCCGGGCATCATGACACCTTCGATGGTGAGGATCTCACCACCGACCTCGGTCCAGGCCAGCCCGGTGACGACACCGACCTGATCCTCGTCCTCGGCCTCGCCATAGCGGAACTTCGGCGCGCCGAGATAGTCCTCGAGGATGGTGCCGGAGACCTTCACCGCCTTCTTCTTGGAGAGCGTCAGGTCCTTCACCGCCTTGCGGGCGAGGTTGGAGATTTCGCGCTCCAGATTGCGCACGCCCGCCTCGCGGGTATAGCGCCGCACCAGGGTGAGCAGGGCCTCGTCGTCGATCGACCATTCCTTCTCGTCGAGGCCATGCTTGGCCAGCGACGCCGGGATGAGGTGCTTGCGCGCGATCTCGACCTTCTCGTCCTCGGTGTAGCCGGCGATGCGGATCACCTCCATGCGGTCCAGCAGGGCCGGCGGGATGTTCAGCGTGTTCGCCGTGGTCACGAACATCACGTTGGAGAGGTCGTAATCGACCTCGAGATAGTGGTCGTTGAACGTGGTGTTCTGCTCGGGGTCGAGCACCTCCAGCAGGGCCGAGGACGGATCGCCGCGGAAATCGGCGCCCATCTTGTCGATCTCGTCCAGCAGGAACAGCGGGTTGGCCTTCTTGGCCTTGCGCATGGACTGGATGATCTTGCCGGGCATCGAGCCGATATAGGTGCGGCGGTGGCCACGGATCTCGGCCTCGTCGCGCACGCCGCCGAGCGAGACGCGCACGAACTCGCGCCCGGTCGCCTTGGCGACGGACTTGCCGAGCGAGGTCTTGCCGACGCCGGGCGGGCCGACCAGGCACAGGATCGGGCCGGCGAGCTTGTTCTGGCGGCTCTGCACCGCAAGATACTCGATGATCCGCTCCTTGACCTTGTCGAGGCCGTAATGCTCGGAATCGAGCACCGCCTGGGCGAAGGGCAGGTCCTTCTTGATCTTGCTCTTGTTGCCCCACGGGATCGAGAGCAGCCAGTCGAGGTAGTTGCGCACCACGGTCGCCTCGGCCGACATCGGGCTCATCTGCCGCAGCTTCTTCAGCTCGTGCGTCGCCTTCTCCCGGGCCTCCTTGGTGAGGCGGGTGGTCTTGATGCGCTCTTCCAGCTCGGCCAGCTCGTCGCGGCCGTCCTCGCCGTCGCCGAGCTCCTTCTGGATCGCCTTCATCTGCTCGTTGAGGTAGTACTCGCGCTGGGTGCGCTCCATCTGCCGCTTCACGCGGGTGCGGATGCGCTTCTCCACCTGGAGCACGGAAATCTCGCTCTCCATGAGCGAGAGCACCTTCTCCAGCCGCGCCGGCACCTTGAGGATCTCCAGCACCGCCTGCTTCTCGGGGATCTTCACCGCGAGATGGGAAGCGACGGTGTCGGCGAGCTTCGAATGGTCCTCGATCTGGGTGACGACGCCCACGACCTCGGGCGAGACCTTCTTGTTGAGCTTCACATAGCTCTCGAACTCGGTGACGACCGAGCGGGCCATGGCCTCGGCCTCGACCTTGGTGCCGGGGTCCTCCTCCAGCGGCACCGCCTCGGCCTCATAGAGGTCGGCGCGGTCGGTGTAGCGGCTGACCTCGGCGCGGGAGATCCCCTCGACCAGCACCTTCACCGTGCCGTCGGGCAGCTTCAGCAGCTGCAGCACCGAGGCCAGCGTGCCGATGGTGAAGATCGAGTCGGTGGCCGGGTCGTCGTCCGAGGCGTTCTGCTGGGTCGCGAGCAGGATGAAGGTGTCGTTCCGCATCACCTCTTCCAGGGCGCGGATCGACTTCTCGCGGCCGACGAAGAGCGGCACGATCATGTGGGGAAAGACCACGATGTCCCGCAGGGGCAACACCGGAAAGGTCTGGGTGACGCCGGGCGTGAGCGACGCGCGAGGCTTGGGGCTCGTCATGGCTCTTTCCTTTCGGTTGGCGTCAGGCCGGGGCGTGCCGCGCGGCGCGCGGCCTCGTCCGACCTGGCCGCAAGACGGCCGGATCGTGGAACCTGATCATTGTGCGGGGGGCGGGAATGAACTGCCGGGCACGCCGATCCGGTCGGGGACCGGTGGTTGATGCTCAGATGGGAATCGGGCGGAAAACCGTCAAGAGACGTCGGCCTCAGGGAACGAAAGCCGGGCCGCCGGCGCCGGCCCCGAGGGCAAGCGCATGGCCCGGCCGGGCGGCTGCGCCCGGCCGGAGAGAGGGGAAGTGGCGCCTCAGGCACTCGCGCCCGCATCGCCGGCCGCGGCGCGATCCGCATAGATGTAGAGCGGACGCGCGTTCTGCTCGACGACCTCCTTGGAGATGACGACCTCCTCGACCCCTTCGAGGCCGGGCAGATCGAACATCGTGTCGAGCAGGATGCCTTCCATGATCGAGCGCAGGCCGCGGGCGCCGGTCTTGCGCTCGATGGCCTTGCGGGCGATGGCGCCCAGCGCCTCCTCATGGATGGTGAGCTCGACATTCTCCATCTCGAACAGCCGCTGATACTGCTTCACCAGCGCGTTCTTCGGCTCGGCCAGGATCTTCTTCAGCGCCGCCTCGTCGAGGTCCTCGAGCGTGGCGATCACCGGCAGGCGGCCGATGAACTCGGGGATGAGGCCGTATTTCAGCAGGTCCTCCGGCTCCACCTCGCGGAACACCTCGCCGGGGCGGCGGTCTTCCGGCGCGTGCACCACGGCGCCGAAGCCGATCGAGGTGCCCTTGCCGCGCGAGGAGATGATCTTGTCCAGCCCGGCGAAGGCGCCGCCGCAGATGAACAGGATGGTGGTGGTGTCGACCTGCAGGAATTCCTGCTGGGGATGCTTGCGCCCGCCCTGCGGCGGCACGGAGGCGACCGTGCCTTCCATGATCTTCAGCAGCGCCTGCTGCACGCCCTCGCCCGAGACGTCCCTCGTGATGGAGGGGTTGTCGGACTTGCGGCTGATCTTGTCGATCTCGTCGATATAGACGATGCCGCGCTGCGCCCGCTCGACATTGTAGTCGGCCGACTGGAGCAGCTTGAGGATGATGTTCTCCACGTCCTCGCCGACATAGCCGGCTTCGGTAAGCGTGGTGGCGTCCGCCATGGTGAAGGGCACGTCGAGGATGCGGGCCAGCGTCTGCGCGAGCAGCGTCTTGCCCGACCCGGTCGGGCCGATCAGCAGGATGTTGGACTTCGCCAGCTCGACGTCGCTGTGCTTCGTCGCGTGGTTCAGCCGCTTGTAGTGGTTATGCACCGCCACCGAGAGGACGCGCTTTGCGTGGAACTGGCCGATCACGTAATCGTCCAGGACCTTGCAGATCTCCTTCGGGGTCGGGATGCCGTCGCGCGACTTCACCAGCGAGGACTTGTTCTCCTCGCGGATGATGTCCATGCACAGCTCGACGCATTCATCGCAGATGAACACGGTGGGTCCCGCAATGAGTTTGCGGACCTCGTGCTGGCTCTTGCCGCAGAACGAGCAGTAGAGGGTGTTCTTGCTGTCGCCGCCGCCAACCTTGCTCATGCGTCTCTCCGTCCGCTCGGCGTGCCGGATGCGCCACTCGCATCCCACCGCGCCTTTCAGTTCGCAGGCCGCCGCGGGCCTCCGATGAGGAGAAACGCAACGGCTCGGGCCGTCAGGAGGTGGCGTCCCGGGCGTCGAACCGGACCGGACCCGAACCGCCGGGCCGGCCCGAGGGACAGCCAAGCATGCCGTGATCGGCTCGATCAAGCGGGGCCTCGAACCGATCCACGCCAAAGCGGCGCGGCCGAGACCCTGTCAACACCCTGTCACACCTCCTGCCGAAACTTCTACATCTCGACATGCAAGCGCGATACCGCAACGCACGCAAGTGCCGTGAGATATCGGAGGCTCAGCCTTTCCATATAGGGATGGCGCGTGGCTTTCCAAACACGCCATCCTATACGGCCGCCGCCGCCCTCAGGATTTGGCCGAAGCCTCGTCGGAGGGGCGCTTCTCGATCACGTTGTCGATCAGGCCGAAGGCCTTGGCCGCGTCGGCGGTCATGAAGTTGTCGCGTTCCAGCGCGTCCTCCACCGCCTTCAGGTCCTGGCCCGAATGCTTCACATAGATTTCATTCAGCCGACGCTTCAGGCTTTCGACTTCCTTGGCGTGGATGAGGATGTCCGTCACCTGGCCCTGGAAGCCGCCGGAGGGCTGGTGGACCATGATTCGGGCGTTGGGCAGCGCGAAGCGCATGCCGCTTTCACCGGCGGTGAGCAGCAGCGAGCCCATCGATGCGGCCTGGCCGATGCACAGCGTGGAAACCGCCGGCTTGATGAACTGCATGGTGTCGTAGATCGCCAGCCCCGACGTCACCACCCCGCCCGGGGAGTTGATGTACATCGAGATTTCCTTCTTCGGGTTTTCCGCCTCGAGGAAGAGAAGCTGGGCGACCATGAGGGTCGACATATTGTCTTCGACCGGGCCGGTCAGAAAGATGATGCGCTCTTTCAGCAGCCGCGAATAAATGTCGTAGGAGCGCTCACCCCGGTTGGTCTGCTCGACCACCATCGGAACGAGATAGTTCATGTAGGTATCGATCGGGTCACGCATCTTCTGATCCTCGGCGGGCCGGCAGGAAGGTCGCCCGCGAATCCATTCCCGCCCCACAATAGTGGGAAAGAACGTCCCGACCAGCCCGAAGCTCCGATCCGCCGATAGAGACGGGCCGTGTGATTCGGCCCGCTGCGGCGGATGGCGTCCCAGCGTGCGGGACGCTTTGCTTGAGGGGCGCCCCGCAAAGGGGCGCCGGCAGAAAGGTCGCGACGCCCCGCGGGCGGGACGCCGTCGTCGTCACCGCGGCGCCGGCCGGCGCCGCTGCATGTCGCCTCAGGCGACGTCCTTGGACGGCTCGTCCTCGGCATAGAGCTCTTCCTTGGAAACCGGCTTCTCGGTGACCTTGGCAAGCTCGATCAGGAAGTCGACGACCTTCTCCTCGAAGATCGGCGCGCGCAGGCTGGCGAGGGCCTGGGCGTTCTGGCGGTAATAGTCCCACACCTGCTGTTCCTGGCCGGGGAACTGGCGGGCGCGCTCGACGACGGCGCGGGTGACTTCCTCGTCGGTGACCTGGATGTTGTTCTTCTCACCGATTTCCGCAAGTACCAGACCGAGGCGGACGCGACGCTCGGCGATCTTGGCGTAGTCGGCGCGGGCGGCTTCCTCGGTGGTGCCCTCGTCCTCGAAGGACTTCTTCTGGGCGTCCATCTCGGCGCGCACCGAATTCCAGATGCCGTCGAATTCCTGCTGGGCCAGCGTCGGGGGCACCTCGAACTGGTGCTGGCCGTCCAGCGCGTCGAGAAGCTGGCGCTTCACCTTGGCGCGGCTGGCGTTCTCGTGCTCCTGCTGGAGCCGGGCGCGCACCTGGTTCTTCAGGGTGGCGAGGTCCTCCTGGCCGAGGCCCTTGGCGAACTCGTCGTCAATCGCCAGCTCGCCGGGCGCCTCGACCTCGCCGGCGGTCACCTCGAAGGAGGCTTCCTTGCCCGCGAGATTGGCCGCCGTGTAGTTCGGCGGGAAGGTGACGGTGACGGTGCGGGTCTCGCCCTTGGACAGGCCGATGAGCTGCTCCTCGAAGCCGGGGATGAAGCTGCCGGAGCCGACCGCGACCGGGATGTTCTCCGCGGTGCCGCCCTCGAACTTCTCGCCGTCCATGGTGCCGACGAAGGAGACGGTGACCCGGTCGCCGTTCTCCACCGCGCCTTCCTTGGGCGAATAGGGCCGGTTGCCGGCGGCGATGCGGTCGATGGTTTCGTCGACCTCGGCATCCGACACCGCGAGCACCGGCTTCTCGATCTCGATGGAGCGGAAGTCGCCCAGCGTGATGGCGGGCAGCACCTCGATGCCGACGGTGTAGGTGAGGTCGGCCTTGCCCTCGACCACCTCGTTGACGGCCTCCTGGTCCTGCGGCAGCTCCACCTTGGGCTGCATGGCCAGCTTGAAGCCGTTGTCGTCGATGATCTTGCTGTTCGCCTCGTTGACCGCCTGGTCGATGACCTCGGCGAGCTCCGACTTGCCGTAGAGGCGCTTCAGATGCGCCACCGGCACCTTGCCGGGCCGGAAGCCGTTGATGCGGACGCGGTCCTTGAGCTCGGCGAGGCGGGCATTGGCCTTGGCGTCGAGTTCGGCGGCGGGGACCACAACGCGGAATTCGCGCTTCAGCCCGTCGGCGGAAAGTTCGGTGACCTGCATCGGTGTCGGCCTTCGTCTCGTTGCCGCTCGGCGGCGTATGGCAATGCGTTCGCGAGGGCGCCACGTCGCATGCCGCCCTCGATGGTGGGTTCGGTCCGACGGCAGCGGGGCGGGGTCTGGTGCGGGCGGAGGGGCTCGAACCCCCACGACTTTCGTCACGGGAACCTAAATCCCGCGCGTCTACCAGTTCCGCCACGCCCGCAATCGTCTCCGGCACGGGCGGTCCCGCATCGCTACAGGGTCCGCCACGGCCACGGACGCACGCAAAATGGTGCTGCCGACCGGGTGCGGGCTTATAGCACGGCGCTGCCCCAGCGCCAGCGCAAAATCACGGCCCGGCGCGGGGCGGCCGCCGGCGCGGCAGCGCCGGCCGGGGGATCGGGAGGGGGCCGCCAAGGGGCACAGAGAGGCGGCCGGGAGTTCGCCCCGGAAGGAGCCCTCGCCATGATGCGCAAGCCGCGAGGGCAGCGCTCGCCGACGCCGGAAGGCTGTCGCGGCCGCGGGGGTGGCGGCGGGTCGGCCAGCGGCGGCGGGTCGGGGGGTGCCCGGCCGGTGGGTGGCGGCGGCCGGTGGGCGGCGGGTCGGCGGCGGGACCGGGCGGCGGGCCGGTCGTCCGCATGCGCGGTTCGGGCCGCCGGGTCGGGGGACGTCGCCGCGAATCTGCCGGGAAGCTGACCCGCCCCCGCCGCCTCGCCATCGCGAGCGCCGGCGGGGGAGACCGGCGATGACGGGCCGGTGCGAAGGAGCCCAGCAGGGGCGGCCGGGTCGGCTGGCGGGCAGGTCCGGCAGCGCGGCGCGCGCGGGCGTCATCGCCCTCCCGTCAGCGGGCACGGCCGAAGCGGGCATTACCGACCGGGCTGCTCCGGCACCTCCCTTCCGCAGCACCGTTCCACGCCGCCGGCACCCTGCCCGCGGGCTGCCGCCTGCGCCGGCCGCGGCCTCTCGTCTTGCCGGCGCGGCGCCGGGGCTCTCTAGTGGTGTATCCCGCCGAGGAGCCCGCTTGTGAGCCTTCCCCCGACGCCGCCCCGAACCAGGGGAACCCCCTCCCGCCGGACCGTCCTCGCCGGCATGGCGGGGATCGCCCTCGCCCGCCCTGGCCCGATGGCGGCATCGGCCACGGCGGCCGGGCCGAATGGCGTCATCATCCTTCCCACCACACTCACCCTCCAGTCCCTGACGGGGTCCCCGCAGGCCCTCCCCGAAGCGCGGGGCGCGACGCTCGGCTTCGGCGCGGACCTGCCCGCCCCGGTGCTCCGCACCCGTGTGGGCGCGGCGGCGACGCTGGCGCTGGAGAACCGGATCGGGGAGCCCGTCGCGCTGGGTTTCGGCGGCCTCGCGCTGCCGCAAGGCCCGCTCGGCGTGCCGGGCTACGGCCCGGAACTGACGGCGGGCGGGCGCCTCGACGTCCAGGTTTCCCCCGTTTTTCCCGGCACTTACCTGCTATCACCTTACAACATGAATCAACTCGCCCGCGGCCTCGCCGCCACGCTGGTGGTGGAAGGTCCGCAGGATCATGAGGTCGAGCGCGAGCACGTGCTGCTGATCCAGGACTGGCGGGCGGGCGAGGACGGCCCGGTGCGGCTCACGGTAAATGCCGAAACGGTGCCGGATCTGCCGGTCGGGCCGGGCGAGCGGGTGCGGCTGCGCCTCGTCAACGCGACGCGCGGGCTCTTCCTCCCGCTGAAGCTGGAAGCCCCCAGTTTCATCGTGGGGATTGACGGCCGGCCGGCCGAACCTTTCCAGCCGGCAGAGGGCCGCCTGCCACTCGCGCCCGGCGGTCGCCTGGAAGTGCTTGTCGACATTAATGAAAATGCCAATGCAGCTGTGCCGCTCGCGGTCGAGACCGCCGCCGCCCCGCTGCCGCTGGCCCGGCTGGTGGCGCGGGAAGCGGCGCGCCAAGGGCCGCCGCGCCCCGCCCCGGCGGCGCTTCGTCTCGCCGCCGACGAGCCCGCGCTGCGCCGCGCCACCCGGGTCGAGATCACCGTTGCGGAGCAACCCGTCGGCGGCGCCGATGCCGCGCCCCTCGCCCGGCTACGGCGCGGCGCGACGCTCGCGATCGGAATCCGGAACCCAACGCAAACCCCTGCCACGCTTCATCTTTATGGTCTGGCCGCGCGGCTGCTCGACGCGCTCGACGACGGCTGGAAGCCGTGGTGGCAGGACTGCGTGACGCTGTGGCCCGGCAGCACGACCCGGCTGGCCTTGGTCGCCGACCGCGGCGGCCGCTGGCCCCTCGTCATCCGACGCGCCGGCGACGGCGCCACGCTGCGCCTCGCCTGGTTCGAAACCGGTCGCTAAAGCACGCCCAACGCGTTGAAAAGGCGCGCATATACCGGGCGGAGGGCCTCCACCAGATCGTCCGCCACCAGCCCGGGACCGGCCTCGCGCGCGGCTTCCCCATGCAGCCAGACCGCCGCTGCCGCCGCCTCGAAGGCAGGCATGGACTGTCCGAGCAAGCCGGCACAGATGCCCGCCAGCACGTCGCCCGCGCCCGCCGTCGCCAGCCAGGGCGGGGCGTTGCAGGCGATGGCGGCACGCCCATCCGGCGCCGCGACGACGGTGTCGGGCCCTTTCAGAACCACCACCGCCCCCGTCAGTCGGGCGGCCGCCCGCGTCCGCTCCAGCTTCGATTCCGGTTCAAGAACAGAGGGATAGCCGGAGAACAGCCGGGCAAACTCGCCCGTGTGCGGCGTCAGGATGGCACCGGGCGACGCCGCGAGGACCGAAGCCAGCACCTCCGGCTCTCCGGCATAGGAAGAAAGCGCGTCGGCGTCCACCACCAGCCGGCGACCGCGCGCCGCCTCGAGCCGCGCCCGCGTCGCCGGACCGACCCCGGCCCCGGGGCCGATGACGACCGTCGAGAACCGGCGATCGTCGAGCAGAAGCGCCACGCCCGCCGCATCCTCCGCCGGCCGTACCATGATGGCGGACAGATTCGCCGCATGGACCGGCAGCGCCGCGGCCGGGCAGGCCACCGTCACCAGCCCCGCCCCCGCCCGCAGCGCGGCCCGCGCCGCCAGCCGCGTGGCGCCGCTGGCCTCCAGCGGCCCGCTCACCGCCAGCACATGGCCGCGGTCATATTTGTGGCCCTCGATCCGCGGGATCGGGAAAAGACCTTGCCAGACAGCGGGTTCGTTCACGAAGGCGCTCACGCCGATCGCCGCCAGCACGCTGTCGGGAATGCCGATATCCGCCACCCGGACCCGGCCGCAATGAACCCGCCCCGGCAGCAGCAGATGCCCCGGCTTGCGGCGGAAGAAGGTGACGGTCTCCTCCGCCCGGACCGCAACGCCGCGCACAAGGCCGGTCGTGCCGTCGATACCGGAGGGCAGATCGACCGCGATCACCGGCTTGCCCGCGGCATTGACGGCGGCCACCCGAGCAGCGGCCTCACCGGCGAGGTCGCGCGCCAGCCCGGCGCCGAACAGGGCGTCGATGACGAGGTCGCAGGCGCCCAGATCGAGCGCCGCAGCGGGCCGGACCTCGCCCGCCCAGCGCTCCGCCATGGCCGCCGCATCCCCTTGCAGCGCCTCGCGCGCGCCGAGCAGGCCCAGCGTGACGCGGTAGCCGCGCTGGGCGAGGATGCGCGCGGCGACAAAGCCGTCGCCGCCATTGTTGCCCGGCCCGCACAGCACGGTGATCCGGGTGCCGAGCGGGCGCCGCGCCGCGACATCCGCCACGGCGACACCGGCGCGCTCCATCAGGCCAAGACCGGTCCGGCCCGCCGCAATGGCGAGAGCGTCGGCCCGCTGCATTTCGGATGCGGTAAGCAGTTCCATGGCCGCAGTGTCGCGCCGCCGGGCGCCGCTGTGAAGGCCATTTTCCCCACCGACTGCCGGAAAGGCGCGCGCCTGCCTATTTCCTAAGCAGCCCGCCGCAGCATCAACGGCAAAACGATGTACGTTTCCTAACCATTAGGACAATTTTTTAATCATCAACCACCGCAGAGGTGGGCAGACACGGCGTCGGCGATAGGCAATAGTCTCACTCCACAGGGTGGAATGTCGCTCGACGCGCCCGGCGCTGGCTGGCATGGGCTTGGCATGGGTTCTGCTTCGTGGCGGGGCGGCTCGACCAGCGCTGGCGGATGTCGGGTCAGGGAGAAGAGACGAGATGAAGAAGATCGAGGCCATCATCAAACCCTTCAAGCTCGACGAGGTGAAGGAGGCGCTGCAGGAAGTCGGCCTGCAGGGCATCACCGTGACCGAGGCCAAGGGTTTCGGCCGGCAGAAGGGCCTCACCGAGCTCTACCGCGGGGCCGAGTACGTGGTGGATTTCCTGCCCAAGGTAAAAATCGAGGTGGTGGTGGGCGACGAGATGGTGGATACCGCTATCGACGCCATCCGGCGCGCTGCCCAGACGGGCCGGATCGGCGACGGCAAGATCTTCGTGTCGAACATCGAGGAAGCGATCCGCATC
>CAZIXP010000044.1:0-20309 GCA_964543245.1 uncultured Starkeya sp.
TCAACGAGCGGAATACCGGACAGTTCGAGCGCACGCTGATCATCGCCGACGAGGGCGCCTATGTCAGCTATCTCGAAGGCTGCACGGCGCCGATGCGCGACGAGAACCAGCTTCATGCCGCCGTGGTCGAGCTGGTCACCCTCGACGATGCGGAGATCAAGTACTCCACGGTGCAGAACTGGTATCCCGGCGACAAGGACGGCAAGGGCGGCATCTATAATTTCGTCACCAAGCGTGGCGACTGCCGCGGCGCCCGCTCCAAGATCTCCTGGACGCAGGTGGAGACCGGCTCCGCCATCACCTGGAAGTACCCGAGCTGCATCCTGCGTGGTGACGAGAGCCGCGGCGAGTTCTACTCGATCGCCATCTCCAATGGCCGCCAGCAGGTCGACAGCGGCACCAAGATGATCCATCTCGGCAAGAACACCACCAGCCGGATCATCTCCAAGGGCATCGCGGCGGGCTATTCCGACAACACCTATCGCGGTCTCGTGACGGCGCACCGCAAGGCGACCGGCGCGCGCAATTTCACCAATTGCGACAGCCTGCTGATCGGCGACAAGTGCGGCGCGCACACCGTGCCCTATATCGAGAGCAAGAACGCCAGCGCCCAGTTCGAGCACGAGGCCACCACCTCGAAGATCTCCGAGGACCAGATGTTCTACTGCCGCCAGCGCGGCCTTTCCGACGAGGAGGCCACCGCGCTGATCGTCAACGGCTTCGTCAAGGACGTGCTGCAGCAGCTGCCGATGGAGTTCGCCGTCGAGGCGCAGAAGCTGATCTCGGTGAGCCTCGAGGGCTCGGTGGGCTGAGGCCCTTCCGCCATCATCGTCCCGGGCGCGGCACGGCCGCTCTCCGGGACGTCTCAGGATGACACGTGCGCTCCCCGCTGCCGGCAGGCCGGGGCGGGACGCGGCGCCCAGAACGGAATTGATGACCATGGCCATGCTCGATATCGACAATCTCCACGCCCGGATCGAGGGCGAGGACGGCAAGGAGATCCTCAAGGGTCTCTCGCTGAAGGTGAATCCCGGCGAGGTGCACGCCATCATGGGCCCGAACGGCTCGGGCAAGTCGACGCTGTCCTACATCCTCGCGGGCAAGGAGGACTATGACGTCACCGACGGCGCGGTGACGCTGGACGGCGAAGACCTGCTCGCCATGGAGATCGACGAGCGCGCCGCCAAGGGCGTGTTCCTCGCCTTCCAGTACCCGATCGAGGTGCCCGGCGTCGCGACGATGACGTTCCTGCGGGCCGCGCTCAATGCCCAGCGCCGCACCCGGGGCCAGGAGGAGGTCTCCACCCCCGATTTCCTGCGCCTCGTGCGCGAAAAGGCCGGCGCGCTCGGCATTTCGCAGGACATGCTGAAGCGCGGCGTCAATGTCGGTTTCTCCGGCGGCGAGAAGAAGCGGATGGAAATCCTCCAGATGGCGATTCTGGAGCCGAAGCTCTGCATTCTCGACGAAACCGACTCCGGCCTTGACATCGACGCGCTGAAGATCGTGTCCGAAGGCGTCAACGCCCTGCGCTCGCCCGACCGCGGCATGATCGTCATAACCCATTATCAGCGCTTGCTGAATCACATCGTGCCGGACGTCGTCCATGTGATGAACAAGGGCCGCATCGTCCGTTCCGGCGGCAAGGAACTCGCGCTGGAGCTCGAAGCCAATGGCTATGCCGAGTACCAGCAGGACGCGGCGTGAGGGGGTGGCGATGAGCGCTGAGATCCGTTTGATGCGGACCCCGGCCGAGCAGGCGCTGAGCGCCGCGCTCGAGCAGGTGCCGTCCGCGCCCGGGCGGCTGAATGAGCTGCGCCGCAGTGCCGCCCGCAGCTTCAACGAGCAGGGCCTGCCCCACCGCCGGGTGGAGGAGTGGAAATACACCGATCTGCGCACGCTGATGCGCGAGGCGGTGCCGGTTGCCGGTCCCGCCGCGGTTGCGGAGGCCGAGGCCGCCGCCCGCCTTCTGACCGGCGCCGGGGCCCGCCGCATCGTTGTCGCCAATGGTGCGGTGGTGCCGGAGCTGTCGGATTTTTCCGATCTGGAAGAAGGTCTTAGCCTCCTTCCCCTGGCGACGGCGCTGGCCGCCGGCGACGAGCGGCTGAGCCGGCTCGGCGGCCTCGTGCCGGCGCGCTACGACGCGGCGCTGGCGCTCAACACCGCTCTGGCGGGAGACGGCGTGCTGGTTCACGTCGCCCCGGGCGCGGCGATCGAACGGCCGATCCACATCGCCCATGTGACGGTCGGGCCGGGGCCCGCGGCGAGCTATGCCCGCTCCCTCGTGGTGGTGGGCGAGGGCGCCCGCGCGACCTTCGTCGAGACCTTCGAGGGTGTGGCTGGTCAGGCCGATCAGGTGAACAGTGCGACCGAATTCTACGTCGGCGACCATGCTCATCTCGACGTGCTGCGCATCCAGGCGCTCGGCCCGGCGGCGGTCAGCCTGACGACCCTGCTCTTCGAGGTCGGGCGCGAGGCGCAGCTCCACGACTTCGCCTTCACCTCCGGCGCGGCGGTGGCGCGGACCTCGCTCTATGCCAACCTCGTCGGCGAGGCGAGCCAGGTTGCGTTCAACGGCGCAGTTCTGTTGAAAGGTCGCCAGCACGCCGATTCCACGTTGTTCGTGGACCACCAGGTTCCGGGCTGCGAGAGCCGGGAGCTATTCAAGCACGTGCTGGACGATTCCAGCCGCGGCGTGTTCCAGGGCAAGATCGTGGTCCGCCAGGCGGCGCAGAAGACCGACGGGCGGATGATGAGCCGCGCGCTGGTGCTGGGCGACGACGCGGAGATGGACAACAAGCCGGAGCTCGAGATCTTCGCGGATGACGTCCAGTGCGGCCATGGCGCCACCTGCGGCGCCATCGACGAGGACCTGCTGTTCTACCTGCAGGCCCGCGGCATTCCGCTGAAGGAAGCCCAGAGCCTGCTGGTGCAGGCCTTCGTCGGCGAGGCGATCGAGACCGTCGAGCATGACGGGCTCCGCGACGCGCTGATCGAGCAGGCGGAAGCCTGGCTGAAGGCGCGGGCCTGAGCTTTCGGCCTTTCCCGTCCGTATTCCGGGGTGTCGGGTCGACATCCCGGAGCGCTCCCGCAACGGGTCGCGAGCGGCCCGGCTCCCGCCATGCCCGGATTGCCGGCGGGACGATGCTTTTGCCGATGCCCTCCAGGAGGGGGCTGCCCATGGTCGAAACGCGCCCTGTCTCCGCCCACCCTGCGGTTGCCGATGGCGGCTATGACGTCGCCCGCGTGCGTGCGGATTTTCCCATCCTCGCCAAAGAAGTCTATGGCAAGCCGCTGGTCTATCTCGACAATGCGGCCTCGGCGCAGAAGCCGGTCCAGGTGCTGGACCGCATGCGCTACGCCTATGAGAACGAATATTCCAACGTCCATCGCGGCCTGCACTACCTCGCCAATGCGATGACCGAAGCCTATGAGGAAGCCCGCGAGCGCTGCCGCGCCTTCCTCAATGCCGGCTCGCTGGATGAGGTGATCTTCACCCGCTCGGTGACGGGCGCGATCAATCTGGTGGCGTCCTCGCTCGGCCAGTCGATCGGGGAGGGGGACGAGATCATCCTCTCGATCATGGAGCACCACTCCAACATCGTGCCGTGGAACTATCTGCGCGAGCGCAAGGGCGCGGTGATCCGCTGGGTGCCGCTGCTGGAGGATGGCAGCTTCGACATGGAGGCCTACAAGGCCCTGCTGTCGCCGCGCACCAGGGTCGTCGCCGTCACCCACATGTCGAACGTGCTCGGCACGGTGACCCCGCTGAAGGAGATTGCCCGCCTCGCCCACGAGGTCGGCGCGGTGGTGGTGGCGGACGGGGCGCAGGCTGCCGTTCACATGCCGGTGGACGTGCAGGACCTCGGCGTCGATTTCTACGGCGTCACCGGCCACAAGCTCTACGGCCCCACCGGCATCGGCCTGCTCTACGGCAAGATCAACCGGCTGCGGGCGCTGCCGCCCTATGAAGGCGGCGGCGAGATGATCCGCACCGTCACCGAAGACGGCGTGACCTATGGCGAGCCGCCGCACCGCTTCGAAGCCGGCACGCCCCCCATTGTGCAGGCGATCGGGCTCGGCGCGGCGCTGGCCTATATGGAGAGCCTCGGCCGCGAGCGGATCGCCGCGCATGAGGCGGCGCTCGGCGCCTATGCCAAGGAGCGGCTGTCGCGCATCAACTCGATCCGCATCTATGGCGATGCCCCCGGCAAGGGCGCCATCGTCGCGTTCGACATGAAGGGCGCCCACCCCCACGACATCGCCACCGTGATCGACCGCGCCGGCGTTGCGGTGCGGGCCGGCACCCATTGCGCAATGCCCCTTCTCGGGCGATATGGAGTGACAGCGACGTGCCGGGCGTCGTTTGCGCTCTATAACACGCGCGAGGAGGTCGACCGGCTGGCCGACGCCCTCGCCAAGGCTCAGGACCTGTTCGCATGAGCGAGACCGTCACCGAGGCGCCCAACGCGCCGACCATCGAATCCTCGATTCCGGCCGAGGAACTGGAGCGGCTGACCGACGACATCGTCGCCGCGCTGAAGACCGTCTACGACCCGGAAATCCCGGTCGACATCTATGAGCTCGGGCTGATCTACAAGGTCGACATCGCCGATGACCGCCAGGTCGCGGTGGAGATGACGCTGACCACGCCGAACTGCCCCTCCGCCGCCGAGCTTCCCGGCATGGTGGAAGGTGCCGTCGCCAGCGTCGGCGGGGTCTCCGGCGTCAATGTCAACCTCACCTTCGACCCGCCCTGGGACCAGGGCCGGATGTCGGAGGAAGCGCGGCTGACGCTGAACCTGTGGTGAGCGAGGTGGGGGAGGGGCCTGTCACGCCCATCACCCCGCCCATCTCCGGCGTGCTGGAGACGGGCCTTTATGTCGACGACATCAGCCGTGCCCGCGCCTTCTATGAAGGCGTGCTCGGGCTGAAGCCGATGGTCGCGGACGACCGCTTCTGCGCCTATGCCGCCGGCCCGGGCAGCGTGCTGCTGCTGTTCCGGCGCGGGGCGACGCGGGAGCCGGTGCGGATGGCGGAGGGCGTCATTCCCCCGCATGACGGCGCCGGCCCGCTGCATTACGCCCTCGCCATTCCGGCCGAGAGCCTCGCCCATTGGCGCGAGCATCTCGCGCTGCACGGCGTGGCGGTGGAGAGCCGGGTCGACTGGAAGGGCGGCGGGGTAAGCCTCTATTTCCGCGATCCCGACGATCATCTGGTCGAGCTCGCCACCCCCGGCCTGTGGCCGAACTACTGAGGCGCCGGCCGCACGCGCATCTTGCTCCGGGGCCGCGCCTCCCCCATCTTAAGGCGAGCTGATCCGCCGGCCTTGAACCGGCGAGGATTGGGAGAGAAGTCGATGGCCGAACCGCGTTCCCGCCCCCCCGTCATGAGCCTCACCGATGCCGCCGCCGCCCGCGTGCGCGCCATCATCGAACGTTCCGACACGCCTGTGTTCGGGCTGCGCGTCGGCGTGAAGAATGGCGGCTGTGCCGGCATGGAATACACGATGGAATTTGCCGAGCAGCCCGGCCGCTTCGACGAGGTGATCGAGGACAAGGGCGTGAAGGTGCTGATCGACCCGAAGGCGATCCTCTACCTGCTGGGCACGCAGATGGACTTCAAGGCCGACAAGATGTCGGCCCAGTTCGTGTTCAACAACCCCAACCAGACCTCGGCCTGCGGCTGCGGCGAATCCGTCGCCATCACCCCGGCCCGGGACGTGGCGGCCGGCGCGTCCGCCTGATCCAGCCATGGAGCGGGCCGACGTCGAGGACATCTTCGCCGCCTTCGGCCCCGTCGCCATCCGCCGCATGTTCGGCGGGCTCGGAATCTATGCCGAGGGCGTCATGTTCGCCCTCGTCGTGGAGGGAGAGCTTTATCTGAAGACCGATGCTGCCTTCGCGCAGGCGCTGGAACGGGTCGGCAGCGTGCCCTTCGCCTATGACCGGCAGGGAAAGCGGGTCGTGCTCGGCTACTGGTCGCTGCCTGCCGCCGCGCTGGAGGATCCCGCCGCCGCCGCCGGTCTCGCCCGCCGCGCCCTGACCGTGGCGCAGGCATCTCGGGTGCCGGCGTCCCGCCGCGCCGGCCCCCGGCGCTGAGGCGCGGGCCTGCGGGGCGAGGCGCTTCGCCTTATTGAATTCTCTTCGCTGCCGAACGCTTTGCCCGACCGAACCCTTGGCTGCTGAAAGCTGGGCTGCCGAACCCTTCGCCGTCTCGGCCGTTTCCAGACCGTAACAGGTCAGGAGAACGGAATGGATCTCGAACGGCTCGGCAATCTCCTCATCCTCTACGGGCTCAACGTCCTTTATGCCGTCGGCCTCATGGTCGCGGGCTGGTGGATCGCCCGTCTGGTGGAGCGTCTGGTCCAGCGGGCGCTGGCCGCGACCCGGCGGGTGGACCCGACCATTGTCGGCTTCGTCTCAAGCCTTGCGAAATACGCCGTGCTGGTGTTCGTCGGCATCGCGGTGCTGCAGCGCTTCGGCATCCAGACCACCAGCATCATCGCCGTGCTCGGCGCGACCTCGCTGGCGATCGGCCTGGCGCTGCAGGGCACGCTCTCCAATCTCGCGGCGGGGGTGATGCTGCTGCTGTTCCGCCCGTTCCGGGTGGGCGATGCCGTGGAGCTGGCGGGGCGGGCCGGGACGGTGAAGGGGCTGACCCTGTTCAACACCGAGCTCGCGGCCGGCGACAATGTGCAGGTGCTGATCCCGAACGGGCAGGTCTGGGCGGCGGCGATCGTCAACCAGAGCGCCTATGGCGAGCGCCGTCTCGATCTCGCGGTGGAGCTGAAGCCGGACGTCGACGCCGCCGCGGTGATGGCGGACGGGCTGGCCTTCCTGCGCGGCGACCCCCGCGCGCTGGCCGCGCCGGCGCCGGGGGCGGGTTTCGGCAAGATCCTCATCGACCGGGTGGAGGTGGTGTTCTCGGCCTGGGCGCATTCGGCCGATGTCGGCGCACTGAAGGCGGACCTCGCCACCCATCTGCGCGCCCGCATGGCGGCGCCCGGCGCAAAGCCGGGCTGACCCGCCCGGCCGGGCCGGTCCGCACCCGGCCTGATCGCCGGCCGGTCCGCAGGGTCAGCCGGTCTTGAACTTCACCGGCCGCAGCAGGAAGGCGGGCAGGTGCGAGGTATCGGCCGGCTCGTCATTGCGGGGCGGCCGCTCCGCCGGGGGACGGCGGGCGGTGGTCGGGTTGACCGGGGCGCGGGCGGGGCGCGCCTCCTCCTTGGCCGCCGGCTTGGCGGCGACGGGGCTCGCGGCAACGGGGCCGGCGGCATCGACCTTCGGCCCGCGGGGAGCGGCCGGCTTGCGGCGGGCGGCCGCCGGCGCGGCGGCCTCGACCACGGCTTCCGCCGCCTCGGGCGCGGCCTCGGCCGGGGTGCCCTCGGTGCCGCGGCGGCGCGCGACGCGCGGACCCCGGCGCTCACCACTACGCTCGCCGCGCTCACCACTGCGCTCACTGCCACGGTCGCCGCGCTCGCCACGGCCGGGGCCGGCGCTGCGCTCGGTCCGCTCGGCACGGGGCGGGGCCTCGCCGAGCGGCGGGCCGCGCCACTCGATGGAGCGGCCGATCAGCTTCTCGATGGCGGCCAGCGACTTGACGTCGGCATGGGTGACCAGCGTCAGCGCGGCGCCGGAGCGGCCCGCGCGGCCGGTGCGGCCGATGCGGTGGACATAGTCCTCCGCGTGGTGGGGGGTGTCGTAGTTGAAGACGTGGCTCACGGCCGGGATGTCGAGCCCGCGGGCGGCGACATCGCTCGCCACCAGCAGGGTCGCCTCGCCGGTGCGGAACTGGTCGAGCGCCTGCATGCGCGAGCGCTGGTCCATGTCGCCATGCAGCGCCACCGCCTTGAAGCCGTGCCGGACCAGCGACTTGTGCACCACCGCGACTTCGCTCTTGCGGTTGCAGAAGATGATGCCGTTCTGCAGGTTCTCGGCCGAGTTGATCAGCTCGCGCAGCGTCTCGCGCTTGCTGAAGTCCTCCTTGCCCGCGGCGACCAGCTGCTGGGTGATGGTCGAGGCGGTGGAGGAGGGACGCGAGGCCTCGATCTGGACCGGGTTGGAGAGGAACTGCGCCACGAGCCGCTGGATTTCCGGGGGCATGGTGGCGGAGAAGAACAGGGTCTGCCGGGTGAAGGGCACCAGCTTGCAGACCCGCTCGATGTCGGGGATGAAGCCCATGTCCAGCATGCGGTCGGCTTCGTCGATCACGAGGATCTCGATGCCCGACAGCAGCAGGCGGCCGCGCTCGACATGGTCCAGCAGGCGGCCGGGGGTGGCGATCAGCACGTCCACGCCGCGGACCAGCTTGGTGTCCTGGTCGCCGAAGGAGACGCCGCCGATCAGCAGCGCGACGTTCAGCTTGTGGTTCTTGCCGTATTTGACGAAGTTCTCTTCCACCTGCGCGGCCAGCTCGCGGGTCGGCTCCAGAATGAGCGTGCGCGGCATGCGGGCGCGGGCGCGGCCCTGCTCCAGCAGGGTGAGCATGGGAAGGGTGAACGCGGCGGTCTTGCCGGTTCCGGTCTGGGCGAGGCCAAGGACGTCGCGGCGCGCCAGCACATGGGGAATGGCCTGGGCCTGGATCGGCGTCGGTTCGGTGTAGCCTGCGTCGGCGACGGCCGAAAGCACCTTCTCGCTCAGGCCAAGTTCATTGAAAAGCATCTAGGGTCAATTCTGCGGCAGCGCACCGCTCACCGGAACCCCGAGCCGTAACCGGGGGCGGATTGCATCGTCTTCGCGCGGAGCGCATTTATTCGGTACAGCCGGACGACGCAACGCAACATATGCAATAAGCCCGCAGAGTCAATGATATTCACCGCTGTCAAGCCTTTAGAGGGCTCGTGCGGCGGTGGGGCCCCAGGGAAAGATCATGAGCCGTGCCTTCGTGAACGAAGATTCCGGCACCGACGCGCTGCCCGAGCGCCCGGTGAGCCCGACCCGCAACCTCGTCACCCGGCGCGGCCTCGCCCTGATCGAGCGCGAGATCGACACGTTGCGGGAGGCGCTCGCCGCCGCCACGGTGGCGGGGGACCGCGACGCCATCGCCCGCGCCTCGCGTGATCTGCGCTACTGGTCGGCGCGCCGCGCCAGCGCCGAGCCGGTCGATCCGCCGGCGGAGGGCGAGCGGATCACGCTCGGCATGGCGGTGACGATCGAGGATGGGGAGGGCCGCCGCCGCAGCTACCGCCTCGTCGGCGAGGACGAGGCCGAGCCGCGCGCCGGGCGGATCGGCTGGAGCGCGCCGGTGGCGCGGCTGCTGCTCGGCCGCGCCGTGGGGGATGAGGTCGAGCTGCCCTTCGGCACCGCCGAGATCGTCGCCATCGACCCCAGGCCCGAACCGGTGGACGCTCCGCCGGCCCCGCAGCGCTGAGGCCCCGGGCCATGATGGTGTCGCCCGACACGCTCGCCGTCTTCATTCCCGCCGCCCTGGCGCTGAACCTCACCCCCGGCAACGACATGCTGTTCTGCCTGGGGCAGGGCATGCGGGCGGGGTGGCGGGCTGGCATGGCTGCGAGCCTCGGCATCGCCACGGGCTCGCTGCTCCATACGCTGGCGGCCGGCATCGGCCTTGCCGCGCTGCTGGCCGCCCATCCCGGCGCGTTCGAGGTGCTCCGCTGGGGCGGGGTGGGCTATCTCGTCTGGCTTGCGGTCCAGAGCGTGCGGCGGGCGGGCGACCCGGTGGCGCCGGCCGCGCCGGGGCCGGGCGTGTGCTGGGCGGCGTGGCGCGAGGCGGTGGTGGTGAGCCTGCTCAACCCCAAGGTCGCGGTGTTCATGCTCGCCTTCCTGCCGCAGTTCGTCGACCCCGGCCGCGGCTCCACCTTCCTGCAGTTCCTCGTGCTGGGCAGCCTCTTCAATGCCGGCGGCACCGCGGTGAACCTGCTGGTGGGCGGCTTTGCCGGCCGCATCGGCGGCTTCCTGCAGACCCGCCGCGCCGTCGCCCACGGCCTGCGCTATGCCACCGGCGTCATTTTCCTTGGCCTTGCCGCGCGGATTGCCCTGGAGCGCCGCTGAGCGGCGCGGCCGCCTGAACCGGCGCCGCTGAGCGGCGCGGCCGCCTGAACCGGCGCCGCTGAGCGGCGCGGGGGTGAGCCGGCGCCGCGGGGCGTGTACTGGCGCCGCCGGGCGGCGCGGGATGGCGGGCTGACGGCGCCGCGTCAGATGTCCAGCAGTTCCTCGCCGGCGAAGGCGGCGCGCTCGGTGATGAAGGCGAAGCGGCTCTCCGGCTTGTTGCCCATCAGCCGTTCCACCACATCGGCCACGGCGGCGCGCTCGGCGTCGTCGATCGTCACCCGCAGCAGGGTGCGGGTGCGCGGGTTCATCGTGGTTTCCTTGAGCTGGGCCGGCATCATCTCGCCGAGGCCCTTGAAGCGGCCGATCTCCACCTTGCCGCGCCCGCCGAATTCGCTCGCCAGCAGCTGGTCGCGATGGGCCTCGTCGCGGGCGTAGAGCGTCTTGGTGCCCTGGGTGATGCGGTAGAGCGGCGGCACGGCGAGGAAGAGGTGGCCGTTCTCGATCAGCTTCGGTGTCTGGCGGTAGAAGAAGGTGACCAGCAGCGAGGCGATGTGGGCGCCGTCGACATCGGCGTCGGTCATGATGATCACGCGCTCATAGCGCAGGTCTTCCTCGCGATACTGCGTGCCGCTGCCGCAGCCCAGCGCCTGCATGAGGTCGGCGAGCTGCTGGTTCTGGGCCAGCTTGTCGCGGCCGGCGCTGGCGACGTTCAGAATCTTGCCGCGCAGCGGCAGCACCGCCTGGTTCTGCCGCTCGCGGGCCTGCTTGGCGGAGCCGCCGGCCGAATCGCCTTCGACGATGAACAGCTCGGAGCCCGCCGCCGCATTGTTGGAGCAGTCCGCCAGCTTGCCCGGCAGGCGCAGCTTGCGCACCGCGGTCTTGCGGGAGACCTCCTTCTCCTGGCGGCGGCGCAGCCGCTCCTCGGCGCGTTCCACCACCCAGTCGAGCAGCCGGCTGGCCTGCGCCGGGTTGCCGGCCAGCCAGTGGTCGAACGGGTCGCGCAGCGCGCTTTCGACGATGCGGGCGGCCTCGGCGGTGGCGAGCTTCTCCTTGGTCTGGCCCTGGAATTCCGGCTCGCGGACGAAGACCGAGAGCATGGCGGCGCAGCCGGCCATGATGTCGTCGCCGGTGACGGCGGCGGCGCGCTTGGCGTTGCCGGTGCGTTCGGCATGGTCGCGCAGGCCGCGCAGCAGCACGGCGCGGAAGCCGGCCTCGTGGGTGCCGCCTTCCGCGGTGGGAATGGTGTTGCAGTAGGACGACACGCCGCCATCGGCATCGCCCAGCCAGGCCACCGCCCATTCCACCGAGCCGTGGCCGCCGGTGCGGGCGGTCTTGCCGGCGAAAATTTCGGGGTGAACGAGGGTGTGGCCGTCGATGTCGGCGGTGAGATAGTCCTTCAGGCCGCCGGGAAAGCGGAACACCGCCCGGTCCGGCACCTCGGTGCCGGCGACCAGAGCGGGGTCGCACTGCCAGCGGACTTCGACGCCGCCGAACAGATAGGCCTTGGAGCGGGCCATGCGGAAGATGCGGGCCGGCTTGAACCGGGCATCCTCGCCGAAGATCTGTGGGTCGGGGTGGAAGCGCATACGGGTGCCGCGCCGGTTCTGCACCCGTCCCGCCTCGGTCAGCGGGCCCTGCGGCAGGCCGCGGCGGTAGGTCTGGCGGTAGAGCACCTGCCCGCGCGCGACCTCCACCTCCAGCACATCGGACAGCGCGTTGACCACGGAAGCGCCGACGCCGTGCAGGCCGCCCGAGGTCTCGTAAACCTTGCTGTCGAACTTGCCGCCGGCATGCAGCGTGGTGAGGATGACCTCCAGCGCCGACTTGCCAGGGTATTTCGGGTGCTCCTCCACCGGGATGCCGCGGCCATTGTCGGTCACGGTGAGGAAGCCGCTCGCCTCCAGTTCCACCTCGATGAAGCTGGCGTGGCCGGCCACCGCCTCGTCCATGGCATTGTCGATCACCTCGGCGAAGAGGTGGTGCAGCGCCTTCTCGTCGGTGCCGCCGATATACATGCCGGGCCGCCGCCGCACCGGCTCCAGCCCTTCCAGCACCTCGATATGGGCGGCGGTGTAGGCCGCCTCGGTGAAGGGCGTCGCCGTGGCAGGGGCCGCCGGAGGAGCCGCCGCCGAAGCCGTCGTCTTGGCCGATCTACGCGTTCCGGCCGGGCGTGCCGGCGGGGTCGGGTCGGGCAGGGCGGCGAAGAGATCGTCAGGCGTCGACATGAAGGGCGATGTTCCGTGCGTGAGCGCGATTCGGCGGTGCCGGGCACTATGCCAGCACAAGGCGGCAACAGGAACATGTCGTGAACGCGGATCAGCGCGACAGACGCTTCCTGTTGGCTTTCACCTTCCGGCGATACATCGCTAGCACCTTCGGGGCGGCGCGGTCGAGCGTTCCGGCCGCCGCGGCCCGGGCGAGCTGGGCTTGGGCCTCGCCGAGCGCGCCGGCCTTCTCGCTCACCATGCGCACGGCTTCCCGGCCGGACTGGGGGTGGCCGGCGGCGAAGCGGGCGAGCCGCAGCGCGATGACGGCGTTGGCTTCCTGCGACAGCCGCATCATGTCGAGGCCGAGGGTGAACCAGCGGGTGGGGGTCATCATCGGCCGGCATCTCCCTCGCCACACACCCGTTCAGGTCGGGCGCCCCTTTAGATGGAACGCCGGTCCGCGGCGACAAGCGGGGCCGGGGAAGTCCCGTGGTTGACGGAACGGCGCCAGCGGCGGAAGGTCCCGGCGCGGCACCGCGTGCGTCTCGCGGGATGGCTCTGGGGGGAGCGCGTGGCGGGCGGACGTTTGCATTACCTCGATTCCGCCCGCGGGCTGCTGATGCTGCTGGGCATTCCCTATCACGTGGCGTTGATCTATTCGCCGGATATCCCGCGCGACATCCATGCGGCCTCCGGCAGCCTGATGGTGCAGGCAATCGGCGGCGCCATCCACGCGTTCCGCATGCCAGCCTTCTTCATCATCGCCGGCTTTTGCGCGGCGCTGGTGCTGGAACGCCGGGACGACGGCCCCGACTGGCTGCTCGGCCGCTGCATCAAGCTGGGATTGCCCTTTTTCGCGGGCATGGTGCTGCTCAATCCCATCCAGATGTACGCCAACGCGCTGGCGCAGACGGCGACGGCCGCGGCGGCCTTCGACGCCTTCCTCGTCATGCTGCAGACCCCCGGCCGGCACTGGGTGCGCCATCTGTGGTTCCTGCCCGTGCTCGTCATGTTGTCGGCGGGGCTGGCGCTGGCCCGGCCGGCGCTCCGTCGCGGGCGTGCGGCGATCAGCACGTTCGCCGCGCCGATGCTGCAGCGGCGCGCCGGCGTGACGGCGCTGACCGTGGCACTCGTGGCCTGGCAGGTTCTGCTGCTGGTGATCACGCGCTATGGGGACACCGATCTGGCGATACTGAACGGCTTTGTCGACCTGCGTGCGGTACTGTATTTCGCCCCCTATTTCGCCCTGGGCGCGGCGCTGCAGATGTCGGCGGGTCTGAGCCGCCTGCCGGCGGGTGTCTGGGTGGCGGTGCTCGGCGCCGCCGCGCTCATGGCCTATCTCAGCCTCTATCCACCCGGAACGGTGCTCGCGGCCTATTTGTTCGAAGCGGCCAGCGCCTTCGCCGCGATGGCCTTGTTTGCCTTGCTGATCGGCCTGTGCCGGCGCCATCTCGACCGTCCGTCGCGGGTCCTCGGGTTTTTTGTGGGCCTGTCTTTCCCGATCTATCTCCTCCATATGCCGATCGTGTCGGTGCTGGGTCTCGTCATGAAGGACGCCGCACTCCATCCCGTGCTCGGCTTCGGAATCCTGAGCCTCGTCGCGCTGGCCCTGAGCACGGTGGCCGCCGGCGCGGTACTTCGCCTGCGCCTCGGGCAGGCCCTGTTCAACGGTGCGGTGCGGGCGGGGCCGGTCCTGCGCCCCGCCCCGTAGCCAGGAGCTGTCTTCCGTCCGTTGCGCAACAGGTGTAAGTGCGCGCTCTTGCTGTTCGGTCGTTGAAGGACCTGGAAGGGAGAGTTGAGATGGAAAAGGCGGCGCGCATCGCGATCCTGGGAGCCTCGGGCTACACCGGCGCCGAGCTGGTGCGCCTGCTGGTCCGCCATCCCCGCGCCGAGATCGTCGCGCTCACCGCCGACCGCAAGGCCGGCCAGAGCATGGCCGAGGTGTTTCCCCAGTTCGCGCCGCTGAAGCTGCCGAACCTCGTCAGCATCGACGCGGTGGACTGGTCGGGCGTCGACCTCGCCTTCTGCGCGCTGCCGCACGGCACCACCCAGCAGGTCATCAAGCGCACCTTCGAGGTGGCGCCGCATATCAAGGTGGTCGACCTCTCCGCCGACTTCCGGCTGCGCGACCCCGGCGCCTATGAGCAGTGGTACGGCCACCCCCACCAAGCGCTGGAACTCCAGCAGGAGGCGGTCTACGGCATCGTCGAGCTGTACCGCGAGGAGGTGCGCAAGGCGCGCCTCGTCGCCAATCCCGGCTGCTACACCACCACCGCCATCCTGCCGGTGGTGCCGCTGATCGAGGCGGGGGCGATCGAGCCCGAGCACGTCGTGATCGACGCCAAGAGCGGCGTCACCGGCGCCGGGCGCTCGGCCAAGGAATCGCTGCTCTTCACCGAGGTGACGGACGGCATGCACGCTTATGGCGTCGGCGGCCACCGCCATACCGCCGAGTTCGACCAGGAATTCTCCCGCGCCGCCGGGCGCACCGTGGTGCCCACCTTCACGCCCCACCTCATCCCCATGAGCCGGGGCATCTACGCCACGATCTACCTCAAGACCGCGCCCGGCGTCGGGGCGGCCGGGGTTCACCGGGTGCTGGCGGATTTCTATGCCGGCGAGGCTTTCGTGCATGTGCTGCCGCTCGGCCAGGTGCAGCAGTCGCGTTTCGTGAAGGGCTCGAACATGGCCTTCATCGGCGTGGTGCAGGACCGCGCCGCCGACCGGGTGATCGTCATCTCCACCACCGACAATCTGGTGAAGGGCGCCTCCGGCCAGGCTGTGCAGAACATGAACGTGATGCTCGGCTATCCCGAGACGATGGGGCTGGAACAGGTCGCGCTGTTCCCCTGATCGGAAAAGTCCTGCCGCATGAAAGGCTTACGGCGCCGGGCGCGCCGTATAGGCAGGCGTGAGCGCGCCGTTCTGCCAGGTGTAGCGGGCCTCGCAGGCGGTGCCGGCGGCGGCGTTGCACAGGCTGCGGTCCACCGTGAGCGAGAGCCGGGTGGCGTCGGGGTCCTGCACCAGGGTCGGGGTGGCGCCGCGGGCGCCGATAGGGTTGGCGAAGCGCGCGCTCGACAGCGCGATGTCGATGGCGCAGCCGTCATTGGCGCAGAAGGCGGTGGCGGCGCCGGGGCAGCGCAGGTTCTGCGTGTTCAGCACGAAATCGGGCACGCCGTCATGGTCGAGGTCGGCGCTCATCATGTTCGGCCAGGAATTGTCGGAGAGCTGCCCGCCGAGCCGGTTGCAGGCGGCGTTGTAGGAGGCGATCAGGTCCATCACCGGCTGGGGCACGGGCGGTGGCGCCAGTGGCGGGGCCGACGCACCCGGATTGTCCGCCGCCTTCGCCAGGTCACTGATAGTGCTGATTATTCCGTCCTTCAGCGCCTTGATCCGGGCGCCGTAGGCCCGCGTCAGGCAGGCGCTGTCGCTGCCGCAGGCGGCGCGCGCGGCGAGGAAGGCGCGGGCCTCGTCGCGGCGGTTGCCGCTCGCGCCCATCAGCATCGGCAGGCGGGAATAGGTGAACCACAGCGCCCCCAGCTCGGTGTCGAGCTCCGACAGCTTCGGACTGGCGCAGACCGCGATCTCGTCGGGCGCGCGGGCCTTGGTGCAGTCGAAGCTCGCCGCCCCGGCGCGGTCGCCACCGCCCGCCGCAAGCCCCGCCAGCGCGAGGAGGGTCGGTGCGGTGAGGTGGAGGATGCGGCCGAAACCGGCGCGACGCGGCGTGGTCACGACGTCACCCGGACATAGGAGCCCGGTGCGTCCTCGATCGGGGCGAAGACGCCGCCTCCCGGCGTGCGTGCCGGTATTTTGGTAGCGTCATGGGCGGTGAGCCAGGCGAGCCAGTCCGGCCACCACGAGCCGGGGTGCATCTCGGCCTGCGGCAGCCAGCCCTCCAGCGCGCCGGCCGGCTGTGGCCCGGTCCAGAACTGGTACTTCTCCCGCGCCGGCGGATTGACCACGCCGGCAATGTGGCCGGAGCCGGCCAGGACGAAACGGGTGGGGCGGCCGAACAGCTGGACGCCGAGATAGACCGAGGCGGCCGGGGCGATGTGGTCCTCGCGGGTGGCGAGGCTGTAGGTCGGCAGGGTGATGCGGGAGAGGTCGAGCCGCCGCCCCGCCAGCTCCAGCCGGCCGCGGGCGAGGCGGTTGTCGAGATAGCAGTTGCGCAGGTAGAAGGAATGGTTCGCCGCCGGCAGCCGCGTGGAATCCGAATTCCAGTACAGCATGTCGAACGGGAAGGGCGCCTGTCCCTTCAGGTAGTTGTTCACGACATAGGGCCAGATCAGGTCGTTGGCGCGCAGCATGTTGAAGGCGTTCGCCATCTTGCGGCCTTCCATGACGCCGGATTCCAGCATCTTGCGCTCGAGGCTGGCGATCTGTTCCTCGTCGATGAACACCTTCAGCTCGCCGGCCTGGGAGAAGTCGACCTGGGTGGTGAAGAAGGTGGCGGAGCGGATGCCGGCATCCTCCCCCGCCGCCGCGAGCCAGGCCAGCGTGATGGCGAGCATGGTGCCGCCGACGCAATAGCCCACCGCGTGGACCTGCGGGCTGGCGGCGGCCTGCTTGGCGACCTCGATCGCCTTCAGCACGCCCTCGCGCATGTAGTCCTCGAAGCCCTTGTCGCGCAGCGAGGGGTCCGGGTTGACCCAGGAGACCACGAACACCGTCAGCCCCTGCTCCACCGCCCAGCGGATGAAGGATTTTTCCGGGTTGAGGTCGAGAATGTAAAACTTGTTGATCCAGGGCGGTACGATCACCACCGGGATGCTCAGCACCGTCGCGGTGGTGGGGGCGTACTGGATGAGCTGCATCAGCTCGTTCTGGAAGATGACCTTGCCCGGGGTGGCGGCGAGGTTTTCCCCGACCCGGAATTTGGAGGTGTCGGTCTGGCGGATCTTCAGCTCGCCGCCGCCGGCCTCGATGTCCTCGGCCAGCATCTTCATGCCGCGCACAAGGTTCTCGCCGTTCGAGGCGAGGGTGGTGCGCAGCAGCTCGGGGTTGGTCAGCACGAAATTGGAGGGCGACACCGCGCCGGCGATCTGGCGGACGTAGAAATCCGCCTTCTGCTTGGTGTGGGGGTCGATCTCGGCTTCCTTCACCAGGCCCTCGGCCCAGTTGCTGGTGAGCAGGTAGCTCTGCTTCAGCGCGTCGAAGAAGGGGTTGTTCGACCATTCGGGGTCGTTGAAGCGGCCGTCGCGGGTGGCGGGGCGGGCGACCGGCTCGGCCTCCTCGCCGCCCAGCCGCTTCAGCGTCGAGGACCACAGCGAGAGATAGCCGCCGATCAGCCGCGACTGCGCCTCCACCGTGCGCTGGGGGTCGACCAGCCAGTATTCCGCGACATGGCCGAGCGTCTTCATCACATCGGCGATGTCCTCGGCGATGTCGTCCTTGACGGTGCCGTCCTCGCGGGGGCGCAGATAGGCCGCCATGGCCTTGCCGCCTTCCTCCACCAGCCGCGCCAGATTGCTGGCGAAGGCTTCGAGGTCCACCGCGCCGGGCTTGGCCTCGCGCGGGGGCTCCTCGGGCGCGGCGGCCCGCGCCGCCGCAGGCTTTGCGGGAGCGGCGGCCTTCCCGGGGGCGGCGGCCTTCTCCGCGAGAGCGGCGCGAGCGGGCGCAGCGGCGGCGGTCGCCGCAGCGGCTGGTGTCGTTGCGGCAGGTTTGGCCCGGGCCTTCTTCGCCGCCGTTTTCCGCGGAGCGCCCGTTGCCGGCGGCGCGGCAGACGCGGCGACCGGTGCGGCAAGGCCGTGTTCGACGATGGCGTGTTCAACGATGGCCTGCGCGACCGCGACCTGCGCGGCCACAGCCGGGGCCGGCGGGGCCTGCACCCCCGGGGCCGGCGCCGGCTGCGGGACAGCCGTGTCGAGCGGGGCGCCGAGCCCCGCCTGTGGCGAGGCCTTGCGCCGGCGCGGCGCCCTGGGCGTGGCGGCCGGTTTGGCAGTGGCGGGGTGGTCGGTCAGGTCGTTGGCGTTCCGGTCAGTCACCGCTTGTCCTCGCGGGTATGCATCGGCGGGTCTGCATCGACGATGTGCATCATAGCCGCGCGATATGGCACTAGCGAGTGTGCTACGGCATAAAGGGGCGCCGGAACGGAGGGTTCGCAGTGACCGACGAGTCGAAGACAGGCCGCTACAGCCGCGGTGAGGCGCGCAGCCGCAGCGCCGCGCGGCCGCTGGCGCTGGCCGCCGCCCTCGGCACGCTGCTGGCCGCGGCCTGTTCGCGCATGCCAGACGCTCCGCCGCCGCCGCCCGGCATCTCCAACACCTACCCCACCTTCGGCACCCCGCCGCGCGGCGAGAAGGAGCCGCCGGTGCTCGACCCCACGCAGGTCAGCAAGGTGCAGTCCAGCCTCGAATCGCAGGCTACCGGTCAGGCGAAGGCGATCCAGAACCGGATCGAGACCGAGGCGAAGAAGCAGCAGGACGATTCCGACCAGGGCAGCACCACGGGGCAGTGACGGGCGGAATCTCGCCGCACGGCGCGGGCCGCGACGGGCTTTGGCGCGGAATCTCGAGGCGGTGTGGCGCGCCGGGTCGGAATGGCAGGGGTCGGAATGGCAGGGGTCGGGAGGTCAGGGGTCGGGATGGCTCGGCGCCGGCCAGTCCGCCCGCGCGACGGGCGCGGGTCCCCGCCTGCATCGGGCGGTTCTGCCCGCAGCGGGGCGTGTTCTCACGCGCGTGGGCGGCGGCGCTAACGCCCTGTTCACCACGCTTCCGCCAACATGGCCGCGCATTTCAGGGATGACGTGCCTGATGAACCTGTTATGACGCCCCCCGCGTGTCCGCCGTGACAGAAGAGCGGCCGCGAGGAACCCAAGAGCCGCTCACCCCGAGTCCACGACCATGACCGATTTCCATCGCATCCGCCGGCTGCCGCCTTACGTGTTCGAGCAGGTCAATCGGGTGAAGGCCGCTGCCCGCAACGGTGGCGCCGACATCGTGGACCTCGGCATGGGCAATCCCGACCTCGACGCTCCCGCCCATGTGGTGGAGAAGCTGAAGGAGACCATCGGGCGCCCGCGCACCGACCGCTATTCCGCCTCGCGCGGCATTCCCGGCCTGCGCCGCGCCCAGGCGGCCTATTACGGCCGCCGCTTCGGCGTGAAGGTCGACCCGGACAAGCACGTGGTCGCCACCCTCGGCTCCAAGGAAGGCTTCGCCAACATGGCGCAGGCCATCACCGCGCCGGGCGACGTCATCCTGGTGCCGAATCCGAGCTACCCCATCCATGCCTTCGGCTTCCTGATGGCGGGGGCGGCGATCCGCTCGGTGCCGTGCGAGCCCGGGCCGGAATTCTTCCACGCGCTGGAGCGCGCGGTGGCGCATTCGATTCCCTCGCCGCTGGCGCTGGTGCTGTGCTACCCCTCGAACCCCACCGCCTGCGTCGCCGACCTCGATTTCTACCGCGACGTCGTCGCCTTCGCGAAGAAGCACGACCTGATCGTGCTCTCCGACCTCGCTTATTCCGAGGTGTATTTCGACGACAACCCGCCGCCCTCGGTGCTGCAGGTGCCGGGCGCGATGGATGTGACGGTGGAGTTCACCTCCATGTCGAAGACCTTCTCCATGGCCGGCTGGCGCATGGGGTTCGCGGTCGGCAATGAGCGGCTGATCGCGGCGCTGGCGCGGGTGAAGTCCTATCTCGACTACGGCGCCTACACCCCGATCCAGGTGGCGGCGGCGGCGGCGCTGAACGGCCCGCAGGACTGCATCGCCGAGATGCGCTCGGTCTACCGCAAGCGGCGCGACGTGCTGGTGGACAGCTTCGGCAAGGCGGGCTGGGAGATTCCCTCGCCCACCGCCTCCATGTTCGCCTGGGCGCCGATTCCCGAGAAGTTCCGCCACCTCGGCAGCCTGGAGTTCGCCAAGCTGCTGATCGAGAAGGCGGATGTCGCGGTGGCGCCCGGCGTCGGCTTCGGCGAGCACGGCGACGGCTTCGTGCGCATCGCCATGGTGGAGAACGAGCAGCGCATCCGGCAGGCCGCGGTCATCGATCACCAGCACAGCCGCCGACAGCGCGCCAAGCAGCCGATCGGCGGCGTCCGGGCCCTCCCGCAACCAGCCGTCCGCCCCGAAGATCGAGAGCCACAGGG
>CAZIXP010000044.1:20319-27530 GCA_964543245.1 uncultured Starkeya sp.
GCCGGTTCCTTGAAACGGGCGCGGAAACATTGCACAACGTCGTTCCCCTCGCCGCGGCGCGCTGACGCCCGGGTCCCGATCCGGGCGGCGCCGTTCCTTCTAGCTGTTGCGTCCGGAAGTCCATATGGCGTCGCCCCTCAGGATTGGCTTGGCCGGCCTCGGCACGGTCGGCAGCGGGGTCGTTCGCATGCTTGACCGCCGCCGCGACGAGATCGCGGCGCGTACCGGCCGCGCCGTCGAGGTGGTGGCCGTCAGCGCCCGCGACCGATCCCGCGACCGTGGCTGTGATCTCTCCCGCATGCGCTGGTTCGACGACGCCGTCGACCTCGCCCGCGACCCCGGCATCGACGTCTTCGTCGAGCTCATCGGCGGCCAGGCCGGGGTCGCGCGTGCCGCGGTCGAGGCCGCGCTCGCGGCGGGCAAGCCGGTGGTGACCGCCAACAAGGCCCTGCTCGCCCATCACGGCGTCGCGCTGGCCGCCCTCGCCGAATCGGCGGGCGTCGGGCTGTATTTCGAGGCCGCCGTCGCCGGCGGCATCCCGGTGGTGAAGACCCTGCGCGAGGCGCTGGTCGGCAACCGGATCGAGCGTGTCTCCGGCATCCTCAACGGCACCTGCAACTTCATCCTCACCAAGATGCAGGACGAGGGCATCCCGTTCGAGGCGGTGCTCGCGGAGGCGCAGGCGCTCGGCTATGCCGAGGCCGACCCGACCTTCGACGTCGACGGCTTCGACACCGCCCACAAGCTTGCCATCCTCGCCAGCCTCGCCTTCGGCGTCACGCCCGACCCCGAGGCGATCCATGTCGAGGGCATCCGCTCCATCACCCTGGCCGACCTCAACGCAGCCGAAGAGCTCGGCTACCGGGTGAAGCTGCTCGGCGTCGCGATGCGGACCGAGAGCGGAATCGAGCAGCGCGTCCATCCCACCATGGTGCCTAAACATTGGCCACTCGCGCAGGTCTCCGGCGTGACCAACGCGGTCGCGATCGACGGCGATGCGGTGGCGCTGACGCTGGTCGGGCCCGGCGCGGGCGGCGACGCCACCGCTTCGGCAGTGGTCGCCGACGTGTGCGATCTCGCCGCAGGGCGGGGTTGCGCGGCCTTTGGCGTGCGCGCGGCGGCGCTGCAGCCGGCCGGGCGGGTGGCGATCCAGCGTCACGAGGGCGGCTACTACATCCGCCTCGCCGTGGTCGATCGGCCCGGAAGTGCGGCAACCATTGCCCGCCATATGGCCGAGCAGAACATTTCCCTCGAGTCCATAATGCAGCATCGGCGCGGCCGCCCCCATGGCGGGGACCGCCCGGACAGCGCGGACGACCCGGCGCCGGTGGTGCTCATCACCTATGCCACGACGGAAGACGCGGTGCGCCGGGCGATCGCCGCCATCGAGGCGGATGGGGTCATCACCGCCGCGCCGCAGATGATACGGATCGAGAAGGATTGAGAGGGGCTTTGACGATGCCGGAAATTACGGTCAATGCGAGCCAGGCGCTCGAGCGTATCCTGACGCTCGAACTGGTCCGCGTCACCGAACGCGCGGCCGTCTGCTCCGCGCATCTGCGCGGGCGGGGCGACGAGAAGGCGGCCGACAAGGCCGCGGTCGATGCGATGCGCCGCGAGCTGAACCGGCTGCCGATCGCCGGCCGCATCGTCATCGGCGAGGGCGAGCGCGACGAGGCGCCGATGCTCTATATCGGTGAGGAAGTCGGCACCAAGCAGGGTCCGGCGGTGGACATCGCGGTCGACCCGCTGGAGGGCACCACCCTCTGCGCCAAGAACATGCCGGGCTCCATCGCGGTGATGGCGATGGCCGAGGGCGGCACGCTGCTCTATGCCCCCGACGTCTACATGGACAAGATTGCGATCGGCCCGGGCTATCCCAAGGGCACCATCAACATCGACGCCACCCCGGCGGAGAACATCGCCTCGCTGGCCAAGGCCAAGGGCGTGAAGCCCTCCGAGATCACCGCGCTGATTCTCGACCGGCCGCGCCATGCCGGCATCATCGAGGCGGTGCGCCGCACCGGCGCCTCGGTGCAGCTCATCACCGACGGCGACGTCGCCGGCGTGATCCACACCACCGACCCCGAAGAGACCGGCGTCGACATCTATCTCGGCACCGGCGGCGCGCCCGAAGGCGTGCTGGCGGCGGCGGCGCTGCGCTGCATCGGCGGCGAGATGTACACCCGCCTCATCCTCGACACCGAGGAGAAGCGCGAGCGTGCCCGCAAGATGGGCGTCGCCGACGGCAAGAAGATCTACGAGATCACCGACATGGTGCGCGGCGACTGCCTGTTCGCGGCGACCGGCGTCACCACCGGCAATCTGCTGCGCGGCGTGAAGTACGAAAAGGGCCTGGTGAAGACCCACACCGTGGTCATGCGCTCCGCCTCCGGCACGGCGCGCTGGATCGAGGCGGAGCACCGCGACCTCTCGAAGTTCCAGCTCGACTGAGCGGGCTTCCGGCCCTGCGGCCGCAGCTTCACGACGGATGGAGATGAGGGGCGCTGCGGCGCCCCTTTGCTTTTCCCCCGAAGGCTCTTCCCCCGAAGCCGGGCGGGGCGGCCGCACGGTGCGCCCCCTGAAGGAGACGGCCGGCGCGGCGCGAACGTGCCAATGCGCAGAGATCGCAGGCCGGGGGCTTGGGGTGCGCTTCGGTGTTCTGTATACCAGTAGCGCCGATCGCCGCCGCCGGGCGGAAGGGCCGGTCGGCGTACCCGACGGGGCGCGAGAGCCAATCGGCTCCCCTTCCGGGGGACGCAAGGCCGGCGCCCGGACCGGGCGCAAGGACAACGTTGCAAGAGGAAAGATCCAATGGCCGTTTCTCAGATCTACAAGGGCCACGACACCCCGCTGGTCCCGCTGCTCGCCCAGTTCGACGCGCTGCTGCTGGCGGATGATTATGCCGGCGTGGCGAAGGCGCTGGCCGATTTCCTGGAGGCGAACCCGACCTCGCGCTACCTCGCGCTGGAGCCGGTGCCCTTCAAGATCAGCACCTATCTCACCAAGAAGCACGGCTCCTCCTCGGCGGTGACCACCTTCACCCTGCGCCGCTCGACCTGGGCGACCGAGGTGCAGAACGCCCTGGCCGCCGGCCCGGACGCCTTCGTCGCGCTGATGAAGGAAATCGACGCGCAGGTCGCCGAGATCACCAGCGCGGCCAAGAAGCCGAGCTGAGCCGAGCCGAGCTGCCGAGCCGGACGGGAGCGCGCGGCGGCGCCGGCGAGTCTGCGCCCGCCGGCTCCCGCTTTTCCCGATCGATCCCGATGAACCCGGCCGGGCCTCCGCGCCGGGTTTTTCGCGCATGGCGTCTGCGCTGGGACGGTGGCTTTAGCCGGCATTCCCGCAGGAAGCCGCCGGCGCCGGGCCTCAGCCGCCGCCGACCGCCGCCGCGCGCAGGTCGGCCACGGTCCGGCCGCGCCCGCCCATGAAGAAATCCACCCCGACCTGCACCATGTGCGGCTGCGAGGCGTGGGGGCCGTCATATTCGAGATAGAGCAGCTCATAGCCCGCCGCCCGCAGCTTGGCGGCATGGGAGCGGCCGGCGGTGTCGATCGGGGTCTGGGTGTCCTGCCGGCCATGGGCGATGAACACCTTCGGCTCGCCCTCCTGCGCCAGCACGGTCATGAAGCCGGCGGAGAAGGCCATGATGTGGGTGACGATGCGCCCGTTGGAGAGCCCGGTGGAGAGCGAGTAGCTGCCGCCGTCGGAATGGCCGGCAAAGGCGAAATGGGTGGGGTCGAGGGTGAAGCGGGACGCCACCCAGTCCAGCGCGATGTCGAGGCGCTCGCGATCCGGCCCGTTGCCGGCGATGACGATGTCCCAGGTCGGCAGCAGCGACTGCGGCACCAGCAGCAGGAAGCCGCGGGCCTCGGCGTGGCGGCGCAGGATGGGAAGAATCTTCTCCGCGCTGCCGCCACCGCCGTGGAACAGCGTCACCAGCGGGGTTGGCTGCGCGGGATCGACGCCTTCCGGCACGACCAGCACATAGTCGCGCTCGGCGAACAGGCCGGTGTCGTGGCGGCCGGGCGGCAGCGGCGGCTCGGTCGGGGCGTGGTGCTGGAAGGTGAGGCGGCCGGCGAGGGAGAGATCGAGCATGGCGCCACCATAATGGCGGCGCCGGCCGCGGCAAGATCGACACCGCGGCCGCGGCGTCGCAGGCCGCCGCTTGCGGACGCCCGCCCCGCCTCCGCGCACTCCCCGCACGCCTCGGTCGCCGGCCCGGCGCCGGAAACGCCCCGCGGGGCGAATCGCCAGCACCCCCGCCCGCGCGACGACGCATCGCATACGATCCATCACCTAAGGCAATGATTGCGGCACTGTGATGAGCGTTCCATGTGCTGGCCGCAGGGCTGGTATAACCAGTTCCGCTTTGGCGGCGGCGCCGCTTCGGTCTATTTCCTCCCGCATACGACGGACCCGCCCCGGGGCCGGCGCGCTGCCGTGGTGCCCCATGCCCTTCAAAGACAAGCTGCTCGCCCTCGCCGTGGTCTGCGCGTGGGCGCTCAACATCATCATCGTCAAGCTCGGCACCGCGGAAATCCCGCCCATCTTCATGAGCGCGCTGCGCTTCTTCCTGGTGGCGGCACTGGTGACGCCCTTCGCGCGGCTGAGCCGGGAGCAGCTTCCCTGGGTCGTGCTGGTGTCCGTCACCTTCGGCATCCTGCATTTCGGGCTGCTGTTCATCGCGCTGTCGATGGCGGAGGCCGGCACCAGCTCGATCGTGGTGCAGCTCGGCGCGCCGATCGCCACCGTGCTCGCCTGCATCTTCCTGAAGGAGCGGCTCGGCCCGGTGAAGGTGGCGGGGCTGGCGCTCTCGGTGCTCGGCATCGTGGTTCTGGCGGCGGGCCCGACCCTGCCGGGGCCGCTGGCGCTCTCGCTGCTGATGATCAGCGCGGCGGGCTGGGCGGTGACGAACCTCATCGTGAAGACCATGCCCGCCATCCGGCCGCTGACCATGATGGGCTGGTCCTCGCTCTTCGCCGCACCGCAGCTCCTCGTCGCCTCGCTGCTGCTGGAGCATGGCCAGTGGGCCTCGCTGGAGGCGGCGACCTGGCATGGCTGGCTGTCGATCGTCTACAGCGCGGTGATGTCGTCCATCATCGCCTATGGCATCTGGTACTGGCTGCTGCAGCGCCACCCCATCAATACCGTGGTGCCCTATTCCATGCTGAACCCGCTGCTCAGCGTGCTGTTCGGCATCGTTCTGATCGGCGAATTGCCGGCGCCGATCAAGCTGGTCGGCGCGCTGGTGATGATGGCCGGCGTCGCCCTGGTGCTGCGGCCGGCGGCCGAGCCGGTGGCCGGACGCGCCTGACCCGGCGGGCGGCGTGCGCCGCCCGCGGCTTGTATTCCGGCTGCGGCGTGCGCCGCCCGCGGTTTCTTCAGGCTGCGGCGTGCGCCGCCCGCGGTTTCTTCAGGCGGCACCCCGGCGGGGTGCCTCACGCCTCACCTGGCCTTCAGGAACTCCCCGACCTCGAGCAGGATCAGCTCGTTGTCGTCGGCCTTGTTGGGCTCGCGGCTCGACGAGAAGGGCAGGTTGTTGTCGTTGCCGACCACGATGTGGGTGTCGTCGACCACGTCGACATCCTCGATGGTGAAGAACGGGAAGGCCAGCACCCCGTCGGTCAGCGGCTTGCGCGCCAGGCCGGAAGGGTCGGCGATCCGCATCAGGTCGATATGGCCGATCTTGCGCACCTCCTTGCCGGCATTGGCGTCGGTGAGCTCGATCTTCACCACCCGCTTGAAGCGGGCGAGGTCGTGGAAGCAGTCCGGCCGCTTCTGGCCTTCGGGGCAGGCCTTGTCGGCGGTGCCCTCGCCATTGTCGCGCTCGATGATCAGCCCGGTGGTGGCGTCGATCATGTTGAAGTCGCCGATGGCGTTGCCGTTCTTCTCCAGCGGGTAGTGCCAGATGCGGCCGGTCCAGCGGCCGGCGGCGACGTCGAATTCGAGGATGGGCAGCACCTCGCGGCCGTCGGCGTTCTTCTGCCAGCCCTTGGTGGCGGGGTCCCAGAGCGGGCCTTCCAGCAGCGCGTAGAGGAAGCGGCCGTCCCTGGAGGCCGCCATGCCCTCGAAGCCCTTGGAGCGGCGGGCATTGAAGGTGCCGGTCGCGTCCGGCGTGGCGGGGGAGACGACCTGGTAGTTGTCGGGCGAGCGCACCGGGGTGTCGCCGGCCATGGTCTCGATCACCGCCTGGATGCGGCCGGAGAGGTCGGCCTTCAGCAGATAGGGGCCGAACTCCTCGCCGATCCACAGCGTGTCGCCGATGATCTGGAAGCTCTCGGGGTCGAAGTCGGCGCCGGTGAGGTAGCGGGCCTCGGTGCCCTCGTGGACGATGCGGAACGGCACCTTCCTGTCGGGATCGCGCAGGAACACCGTCTCCAGCCGCTCGAAGCTGCCGGCCTTCCAGTCGATGCGGTAGCGGTTGAGGTAGAGCGCGGAATCCGGGCTGTTGGCCCTGGTGCCGAAGCCGTTGTCGGTGAGAATCCAGAACGTGCCGTCCGGCAGGGTCTTGATGCCGGAATGACCCTGCAGCGGCTGGCCGGCGAGCGGCAGCGCGAGGCCGGTCGGCCGGCCGGCGGAGGTGCCTTCCACCGTGCCGAGCGCCTCGACCCGCTTGCCGGTGGTGTATTTGCCGGCGTTCTTCAGGTCGGCGGGGGCATCTTCCGGCATCGGCACGGTGCTGTTGGCCGGCAGCACGGCGTGCCCGGCGAGCGTGGCGGGAAAGGCGGCGTCGTCGGCGCGGGCGGGAAGGGCCGCCAGCGCGCCGGACGCGATGCCGGCGAGGAGAAGCGCGCGCAGGGCGAAACGCGGCGAGCGGGTCATGAGGACATCCTCCGTGGCTGAGCCTGTGCTCTTGCCGCCGGGCCGTGTCGTCGGCGCAACGGGCCGATGACGCCGCGATGACGCTCTGACGATAGGTCATCCGGCACCGCCCGGGGACGATGTCCGGCGGCCGGCGGCACCCGTCCCGCTGCCGCCGCGCCCGTTCAGGCGGGCAGGGTCTCGCCGCCGGCTGGCCGGCAGGGGTCTCGCCGCCGGCTTGGCCGGCAGGGTCTCGCCGCCGGCTTGGCCGGCAGGGTCTCGCCGCCGGCTTGGCCGGCAGGGTCTCGCCGCCGGCTTGGCCGGCAGGGTCTCGCCGCCGGCTTGGCCGGCAGGGTCTCGCCGCCGGCTTGGCCGGCAGGGTCTCGCCGCCGGCTTGGCCGGCAGGG
>CAZIXP010000045.1:0-20074 GCA_964543245.1 uncultured Starkeya sp.
ACATGGTGCAGGCGACCGCCGGGCGATCCGCCCCGGTGCCCCGCACGCCCTTCGAGAGGGTGGACGGCCTGACCCGCACCCCCGGCCGCTCGCGGCGCGGGGCTTTCGGCGCAGGCGAAGCACGGAGAGCCCGGCCCCCCGCAGGGACCGGCGCCCTCAGGCGAAGGCCGCCCGCCGCCGGGCCGCGGCATCGCCCTGCCGCAGCCGCACCAGATGCGCGGTGGCGGCGATGAGCACCAGGGTGGCGCCGAACTGGTGGGCCAGCGCAAGGTCGATCGGCACCTGATGGATCAGCGTGGCGATGCCGAGCCCGGCCTGCAGCGTCACGAGGCCGAACAGCCGGGCCGCCCGCGCCCCCGCCTCCGGCACGCCGCGCGCGTCGAGAGCGTGAAGCAGCGTCGCGATCCACAGCGCATAGGCCACCATGCGGTGGTCGAACTGCACGGTGAGCACATTCTCGAAGACATTGCGCCAGGCCGGCTGCTGGATGAACAGGTCGGCCGCCGGCGGGATGAGGTGGCCATCGATCAGCGGCCAGGTGGTGTGGCTGAGCCCGGCATCGAGCCCGGCCACCAGCCCGCCGAGGAATATCTGCAGCACCACCAGCGCCAGCAGCAGCGCCGCGCCGCGCCGCAGCCGGGGCGGAACCGGGCGGGCGACCGCGGGCGGCTTCAGCGACAGCGCGACCGCCACCGTCGCGGCCAGGATGAGGCAGGCCATGGTGAGGTGGGTGGCGAGGCGGTACTGGCTGACCTCGGTGCGCCCCACCAGCCCGGACGCCACCATCCACCAGCCGATCGCCCCCTGCAGCCCACCCAGCACGAACAGCCCGCCCAGCCTCCAGCCGAGCGCGCGGTCGATCAGTCCGCGCCAGAGGAAGAACAGGAAGGGCAGCAGGAAGGCGAAGCCGATCAGCCGCCCGAGCAGGCGGTGGCCCCATTCCCACCAGAAGATGTACTTGAATTCCTCGAGACTCATGCCCCGGTTGATCTGGATATATTGCGGGATCTGCTGGTATTTCGCGAACTCGCTCTGCCAGGCGGCCTCGCTGAGCGGCGGCAGCATGCCGGTGACCGGCTTCCACTCGGTGATGGACAGGCCGGATTCGGTGAGGCGGGTGGCGCCGCCGACCACGACCATCAGCACGATGAGCGCCGCGACGAGATAGAGCCAGAGCCGCACCGGGCGCAGCCTTTCGCTCCGTTCGCCATCGGCGGGGCGCGCGGCGGAAAAGGGCGTGTCGAGGCTGGTCATGGCGGCTCCCTGCGGATCGCGCGGGATCGCCTGCCGGCGACCGCCGCCCGCTTTCGTCGGATGGCCGCGAGCGATATAGAGGCCGGCAGAACCGCGCAACTGCGCCGAATGTCCCGCGCCGAGCCGGGCCCATCACAAGATCGGGATGCCGCCATGCCCCCCGCCGACCGTTCGAATCCCCCTGCCCGCTCCCCGCTGCCGCCGCGGCTGCGCAAGCTGATCGGAACGGTGGCGCTGCTGGTCCTGGTCATCGTCTGGGCGCTGGGCGCCATGGCGGTGGCGCAGGGCCGCGTCACCACGCTGCCGGCGATCGGCCAGTTCTTCGCCTATGTCGTGCTCGGCCTCGGCTGGGTCGTGCCGGCCGGGCTGGTGATCGGCTGGATGGTGCGGCTGGACCGCAAGCCCGAGACACTCTGACGCCGGCCGGCGCCCGCGCGGATTCACCGCGCGTCCGTTGAGGGCCGCCCTTGGTTCACGCCGCGAGCGGCAGCCGGACTGGCGCGGCGAAGGCGACCGGCGCGATGGCGCCGAATCCCCGGGCGGCGAGGGCATCGAACGCCTCGACCGCGTCGGTGCCGCCACCCGCACCGTCGCCGTCCGGCGGCGTCACCAGCACCACGGTCGGCGCCAGCGCCGCCAGCCGCTCCGCGCCGGCCACGCCGCCGAGCGGCGGGGCGGCGATGACGACATGGTCATAGGTCTGCGCCAGCGTGCCGAGGATCAACCCCAGCCGGTCCGCCGCGACAATGGTCGCGAGGTCGCGCAGCCCCCGCCCGATGGGGATGATGTGGCAGCGGGAGCCGGCCTCGCGGTGCACCACCTCGGAGAAGCTGGCGACGCCGAACAGCAGGTCGGCCAGACCCGGCGCCCGGGGATCGGCGGTGAGCCTTTCGAGCCCGAGACCGCCGGTGTCGAGGCTCACCAGCGCGACGCGGCTTTCGCCGGCGAGATCGCGCGCGAGCCGCACCGCACAGTCTCCCACCGCCTCGTCGGCGGCGATGCCGGTGACGACGACGAGCCGCGCCCCCTCGCCGCGCGCTTCCACCGCGCGGACGATGTCGGCCATCCGGGCGCCCTGCCCGCGGGGGCTGCCGATCCATGGCAGATGGCGTTCGCGCCGGCCGTCGCAGCCCGGCACCTCGCCCGCCGACCACGCCGCGGCCCCGGAGACGAGTTGCCGGCGCCGCGACCCGGCCAGCACGACGCCGATGCCGCCCAGCAGGCCCGCCAGCCCGCCGCCGAGAATGATGTGGCTCCGCCGGGGATAGCGCGGCGCACTCTCCGGGTCTGCCCGGCTCAGCAGCCGGACCCGCCCGGTGCCGTCGCCGCGACCGGCCAGCACGTCGAGCGAGACCTGCTGCCGGCGGAGATAGATGTCGGCAAAGGCATTCGCCACGTCGGCGGCGAGGGCCGGCCGTGCTGCGGCATAGTCGATCGCGATCATCTGCGAGCCGTCGACCGGGTGGATGTTCAGCCCGGCCAGCACCGCCTCCAGCGCACCCTCCTCGGAGCCCGCCGCGTCCGGCAGGCGGGTGGCAAGGCGCTGCTCGCGCACCACCTGCCGGGCAAGGTCGCGTGAGCTCATGACCTGCAGCCGGCTGCCGAGCTGGCGGGCGTCGAGCTGGGTCGATCCGGTCTCCAGCACAAGCCGCGCGGTCGCGACATAGCGCGGCGGCACCAGGTTGACCGCCCCCGCCGCCAGGAGGCTGCCCACAAGAGCGGATGCGACGAGGGCGAGGCGCCGCCGTTTCAGCTGTCGCAGCAGGCTGGGGCGAGCCCCGGTTCCCGCGCCGACGACGCCCGCCACGCCCGGGGCCGGGAGCGGCGGCTGGGACGGCGGCTGGGGCAACGGCCCTTGGCCTGCCAGCGACGGGGAGACGGGTTCCGACATGGGGCGGATGATCGGGCCCGCATGGTTTCCAGCCGGTTAAGGCCGCCCCCGTTCACACGAGACGTGATGCGAACTTCCGCGTCGTCCGTGGGTTGTTGTTCCACACGCCCGGCCGACCGGGCCCGACAGAACAGGAGAACGGATCATGTCTGACCACCACGCCGGCCGCGGGCCGGACGACGTGCTGCAACGCCGCGCGGTGCGCTTCGGCGTACGCGGCCCGCAGGACATCATCGACTGCTTCGTGAGCTGGGATGCGCTCGACCAGCTTGAAGGCGGCGGCCCCGCGGTCAATACCAGCGACCGGCTCGCCCGCTTCGAGCGGCACCGCCCCGCGATCGAAGCCGCGGCGATGGCCAAGTGCCGGGTCACCGACAACCAGCCCGAAGCCATTCTGGTGGAGGCCAGCGACGTGAAACCCGGCGCGGTGTGAACCGCGTCGGCCTTGGGCCGGCATATGTGACCGAAGGGGGAAAATGGTCGGAGCGAGAGGATTTGAACCTCCGACCCCCAGTCCCCCAGACTGGTGCGCTAACCAGGCTGCGCTACGCTCCGACGACTATGGCGCGTTGTCTAACGGCTCGGCGCGCGCCGCGCAAGCCTCGTTGCGACGAACTCCACCGGTTCCGTCGCAACGCAGGGCCGCTCTCTCGCGCTATGCTGGGGCCACGTCATCGACGGAGGCACAACGCATGAACGAGCACCCATCGCGCCATCATGGCCATGGCGCCGCCCTTCCCGCCACGCCGGCGGCGGCGCCGGTGATACCGCCAAGCCGGGAGATGGTGGAACGGCTTGCCGCCCGACGCTCGCTGCCGCTGCGGGCGCTCGGCGGACCCGGGCCGAGCCCGGACGAGCTGGAGACGCTGCTGACGCTGGCGCTGCGCACGCCCGACCACGGCCGTCTGGCGCCCTGGCGCCTGATTGTCGTCGACGGCGAGGCGCGTGGGGTTCTGGGCGAGCGGCTGGATGCGCTCTATGCCGCGCAGAATCCCGAGATGGCCGCCGGCAAGACGGACATGTGGCGCAGCTACATGCTGCGGGCGCCGGTCACGGTGGTGGTCGTCAGCCGGCCGGACCGCGGCTCGAAGGTGCCGGAATGGAACCAGATTCTTTCCGCCGGCGCGGTCGGCATGGCGCTCACCGTCGCGGCGAACGCTATGGGCTTCGTCACCCAGTGGCTGCTGAAATGGCCGGGGCGCGACCCGGAGGCCGCGGCGCTGCTGGGGGTCGAAGCCGGCGAGAAGGTCGCCGGCTTCATCCATATTGGCCGTGCCATTGAGGGGGCGCCGGAGCGTCCCCGCCCGGCGCTGGACGCGGTGGTCACCCGCTGGACGCCGTGAACGGCGTCACTCCTCGATGTCGAACGAGACGCCCTGCGCCAGCGGCAGGGTGCGGGAATAGTTGATGGTGTTGGTCGCCCGCCGCATATAGGCCTTCCAGGCGTCGGATCCGGCCTCGCGACCGCCGCCGGTTTCCTTCTCGCCGCCGAACGCCCCACCGATTTCAGCGCCGGAGGGGCCGATGTTCACATTGGCGATGCCGCAATCCGATCCCTCCGCCGACATGAAGGCTTCCGCCTCCCGCATGTCATTGGTGAAGATGGAGGAGGAGAGCCCCTGCGGCACCTCGTTCTGCAACTTGATCGCCTCGTGCAGACCGGCGCAGCGCAGCACGTAGAGAATCGGCGCGAAGGTCTCCTGCCGCACCACCTCGCACTGCGAAGCGATCTCGACGAGAGCGGGCCGGACGTAGAAGGCGCCCGGCTTGCCCGCCGCCCCCACCCGCTCGCCGCCATGCACCGTGGCACCCGCGGCACGGGCGGCGTCCAGCGCGCGCTGCATCGCCTCGAAGGAGGCTTCGTCGATGAGGGGGCCGATCAGCGTGGAGGCGCTGCGGGGATCACCGATGCCGACCGAGGCATAGGCCTTCACAAGGCGCGGCACCAGCACGTCATAGACGCTCTCATGCACGATCAGCCGGCGCAGCGAGGTGCAGCGCTGCCCCGCGGTGCCCATCGCCGCGAAGGCGATGCCGCGCAGCGCGATGTCGAGATCGGCGGAGGGGCAGACGATGGCGGCGTTGTTGCCGCCAAGTTCGAGGATGGAACGGCCGAAGCGGCGCGCCACCCGCTCACCCACGATGCGGCCCATGCGGGTCGAGCCGGTGGCGGAGATGACCGGCACCCGGTGGTCGTCGACCAGGGCGGCGCCCACCTCGCCGGCGCCGATCAGCACCTGGGTCAGGCCCTTCGGGGCCTCGCCGAAGCGGGCGATGGCCCGCTCCACCAGAGCCTGCACCGCCAGCGCGGTGAGCGGCGACTTCTCCGACGGCTTCCACAGCACGGGGTTGCCGCAGACCAGGGCGAGCGCGGCATTCCACGACCAGACGGCGACAGGGAAGTTGAACGCCGTGATCACTCCGACCGGGCCGATCGGGTGCCAGGTTTCCATCATGCGGTGGCCGGGCCGCTCGGAGGCGATGGTGAGGCCGTAGAGCTGGCGCGACAGGCCGACGGCGAAGTCGCAGATGTCGATCATCTCCTGCACCTCGCCGAGGCCTTCGGAGACGATCTTGCCGGCTTCGAGCGTGACCAGCCGGCCGAGCTCCTGCTTGTGGGCGCGCAGTTCCTCCCCGAGCAGGCGCACCAGCTCGCCGCGGCGCGGCGCCGGCACCGTCCGCCAGGCGTGGAAGGCCGAGACCGCCCGCTCCACCGCGGCGCCGACCTGCTCCGCGGTTGCGTCCGTCACATGGGCGACCGCCTCGCCGGACACGGGCGAGCGCACGACGCGGCCGCCGCCGGTCCACAGCCCGGGATCAACGCCCACCGCCGTCAGGATATCGGCGACTTCCTGAGTGACGGGCGGAAATTCGTGCGCGGTGGCGGTCATGGCGGCAACTCCTGAGGCGGCGGACGATGGAAAGGCCCTTCCTTATCATCCTCCTCGTCCGCCGTAATCCGGCCTTTGGTTGTGGAGGCGCCTGCCTCCCACAGGCCCGCACAAGCAAGATCATGCCGTCGAGGCTATAGCAAATCAGGCGGCAAGATGTTCAAAATCGGGCATCAGCATATCAAGAAAACCTCATCCATTATGGTCATAATTGGCTGCTGATCGCGAAGTTGATCTCACGGTCGACTTACGCTATTCAGCCGCTGGGGATGTTAACCAACCGAAGAGGTACTGGTCAGCCTGGCCGCTGACCTAGACTGTCCCGGGACGCACGGGCAGTCCTCTTCCACTGTCGCCAGCCGGGCTGGATGGCGACACGGGAACCGACACATTGCGCATTAGCTACCTGAACGTCCGCCGCGCCTTCGGGCCGGCATCGCGCGCCACGCTCGGCGCCGCTTCGCTCGTCGTCATCTGCCTTTCCGCGTCACCTGGCGCGGCTGCCGAGAAAAGGCTCGGTTCGGCAAGCGGCATGGCTTCCTACTATGGATATGGCGGTCGCACCGCCAGCGGCGAGCACCACAATGCCGGTGCCATGACCGCCGCGCACCGCTCCCTGCCCTTCGGCACTCAGGTGCGTGTCACCAGTATGGCCAATGGCCGCTCCGTGGTGGTGCGCATCAATGATCGCGGCCCGTTCATCCGCGGCCGGGTGATCGATGTCTCCACCGCGGCTGCGGACGCATTGGGCTTTCGCCGGCGCGGCGTGGCAAAGGTCGATCTCGCCGTGGTGAACTGACAGCGCCGCAACGGGCCGGGCCGGCGGCGCCAAGCGCCTTCACGCGCAGCGGCGCCGGTTCACGGACAAACCCGACACGCCCATGACCGGCAGCCTGTCCGGCGGACTCTGCGTTCGCCGGACCGGCTCAGCCGCGCGGTGCCGCCGCTTCCTCGAGCAGCCGCCGGCATTCGTGAAGCTCGTTCAGCGTTGCCTTGAGGCGGCGCATATCCTCATGCGACAGCCGCGGGTGCTCCGCCAGCGCCCGTGCAGGCTCTGCCGGCGGCCGCTCCGGCTCTACCGGCGGCCGCTCCGGCTCTGGCGCGGCGGCCGGAGCCGGCCGGGGCTGTTCCGCACGGGCCGGACGTTGCCACGCTTCCGCCGGAACCGCCGATGGCGCGGAAACCTTTGGCGCGGCAACCGGCGGCGGCATCTCGACCGCCGCCGCGGAAGGCGTCGCGGCCAGCGGCGGAAACGGCAGTTCCACATGCTCCGGCATCAGCCGCTCGCCACCATGGCGGGCGAGCCGTGCCGCATGGCCGGCCGGCGCTTCGGCCTCGACCCGGACGAGCCGGCCCGGCCGGTCAGGGGAGTGGGCCGAGACCGCCTCGCCGCCGCCCGGCCCGGTCTGGCCCGGGGGCAGCTCGCGCGGGCGAGGCTCGCGGGCGCGGTCCTCGCCGCGGAGCGGCGGCGGGGCCGGCGCAAGGCTCTCCGGCGCCTCGTCGCGTCCATGCCGGGACGGCAGCAGGTTCAGCAGCCCGCCCAGTGTACCGCCGGCCCTGGCCTTGCCGGCTGCGGGGCTGCCGGACGGGGCAATCTCCCGCTCATCGCGATCGCGTTCATGTCCGCGATCTGCCGGAGCTGGCGGCGCTGCCGGCTCCGCGCCCGGCTGCCAGACCTGCTGGACATAACGCAGGCCCTGCTCCTTCAGGATCCGCTGCACACCGCGGATGGTGTAGCCCTCGCTGTAGAGCAGGTGCCGGATACCGCGCAGCAGCTCGATGTCGTCGGGGCGATAATAGCGCCGCCCGCCACCGCGCTTGAGCGGGCGTATCTGGGGAAAGCGCGTCTCCCAGAAGCGGAGGACGTGCTGGGGCAGGTCGAGATCGTCCGCGACCTCGCTGATCGTTCGGAAGGCGTCGGGACCCTTCTCCACGGCCAGATCCTCCTCCGGCTGTGGCACTGCCTACCGCGGGCCGCCCGGAAGGCGCCGCGGCTCCGGTCACTTCGAATCGGCCGTGCCGTTGATCTGCTGCTTCAGGATATTCGAGGGCTTGAACACCATCACGCGCCGCGGCGCGATCGGCACTTCCTCGCCGGTCTTGGGGTTGCGCCCCACCCGCTCGCCCTTCTGGCGCACCACGAAGGAACCGAAAGAGGACAGCTTGACTGTCTCGCCGCGCGCCACGCACTCGGCGATCTCGGTCAGCACCGTTTCCACCAGCGCGGCGGATTCCGTGCGCGACAGGCCGACGCGTTGATAGACTGCTTCGCAGAGATCTGCCCGGGTGATCGTCCGGCCGCTCATGCTCAACTCTCCACTTCGCCGCGACAGCGCCTGTCTCACTCAGGCTGCGCAGGCCCCCAATATCTCAGCCCGGCAGCGTAGGCGGCTCCGCCGGGTGCGGTCAACGACAACCGGATGGCCGGCTTTTACCAGCGGATCAGCGCCGAACCCCAGGTGAAGCCGCCGCCCATCGCTTCGAGCAGGACGACATCGCCGCGCTTGATGCGACCATCGGCATGGGCCGCTGCGAGCGCGAGCGGGATGGAGGCGGCCGAGGTGTTGCCGTGGTGGTCGACCGTGATCACCACCTTCTCCGCCGCGATGCCCAGCTTGTGGGCGCTGGCGTCGATGATGCGGCGGTTGGCCTGATGGGGCACGAACCAGTCCAGCGTCTGCGCATCGACGCCGGTGGCGGCGAAGGCGTCCTCGATCACGTCGGTGATCATGCCGACCGCGTGGCGGAAGACCTCGCGCCCCTCCATCCGGAGATAGCCGACCGAGCGGGTGGAAGAGACGCCGCCATCGACATAGAGCTTGTGCTTGTGCCGGCCATCGGAGCGCAGATGGGTGGTCATCACGCCGCGGGCGGCGGCATCGCCGTCATGCGCCACCGCCTCCAGCACCATGGCCCCGGCGCCGTCGCCAAACAGCACGCAGGTGGTGCGGTCGGACCAGTCGAGGATGCGCGAGAAGGTCTCCGCGCCGATGACCAGTGCCCGGCGGAAGCTGCCCGATTTCAGGAAATTGTCAGCGGTCGCCAGCGCATAGACGAAGCCGGAGCAAACCGCCTGCAGATCAAAGGCCGCGCCATGGGTGATGCCGAGCGCGGCCTGCACCGCCACCGCGGTGGCGGGAAAGGTGTTGTCGGGCGTCGAGGTCGCCAGCACGATCAGGTCGATGTCCGTCGCCTCGAGCCCGGCATCCGCCAGTGCCGCGCGGGCGGCGTTGAGGGCGAGATCCGAGGTCAGTTCGCCTTCCGCCGCGATGCGCCGCTCCCGGATGCCGGTGCGCTGCACGATCCAGTCGTCGGACGTGTCCACCATCAGCGCGAGATCGGCATTGGTAAGGGTGCGGGCGGGCAGATAGGCCCCCACGCCGCGAACGACGGAACGGAATGTGCTCACGATTGAACCTGCAGAACGTCCGAGGACGCGTTCGCCGCCGCGGCGGACGCGTCAGCGCCGGCCGCCCGCGGCCGCTCGCTGATATTGGCCTCGATGCGGGAGAGGAGTTGATAGCGGACCATGTCGTACCCGATGTCGACCGCCGAGGCGAAGCCCTCGGCATCGGTGCCTCCATGGCTCTTGATGACGACCCCATTGAGGCCGAGGAAGACGCCGCCATTGGAACGACGCGGGTCCAGCTTCTCGCGCAGCGCCCGGAAGGCGCCCCGCGCCAGCAGGTAGCCCAGCTTGGCCATCCAGCTCCGGCGGATCGCCTCGCCGAGGAACTCGGCCACCTGGCGGGCGGTGCCCTCGGCGGTCTTCAGCGCGATGTTGCCGGCGAAGCCCTCGGTCACCACCACGTCGACCACGCCCTTGCCAATGTCGTCGCCCTCGACGAAGCCGCGATAGTCGAGACCGGGATGCCCGGCCGCGCGCAGCGCGGCGCCGGCCTCCTTCACCTCCTCGACGCCCTTGACCTCCTCGACCCCGACATTGAGCAGGCCGACGCTGGGACGCTCGATGTCGAACACGATGCGCGCCATCGCCGCACCCATCACCGCCATGTCGATGAGGTGCTGCGCCGTCGCGCCGATGCTGGCGCCGACGTCCAGAACGACGCTCTCGCCCCGCCGGGTCGGCCACAGGCAGGCGATCGCCGGGCGGGAGATGCCGGACATGGTCTTGAGGTTGACCTTGGCCATGGCCATCAGCGCGCCGGTATTGCCGGCGGAGACGGCGCAGTCGGCCTTGCCGAGCCGCACCGCGTCGATGGCACGCCACATCGAGGAGACCTTGCGGCCCTGCCGCAGCGCCTGGCTCGGCTTGTCGTCCATGCGGACGACCACATCGGTATGGAAGACCTCGCTGGCGGCCGCCAGCTTCGGCCGGGACGCCAGAATCTCGCGGATCCTGGCCTCATCGCCGAACAGCAGGTAGCGGATGTCGGGATGGCGCACCAGCGCGATCTCGGCGCCCGGCAGCACCACCTGGGGGCCGTGATCTCCGCCCATGACGTCGAGCGCAATGCGGACGAGCGATGACATTGAAGCGGATTCTGTCCTGGTCAGTCGAAGCGGGACGGCGTGCCATGGGCCATGGCGACGCCGATGGAGCCGGCCGCCGCCATGCCCGGCGACGTCGGCCGCAGAGGGCATGCCTCAGGCGGGCAGGCCTGACAAGAGCGGCAGGGCGACACGGTGCAACTATCGGCGATCACGCGCCGTCGCCAGAGCCCGACCCGGCCAGCTTCTTGAGGACCGCGAAGGGCGATTCCGGCTCCGCATCCTCCAGGAGCGGGGTGAATTCAGCATCCGGCTTGCGGGGATAGGGGTCGAGGCCGAGCGCGAGGAACTCCGCCACCACCGCCCCGATATCGACCCGACCGTCGATCAGCGGATCGGGCAGGTCCTCGCTGCCCACTTCAATCTCGGCGCCGGGCTGCACGTCCGGCAGCCGGTCGGCGGGGACGAAATGCATCGCGATGTCCTCGGAGACCGGGGCATCGAAGGGCTCCAGCGTGGCGACGCAGATCTGCCGGACCACCGCGTCGACATGGCCTTCCACCCGGACGCCACCCTGATGATCCGGCACCAGCGTGACCCGGGCGGTCAGTTCGGGAATGGCGGGAATGTCGAAGTCGCGGGCGAGCGCAGCCCGCACCGCCTCGTCCGGGGTCAACCGGAAGGTGGCGCCGGCTTCGGGCAGGCTGGCGACGAGGACCGGGTGCGTGAAGGGGGATGCGTCGCTCATGACGATGCTCCTTGCTCGGCGGCCGGCGCCGCGACCGCGGGAAACGGAATCGCGCCCCGCGCGAAGGTGTCGAACGGGACGGCGGCGAGCGCGCCGGTGAGGACGCGCAGATAGCTCGCCAGCGCCGCGGCCTCCGCCGCACGCTCCGGCGCGCCGGAATAGACGTTCCGCAGCAGGGCGGCGGCGAGCTCGCCCTCCCCCGGCTGCGCCAGCCCGGCATCATAGACCGCAACACGGCCGAAGAAGGACTCCGCGATCTTCTTCATGCGCTTGGGCACGATCAGGTCGCCCACGCCCATCTCCCGCAGATTGGCGTCCATATCGACGCAGAACGCGTCGAACACCCGCTGGCCCAGCGCGCGCCGCGCCTCGTCCTCCGGCTTCAGGCGATGGAAAAGCCCGAAGAGATGCAGCAGGATCATCTCGAAGCGCCCCTCGATCGTGTCGGGCACGCGATAAGCGGTGTAGAAGATGGGATCGCGCGATTGCGCCACGATCGCGCCATAGAGCCGCTGGATGGTCTCGGCCGCATCGTCGCGGCGGAAGAAGCGGAGAATCATGGCCGTCTCCTGGCTGCCGGGTCCGTTCGCCCCTCGGCGTCAGGGCGGGTTAGCGTGAGCACGGCCGCGAGGCAAGTGCGGCGTGCGGCAGGTGGGGGAACGGCGCGGCGACGACAGGCCGGCAGGGGCTATGCCCCGGGCGGGCTGGTGACGCGGCGCCCGAAGGCGCGAGGCCGGTGCGGGCTTTCCACCCGCAGCCGGGCATGGCAGATCAAGCGGGCGCGGCCGGACGCGGCTGTCGAACCGAACGAGGAATGGATGCAGACGAAGTTCGCAGGGACCGCCGTATCGGCACGCTGCCGGCAGGGTATCGCCGCCCTCGCCGTGATCTTCGCCGCCGGCACGCTGGCGGCCTGCGGCGATACCCCGATGCCCACCGCGAGCCTCGGCCTGCCCCGCCAGCCCACCGGCTTCGTTTCCGAACAGCAGCGCGGCTATGTCTCCACCCAGAACGCGCTGGACCAGCTGCCGATCGGCTCCAGCCAGGAGCAGGTGCTGCTGGTGCTCGGCACCCCCTCGACCGTCGCGACCGTGGATGGCGAGGTGTTTTATTACATCTCGCAGCGGACCAAGAAGGTCATGTTCATGCGGCCGGAGATCATCGACCAGCGGGTGATGGCCATCTATTTCGACCCGAAGGACAAGCGCGTCACCCGCATCGCCGATTACGGCCTGCAGGACGGCAAGGTGTTCGACTTCGTGTCCCGCACCACGCCGACCAGCGGCAGCGAGCTTTCCTTCCTCGGCCAGATCTTCTCCGCGACCGGTTTCGCCGGCGGCTGATATCGGCATTTGCGGCGGCGCGGGCGGCTGACGCGAAGCCCGCCCGGCGAAAGCCGCCACGCCAGCGGGCCGTCATGCCAGCTTCAGGCCGGCCGGGATCGCGCGATCCCGACCGGAGAGGCCCCTTCTCAATGGGCCAGCACGGCGAGCAGCAGCAGCGCCACGATGTTGGTGATCTTGATCATCGGGTTGACCGCCGGCCCCGCGGTGTCCTTGTAGGGATCGCCGACGGTGTCGCCCGTCACCGCGGCCTTGTGCGCGTCCGAACCCTTGAGATGGCGCACCCCGTCCTTGTCGACGAAGCCGTCCTCGAAGGATTTCTTGGCGTTGTCCCAGGCCCCGCCGCCGGAGGTCATCGAGATCGCGACGAACAGCCCGGTCACGATGACGCCGAGCAGCATCGCGCCGACCGCGGAGAAGCCGGCGGATTTGCCCGCCGCCCCACCGCCGGCGATCACGTAGATGGCGAAGTAGCAGACGATGGGCGAGAGCACCGGCAGCAGCGAGGGGATGATCATCTCCTTGATCGCCGCCTTGGTGAGCATGTCGACGGCTCGGCCATAATCCGGCTTGTCGCGCCCTTCCATGATGCCGGGCTTCTCGCGGAACTGCCGGCGCACCTCCTCGACGATCGCGCCGGCCGCCCGTCCCACTGCCGTCATGCCCATGGCGGCGAAGAGAAAGGGCAGCAGCCCGCCGAACAGCAGCCCCACCACCACATAGGGGTTCTCGAGCGAGAAGTTCGGTTGCACCCCGTCGAAATAGGGGTTGGCGGCGGCGTTAGCGGTGAAGAACTTCAGGTCCTGATTATAGGCCGCGAACAGCACCAGAGCCCCGAGCCCGGCCGAGCCGATGGCGTAGCCCTTGGTGATGGCCTTGGTGGTGTTGCCCACGGCGTCCAGCGCGTCGGTGGCGTGGCGCACCTCCTTGGGTAGCCCGGCCATTTCCGCGATGCCGCCGGCATTGTCGGTCACCGGGCCGAAGGCATCCAGCGCCACCACCATGCCGGCCAGCGCCAGCATGGTCGTCGCCGCGATGGCGGTGCCGAACAGCCCGGCGAGCCCATAGGTCGCGAGAATGCCGGCAATGATGACCAGCGTCGGCAGGGCGGTCGATTCCAGCGAGACGGCGAGGCCCTGGATGATGTTGGTGCCGTGCCCGGTCACCGACGCCTGGGCGATCGACACCACCGGGCGATACCCGGTGCCGGTGTAGTATTCGGTGATCCAGACGATGGCCCCGGTCACCAGCAGGCCGACAAGGCCGCACAGGAACAGCGAGAAGCCGGAGAAGCCGACCCCGGCAATGGGACCGAACCCCACCACCAGCGCGGTCACCAGCGCCAGCGCCACCACCGAGAGCAGCGCCGTGGCGATGAAGCCCCGATAGAGCGCACCCATGATCGACTGGCTGGCGGGCAGCTTCACGAAGAAGGTGCCGGCGATGGAGGTGAGGATGCACACCCCGCCAATGGCGAGGGGATAGAGAACCATGGCGCGCAGCGCTTCGCTGTCGCCGGAGAAGAAGATGATGGCGAGCACCATGGTCGCCACCAGCGTGACGGCATAGGTCTCGAACAGGTCGGCCGCCATGCCGGCGCAGTCGCCGACATTGTCGCCGACATTGTCGGCGATGGTGGCGGGGTTGCGGGGGTCGTCCTCGGGAATGCCGGCCTCGACCTTGCCGACGAGATCGCCGCCGACATCCGCGCCCTTGGTGAAGATGCCGCCGCCCAGCCGGGCGAAGATCGAGATCAGCGAGGCGCCGAAGCCCAGCGCCACCAACGCGTCGACCACGGTGCGCTCGCCGCTGTCGAAGCCGAGCACATGCACCAGCACGCCGTAATAGACCGCCACCGCCAGCAGCGCGAGGCCCGCCACCAGAAGCCCGGTGACGGCGCCGGCCTTGAAGGCGATGTCGAGCCCGCCGGCGAGCGAGGCGGTCGCGGCCTGCGCGGTGCGCACATTCGCCCGCACCGACACGTTCATGCCGATGAACCCGGCCAGGCCGGAGAGCAGCGCGCCGAACAGGAAGCCGAACGCCACCAGCCAGCCGAGCAGGAAGCCGACCAGGAGGAAGATGACGGCGCCCACCACGGCGATGGTCGTGTATTGCCGCGCGAGATAGGCCTGCGCGCCCTCACGGATGGCGCCGGCGATCTCCTGCATGCGCGGACTGCCGGGATCGGCGGACAGGACGGAACGGATGGCCCATACGCCATAGACGATCGACAGGGCGCCGCAGACGATGATGAGGAAGAGCGAAAACATGAAGGGAATCCACCTGGGCTGTTTCCACAGGCGGGATTTTTTGCGGGGGGTGCGGCGCCGCGGCGCCGCCCGTCTCGGTGTCTCCGCCCGCCAGCCGGGACCCGACCGGGACGAACGTGCCAAAAAGTCGCACCCGCTGCAATGAATGCTTCGCGTCGGGCGCGAAAAACGGCTGGAATACCAAATACATGCTGGCGGCCGGCAAATGGCCGGCGGGTTCAGCCGAAGCGCGCCGGGGAAAACGGCGCGGGGTCGGCGACGGGGTCGGCGCCGGTCATCATCTCCGCCACCAGTCGCCCCGTCACCGGGCCGAGGGTGAAGCCGAGATGCTGGTGGCCGATGGCGAGCCACAGCCCCGGCCGGCGCGGCACCGGGCCGATGGCCGGCAGCATGTCGGGGAAGGCCGGCCGGCAGCCCATCCACGGCTCCGGCTCCAGCCGCGGGCCGAGCGGGAACAGGTCGCGGGCGAGCGTCTCGGTGCGGGCCAGTTGAACCGGGCTCTTCGGCGCATCGCGCCGGGCGAACTCGACGCCGGTGGTGAGACGGATGCCCGCTTCCATCGGGGTGATGACGTAGCCGCCCTCCTCGTCGAGCACCGGCCGGCGAAGGCCGGCATTGCCCTGCGCTCCGTAATGCATGTGGTAGCCGCGCTTGACCTGGAGCGGCACCCGCACGCCGAGCGGATCGAGCAGGTCGCGCGCCCAGGGCCCGAGCGCGACCACCACGCGGTCGGCATCAAAGCTGCCCCTAGCGGTCTCGACCCGCCAGCCGCCGGGGATGGCGCCCAGCGCCCGGGCGTCGGCCTCCACCCGGCGTCCGCCCAGCCGCTCGAAATGGGCGGCATAGGCCTTGGTGACGCCGCCCGGGCTGGAGACCGAATGGGGATCCGACCACAGCACCGCGCCATGGAAGACCGGCCGCAGCGATGGCTCCAGCTCCAGCGCCTCGTCGACGCTCTTCTCGACCGCGGTGAGGCCGTAGTGCCGGGCGAGCGGAAATTCCTTGCGCTCAACGTCGAGCCCCTGCGGGGTGCGGTAGAGCTTCAGCCATCCGCCTTCGCGGAAATAATGCTCCGCCCCGGCCAGCCCGGCGAGATGGTCGTGCTCGGCGATGCTGTGGCTGAGCAGGCTCTGCATCACCCGGGCATAGGTCAGGATGCGGTCCGGCGCCGAGGCGCGCCAATAATCGAACAGCCACCGCGCAAGGCCCGGCAGCGCGGAGAGGTGGTAGTTGGCCGCCGGGTTGCGCCCCAGCGCCACGTCCAGCAGCGCGCCGAGGTCGCGCGGGAACGCCACCGGGTAGAGCGAGGCGGCCTCCACCAGCCCGGCATTGCCGTAGGAGGTCTCCTCGCCCGGCGCGCGCCGGTCCACCAGCGTGACGGACTGGCCGCGCAGCGCGAGGTGGAGGGCGATGGAGGTACCGACGATCCCGGCGCCGAGCACCAGTGTATCCGACTTCATGATGGGCTCCGGCAGGACGGGCTGGCAACGGCAACGGGTTCGCGACGCGCGAGGCGGCGGAGCCCCTGCCCCGCCGCCTCGCGCGTGAGGGCGGTCCGCGCCGCGCGCGGACCGCTGATGTCGTGGATCAGTAGATATCGAAGGGGAAGTATTTGGCGTTGATCTTCTTGTAGGTGCCGTCGGCGACGATCTCCTTGATCGCCTTGTTGAACATCTCGCGCAGCTCGTTGTCTTCCTTGCGCAGCGCGATGCCGGTGCCCTGCGGGTTCACGTCGGCGAGGTCGGGGCCGACGAACTTGCAGCACTTGCCGGCGTCGGTCTTCTCCAGCCATTCGTAGAGCACGAACTTGTCGGCCAGAACCGCGTCGAGGCGACCGGCGGCGAGGTCGGCATTGGCCTCATCCTGGGTCTGGTACAGCTTGATCTCGGAACCCTTGTACTTGTCCTCGAGATAGACCGAACCCGTCGTCGAGGACTGGGCGCCGATGCTCTTGCCCTTCAGCCCCGCGGGGGAGATGTCGGTGAGCTTGGTGTCCTTTGGCGCGACGAAATTGCCGGGGGTCTGGTAGTAGGGAATGGTGAAGGCCACCTTCTCCTTGCGCTCGTCGGTGATCGACATTGAGGCGACGATCGCGTCGAACTTCTTGGAGAGCAGCGCCGGGATGATGCCGTCCCAGTCCTGCGCCACGAAGGTGCATTCCACCTTCATCTTCTCGCACATGGCCTTGGCGATATCGATGTCGAAGCCGACGAGCTGGCCCGAGGAATCGACCGAGTTGAAGGGCGGATAGGCGCCCTCGGTGCCGATTCGCACCTTCTTGATGTCGGCCTGGGCGACGCCGGCGCCGAGCATCAGCGCTGCTGCCGTGATGACGAGGCTCTTGAGTTTCATGTCACATGTTCCCGCTGGCGGTGTGCCATTTGCCGCCAGAGGCTAGGCGGCGGCGCGGGAGGTGGCAATCAGCCCTTTCGGTCAGAAATGGCTGAAGCTGGTTCGGGCGAAGGCGAGCCGCCCCCCCTCGGGCCCGATCACCTCCAGCCCGCTACCGGCGGTGGTGCGGCCGATCTCGCTCACCGGTACGCCGGCCGCGGTCGCGTTGACGCCGAAAGCGTCGAGCCGGGAGACCGGCACCACGGCGAGAACTTCGTAATCATCCCCCCCGGTCAGGACGGTCTCCAGCAGCGCCGGTTCGGCGGCGATAGCGGCGCGGGCGGCCGGGGAGAGCGGCACCCGGCCCGCTTCCACAACCCCGCCGACGCCCGAGGCCGCGAGCAGCTTGGCGAGGTCGCCCACCAGCCCGTCCGACACGTCCATGGCGGCGCGGGCGCTGCCCCTCAGCGCCGCGGCGAGGCCGAGTCGCGGCCTTGGATGGAGGTAGCGATCCAGCAGGAAGTCACGATGCGCGGTCGAGAGCGCGGCGAAGCCCGGGCGGCCGGGATCGAGCCGCAGCGCGAGGCCCAGCGCGGCATCCCCGATGGTGCCCGAGACCACGATCGCCTGCCCCTCCCCCGCCCCGGAGCGGGTGACGAGCGTGCCCTGCGGCAGCGTGCCGAGCGCGGTGAGCGAGACCATCAGCGGGCCCGACGTGCGCACCGTATCGCCGCCGAGCAGCGGCGCGCCATAGGCCTCTACATCCTCGCCCAGTCCCCGGGCAAAGGCGGCGAGCGCGTCCTCGTCCATCCCCGGGGGTATGGCGAGGGCGAGCAGCACGCCGAGCGGCACCGCGCCCTTGGCGGCGAGATCCGACAGGTTCACCCGCATCGCCTTGCGGGCGATGGAAGCGGGCGGATCTTCCGGGAAGAAATGCACGCCGGCGACGAGCGCGTCCTTGGTCAGGACAAGGTCATGGCCCGGCGGCGGGGCGATGCAGGCGGCATCGTCGGTGAGGCCGATCGCACCGGGATGGCGGGCGATCGGCTTGAACAGCCGGTCGATCAGCCGGTCCTCGGCGGAGGCCCCGCCGCTGGCCGATCCCGTCTGCGTCATGCCGGCTCTCCTGCCCGTTCGCTGCGGTGCCGGCCCGTCTCAGCCGGTGAACTCGCCGGCCCGCGATTCGCGCGCCAGACCATCCAACACCGCGTTGACCATTCCGGTTTCCTCGCGATCGAGAAAGGCCGCCGCGACGTTCACATATTCGGCGACCACGACGCGGGCGGGAATGTCCGGCCGGCCGGAAAGCTCATAGGCGCCGGCGCGCAGCACCGCGCGCAGCACCGCCTCGATGCGCTTGAGCGGCCAGCCATGGACCAGCGCGGCGTCGAGCGCGAGATCGATGACCCGCTGCTCGCGCAGCACGCCGGCAACGATGTCGCGGAACAGCGTGACGTCCGCCGCGGCGATCTCGTCGCCTTCGATTTCCTTGCCGATCCAGTGGGTCTCGAACTGGGCGAGAATCTCCGGCAGCGGCGTCGCGGCGACGTCCATCTGGTAGAGCGCCTGCACGGCGTTGAGCCGCGCCGCGCTCTTGCGCACCGGCTTGTGGTTCACGCCCTTGGTCGCCCCGGTCATGCCCGGGCTCCGCTCCGCTGCAGGCGCAGCAGGGTGAGCGCCGCCTCGGCCGCGCCGCCGCCCTTGTTGCCATCGCTCACCCGGGCGCGAACCCAGGCCTGCTCGTCGGTCTCGACGGTGAGGATGCCGTTGCCGAGCGCCAGCTTGCGGGCGACCGCGAGGTCCATCAGCGCGCGGGACGACTCGCCCGCGACGACCTCGAAATGATAGGTCTCGCCGCGCACCACGCAGCCCAGCGCGACCGCCGCGTCGAAGGGGTGGCCAGCCGCCGCGGCGGCGTCGAGCCGCATCGCGATGGCGATCGGGATCTCCAGCGCGCCGGGGACCGAGACGACCTCATAGGTCGCGCCGGCGGCTTCGACCGCGCTTATGGCGCCTGCCAGGAGCTCGTCGGCGATATCGTCATAGAAGCGCGCCTCGACGATGAGGACCCGGGCACCATCGAGCGGCGCGAGGGGGGCATCGGATGCACGCGGCGGGCGGGGGCTCGCCATGGAGGCACCTCGTTGGCAATGGGACGGCCGACGACGTACAGGCCTCAGCGGAACTCCGCAAGCCGCGCCGCATAGCGGGCCATCATGTCGACTTCGATATTGACATCGTCGCCCGCCTTCACGCCACCCCAGGTGGTCACGGCCAGGGTGTGGGGGATGAGCAGGCAACTGAAGCGCGTGCCCTCCACCTCGTTCACCGTCAGCGAGGTGCCGTCAAGCGCAATGGAGCCCTTGATGGCGATGAAGCGCGCCAGCGGCGCCGGGGCCTCGAACACGAATTTCGTCGTCTCGCCGAGATCGTGCCGCTCGGCGACCCGGGCGATGCCGTCGGCGTGGCCCTGGACGATATGGCCGCCCAGCTCGTCGCCGATCTTCAGCGCGCGTTCGAGATTGATGCGCCGCCCCGCCGCCCAGTCCCGCACCGTGGTGATGGCAAGGGTTTCCGGCGCCGCCTCGACGTCGAAGCGGCCCGGCGCGGTCGACACCACGGTGAGGCACACGCCGGAGCAGGCGATGGAGGCGCCCAGCTCGATTGCGCCGGTGTCGTAGCGCGTGCCGATGGTCAGGCGACGCACCTCGTGACGGGGCGTGACGGCGAGAAGCTCGCCGATGTCGGAAATGATGCCGGTGAACATGCTAGCGCCGCCTCAGGATGCGCAGGAGGTCGTCGCCATGCCTGCGGGTGTCGGTCTCGATCAAATGATGGCTCATCGCCTCCAGCGCCAGCGGCATGCGTGAGCGCAGCAGGCGAGACAGGCTGAC
>CAZIXP010000045.1:20084-27219 GCA_964543245.1 uncultured Starkeya sp.
GGCTCGAAGGCGTCGATCGCCGCCGGCCCGAGCGGCGCCGGCCCGGTGAAGAGCGCGGCCTCGTCGACGAGATCGGCGGCGAGGGCGGCGCTGGCCAGCCGCGGCCCGGCCTCGATCATCAGCCGGGTGATGCCGCGCATCGCCAGCAGCCGGAGCGTCTCGTCGAGCGCCAGCCTGCCATCGGCCGCCGTGCCGACGCGCATGACCTCGACGCCGAGATCGCGCAGGGCCAGCTCCGGTTCGGTCGGCGCGTCGATCCCCGCCACCACCCAGATCGGGGCGATGTCGCGGCTGCGCAGCAGCGCGGAAGCGAGCGGCAGCCGCAGCGCGCTGTCCAGCACGACCCGCACCGGCGAACGCTCGGACAGGCCGGGCAGCCGACAGGTGAGCTGGGGATCGTCGGCCAGCACGGTGCCGATGCCGGTCAGCACGGCGTCGGCCTGGCTGCGCATGAGGTGAACCTGCGCCTGCGCGGCGGCGCCTGTGATGCGCACGGGGCGACGGCCTTCCAACCCGGCCTTGCCGTCGCTGGAGGCCGCCATCTTCAGCAGGACGTGGGGCCGGCCGGAGACGACGCGGCGGATATGCCCGGCATGGTCGATGCGTGCGCATTCAGCCCCCGGCCCGACCGTCACCTCGATGCCGCTCGCCCGCAGCAGGGTGAAGCCGCGCCCGGCGACGCGGGGATCGGGGTCCTCGATGGCGGCGACGACACGGGCGACGCCCGAGGCGCGGATCGCATCGGTGCAGGGTGGGGTGCGGCCATAATGCGAGCAGGGCTCGAGGGTGACGTAGAGCGTCGCGCCGGCCGCCGCCGCGCCCGCGGCGGCGAGCGCGACCGGCTCGGCATGGGGCCGTCCGCCGGCGGCGGTCCAGCCGCGGCCGAGGATCACCGGCCCGTCGGCGTCATGGCGCACCACCAGCGCGCCCACGGCCGGGTTCGGCCAGGCGATGCCGAGGTTGCGGCGGCCGATCGTCAGCGCCGATCCCATCAGCGCCTCGTCCAGCCGGGGATCGGGCTGGCGATGACGGGCCTGCGAACCGTTCATTCGGGAGTACCAGCCGGCGGCTCGTCCTCATCGATCGCGCCCACCGCGCGCAGCTCCTCGCGCACCCGGTGGCGGCGTTCGCCGGTCGCCTCTCCGGGACGGGCTTCCAACTCGCCGAGCACGGCGCTGAAGTCCTTGGCCTCGCGGAAATTGCGGTAGACCGAGGCGAAGCGGACATAGGCGACGTCGTCGAGCTGTTTGAGGCTCTCCATCACCAATTCGCCGATGGTCTCCGAGGTGATCTCGTTCTCGCCGAGGCTTTCCAGGCGCCGCACGAGCCCGGAGACCAGCCGCTCGACCCGCTCGGGATCGACCGGCCGCTTGCGCAGCGCGACGCCGATGGAACGGGCAAGCTTGTCGCGGTCGAACGCCACCCGCCGGCCGGAACGCTTCACGACCATCAGCTCGCGAAGCTGCACCCGCTCGAAGGTGGTGAAGCGGCCGCCGCAATCCGGGCAGATGCGGCGGCGCCGGATCGCGGCGCTGTCCTCGGTCGGGCGGGAATCCTTGACTTGGGTGTCGAGGCTTCCGCAATAGGGACAGCGCATGGGCGGGCCTCAGCTGTAGATCGGGAAGCGGGCGACCAGCCCGGCCACCTTCTCGCGCACCGCCGCCTCGACCAGGCTGTCTTCCTCGACGCCCTTCTGCGACAGCACGTTCAGCACCTCGGCGATCATGTCACCGACCTGCTGGAACTCCTTCACGCCGAAGCCGCGGGTGGTGCCGGCCGGGGTGCCGAGACGCACGCCGGAGGTGACCATCGGCTTCTCGGGATCGAAGGGAATGCCGTTCTTGTTGCAGGTGATGTGCGCCCGGCCGAGCGCGATCTCCGACACCTTGCCGGTGAGGCGCTTGGGCCGCAGGTCCACAAGCATCAGGTGGGTGTCGGTGCCGCCGGAGACGATGTCGAAGCCATGGCCCTTGAGCGTTTCCGCAAGTGCTTTCGCGTTCTCGACGACGTTCTTCGCGTAGAGCTTGAACTCAGGCCGCAGCGCCTCGCCGAAGGCCACCGCCTTGGCGGCGATGACGTGCATCAGCGGGCCGCCCTGGATGCCGGGGAAGATCGCCGAATTGAACTTCTTCGCCAGCGCCTCGTCATTGGTCAGGATCATGCCGCCGCGCGGGCCGCGCAGGGTCTTGTGGGTGGTGGTGGTCACCACATGGGCGTGGGGCACCGGGTTCGGGTGCGCGCCGCCCGCCACCAGCCCGGCGAAATGGGCCATGTCGACCATGAGATAGGCCCCGACCGAATCGGCGATCGCCCGCATCTTGGCGAAGTCGATATGGCGGGGATAGGCCGAGCCGCCGGCGACGATCAGCTTCGGCTTGTGCTGGGCGGCGAGGTCGGCGACCACGTCGTAGTCGATGCGGTGGTCGTCCTCGCGCACGCCATAGGGCACGACGTTGAACCACTTGCCCGACACGTTCACCGGCGAGCCGTGGGTGAGATGGCCGCCTGCGGCGAGGTTGAGCCCGAGGAAGGTGTCGCCCGGCTGCAGCAGGGCGAAGAACACCGCCATGTTGGCCTGCGCGCCGGAATGGGGCTGCACATTGGCGAAGCCGGCGCCGAACAGCTTCTTCGCCCGGTCGATGGCGAGCTGCTCGGCGACGTCGACGAACTGGCAGCCGCCGTAATAGCGCCGGCCGGGATAGCCCTCGGCGTATTTGTTGGTCAGCACCGAGCCCTGGGCTTCCAGCACCGCGCGGGAGACGATGTTCTCGGAGGCGATCAGCTCGATCTCGTCGCGCTGGCGGCCGAGCTCGGAGGCGATGGCGCCGGCGAGTTCCGGGTCGGTCTCGGTGAGCGGAGCGGAGAAGAACTGGTCGGTAACCGCGTTGGCGGCGTGCGCTTCGGACGACATTGGCCGGTCTCCATGGCCTTGAGCGGCAGTGGCGGATGAAAGGGTGCGCTGACCGCGACAATCGAGCCGTCGCTTAGCACAGCGCCTGCCCCGTTTCAAAGCAGGCCATGGGCAGGGCTGGATTGCGTGGAACCGACATGGTCGCGGGCAGGCGCGCCGCCCCGCCCCGGCGGCCCCCTTCCCCGCCGGCCTGCCGGGTTGGCGTCCGGCCGGCGGGAGCGGCTATGCCGCGGCCGGCGCGTTTGGCTATGCTGGGGCGTTTCCGTCCCTCCAGACAGCCGAGCCTTCACCGATGCAGACGGTCTATTCCCCCCGACATCACGGCCATTCCGGCCATGTCGAGCTCTATAACGGCCAGGTCGTGCCGGCCTTCGAGAAGCCCGAACGCGCCGAGATGATCCGGGCCGCGGTCGAGGCGCGCGGCTTTGGCGAAACCCTCCCACCGACCGAACACGGGCTCTCGCCGATCGTGCGGGTACACGATGCCGCTTATGTGACCTTTCTTTCGCAGCTCACCGACCTCTGGGTGGCCGACGGGCGGGCCTTCCCGATCCTGCCGAGCTTCTGGCGGGCGCCGGGCATGCGCTACATCGAGCCGGAAACCGTGGACGGCAAGCTCGGCCACTTCTCCTTCGATGCCGGCTGCTGCTTCGTCGCCGGCACCTGGGACGCCATCCGCTCCTCCGCCGACGTCGCGCTGACCGGGGTCGACCTGATCGCCGGCGGCGCCGCCAGCGCCTTCGCGCTGTGCCGCCCGCCCGGCCACCACGCCCACGCCAACGCCATGGGCGGCTACTGCTTCATCAACAACGCGGCGGTGGCGGCGCAGGCCCTGCTGGATGCCGGCAGCGGCCGTGTCGCCATCCTCGACGTCGACTACCACCACGGCAACGGCACCCAGAGCATCTTCTACGAGCGGTCCGACGTGCTGGTGTGCAACATCCACGGCGATCCCCGCCAGGAATATCCCTATTTCCTCGGCCATGCCGACGAGACCGGGGCGGGCGACGGCGAGGGCTTCAATGTCAACTACCCCCTGCGCTGGGGCAGCGGCTTCGACGTGTGGTCGCAGGCGCTGGAGGAAGCGTGCGCGCGGGTTGGGGCCTATGCGCCGGACGTTGTGGTGGTCTCGCTGGGGGTCGACACCTTCAAGGACGACCCGATCTCGCAGTTCCGGCTCGACAGCCCGGATTATCTCGCCATCGGCGCCCGCATCGCCCGGCTGAACCGGCCGACGCTCTTCGTGCAGGAGGGCGGCTATGCGGTAGAGGCGATCGGCGTGAATGTGGCGAACACGCTGGAGGGCTTCCTCCAGCGCTGAATCCCCACCGGCGGAAGACGAGCGGGCGGATCAGAGCCGGTAGAGGATCTGGTCCGTCCAGAACCGCTCCAGCCGCTGCAGCGCCTTGTTGATGACGTGGAAATCCTGGGTGCCGATGCCGCCGATCTGCTCGATCGTCGCGACATGCTTGGCGTAGACCCCGGCCACGATGGCGCGGACCTCCTCGCCCTTGTCGGTCAGCTTGATGCGGACCGAACGGCGGTCGATGCGCGAGCGCTGATGGTGGAGATAACCGAGATCCACCAGCTTCTTGAGGTTGTAGGAGACGTTGGAGCCGAGATAATAGCCGCGGGTACGCAGCTCGCCCGCGGTCAGCTCGGAATCGCCGATGTTGAACAGCAGCAGCGCCTGCACCGCATTGACGTCGTCGCGCCCGCGGCGGTCGAACTCGTCCTTCACCACGTCCAGCAGGCGCCGGTGCAGCCGCTCCACCAGGGTGAGCGCTTCCATGTAGAGCGGCCGGATGGGATCGTCTTCAGCCTCGCGCGGGGCGGCTTTCGCCGCCTGAGCTGCCTGTCGCATGTCCAACGCCTCGAATTTTATTCTCTTTCGAGGGAGTTGCCCCCTCTGCTCCGCCTAGTCGTAACGGCAGGCGGGTCAAGGACGGCTTAAGCGGCAGGATGAATCCTTCGTCACCCGAAAGCGTTGACGACATCTTAACGCGGCAGATTTTCCTTCAGAATCAGCACGCTTGGCCGGATTCCGGCCGGGGCCGCGGCGGCGGGCGGGTTAACCCTGCGCTAACCAGCCTTCCTCAGTCCTCGGCCTCGACGCCGGCCTTGTAGGCGAGGAAGCCGTAGATCGCGATCAGCGCCGTCTCCACCGCCGCGATCATGACGAGGCTGCCGACGCCCTCGGGCGCGGAGGCGTTGATCATGATCTGGACGATGGTGGTGACCAGCCAGAGCACCACGCCCCAGGCGGCGCCGAGCCAGAGGCCCACTGCCGCAACGGGGTTCATGATCGCCGCCCAGATCACCGCCGACTGCGCCGCTGTCGACAGCATCTCGAACCGGCTGGCATCGCCGTCCCACACCCCGCAGATCAGCGTCCAGCAATAGACCGTCTTCACCAGCAGGAAGCCGGCGAGCACGCGCAGATAGATCACCACCCGCCGCTGCCACGGGCTCATGCGGGTGGTGCCGATGCCGAGCGCGCCGTCGAAGGGGTCGAGGGAGGTCATCATGGCAGGCAAGGGTTCCGGACAGGGCGGGAGCGGGCGGGAGAGTCCGGTCCGCGCCGGGAAGGCGGAGAGGCGTCAGGCGAAGCCGGCGGGCAGGACCAGCTCGTCGGCGAGCGGGGTGTCGAACAGCGCCGCGACGGCAGCAGGATCGACCGCCTCCAGCCGGTCGGGACGCCAGACCGGCGCCTGATCCTTGTCGATCAATACAGCACGCACGCCCTCATAGAAATCGTGTCCCTCCAGCACCCGGCTCACCACCCGGAATTCCAGCCGCAGGCAGCCGGCGAGGTCGAGGCCGGGCCCGCGCCGCATCTGCTCGAAGGCGATGAACACGCTGGTCGGGCAAACCCGCCGCAGCGTCGCCAGCTGGGTCGCGGCGAAGGCGGCGAGGTCGCCCTCCCCGGCGGCGGCCTGCTCCAGCGCGGCGACGATGGCGGGCAGCGTGCCGCCGGCAAAGATGCGGTCGATCTCCGGGTAGAGCGCGCCGAGCGCCGGCTCGGGCGCCACCACGGCGAAGCGGCCGAGCGTCGGCTCCATGGCGTCGCCCGCCGCCAGCGCGGCGATGAGGTCGTCCCAGCGCTCGGCCGGGACGTGATGGGTGTAGAGCCCCAGCGCCACCGCGTCGGACATGCCGATGCGCGAGCCGGTCAGCGCCAGCCAGGTGCCGGTCCAGCCCGGCAGGCGCGGCAGCACATGGGTGGCGCCGACATCCGGGAACAGCCCGATCGCGACTTCCGGCATGGCGAAACCGAGCTTCTCGCCCGCCACCCGGAACGCGCCGTGCCCCGACACGCCGAATCCGCCGCCGAAGCAGAGCCCGTCTACCAGCGAGACGAAGGGCTTGGGAAACACCGAGATGGCGTGGTTCAACGTGTATTCGTCGCGCCAGAACGCCCGTGCCATCTCGGCGTGGCCGCCATGGCCGAGCTCGGCCATGGCTCGCACGTCGCCACCGGCGCAGAAGGCCTTCTCATGGGCCGAGCGCAGCACGACATGGGCGACCCCCTCATCCGCGGCGAAGTCGCGCAGGGCCTGCCCCAGGGCGAGGATCATGCCGTGGGTGAGGGCGTTCAGCGCCCGTGGCCGGTCGAGGGTGATGATCCCGGCGCGCCCGCGGGATTCGATGTGGATGCCGCTCTGCCCGGTCACGTGGGTCTCGCCTCGCCTGCGGTGGATCAAGGACGGCGACGGGGATAGCCCGTATCGAGGGGTGACGGAAGCCCGTCATAGGTCTTTCATCCGCCCCGCGGCGGGGCCTGCGGCCGATCACCGCCGCGTCACAATGGGGAGCATCCCATGGCGCGGGCATGCGAAACAGTGATCAGCAGTCGCGCTTGCCGCGAGATGTCGTTATAAGCATTCGAAACTGGCTGTCGCGAGCATGACCATGCCCATTCCCTTCGCCCGTCCGCGCCCGGTCGCCGACTCCCGCGCCGACGCGGTCCGGCTCCAGCTTCCAAACCGGATGCGGCGCAACCGCAAGTCGGAATGGTCGCGCCAGCTCGTTCGCGAGAATACTCTCACCGTCGCCGACCTGATCTGGCCGATCTTCGTGATGGACGGCAGCGAGGCCCGCACCCCGGTCGGCTCCATGCCCGGCGTCGAACGGCTGACCGTCGACGAGGCGGTGCGCGAGGCGGAGCGGGCGGCATAGCTCGGCATCCCGGCGCTGGAGCTGTTCCCATACACCGACCCTGCG
>CAZIXP010000046.1:0-26947 GCA_964543245.1 uncultured Starkeya sp.
ATCTGGGCGCCCATGTTCTCGAACTTGTCCTCGAGCTCGATCTCCTTGGCGACGGAAACGCCGTCCTTGGTGATGCGGGGAGCGCCGAAGCTCTTCTCGATGACGACGTTGCGGCCCTTGGGGCCGAGCGTGACCTTCACCGCATTGGCGAGGATGTCGACGCCGCGCAGCATCTTCTCGCGCGCATCGCCGGCAAATTTTACGTCCTTGGCAGCCATTTCAGAATTCTCCGGGAGAAGCGTTGGGCTTCGTTTCGGCAAAGGGGATCAGCGGGCAGGGCCCGGCTCACGCGGCCTGCTGGGCCGGCGCGGTGACGTCGAGGACGCCGAGGAGGTCCGACTCCTTCATGATGAGGTAGTCCACCCCGTCGATCTTCACCTCGGTGCCCGACCACTTGCCGAACAGCACGCGGTCGCCCGCCTTCACGTCGAGCGGGATCAGCTTGCCGGCCTCGTCGCGAGCGCCGGGCCCGACGGCGACGACCTCGCCCTGGGAAGGCTTTTCCTTCGCGGTATCGGGAATGATGATGCCGCCCGCGGTCTTCTGTTCGGCATCGACGCGCTTCACGACGACGCGGTCATGCAGAGGACGGAATTTCATCGCATCTCTCCAGAAAGCATTGGAATCCAAATGTTCCGGCCGCGCCCGAACAGAGCCAGCACGCGGCCGGCCGTCATCTAGGACCCCTCCCGCACGCGCGCAAGGGGGCCGGCGCAAAATTTTGGCAGTCGCGGGTCGTGAGTGCCAGAGGTGCCGGGCTGAGGCGGCGAGGGCTGTCAGCACTCCTTCATGCATGCTGACAGTGCCTTGATTTTGAACGCGAAATCCATTCTTTCCGCTTGCCCGGCGGGGCGGCCGGCGGCACGCTTTCCCACGACCAGATCCTGTCGATGCGAAGGAGGGTGAATATGGGAACGGAGCATGCGGTTAGCGGTGTCGGAACCTCGCGGGTGTCGCGGGACTTCGTGAAGCAGCTGGAGGGCTATGGACTGACCACCGCCCACATCCTCTACCGCATGCCGGACCATCCCTCCCTGCTGCAGACCTATCTCTGGCAGCATTACGATCTCTGTCCCGCCTTTCCAGAGCTGAACCGCTTTCTCGCCTTCTGGCGCCGCGAGCTGGAAGGCCCGCTCCATTCGGTGACCGTGGCGCATTCACGGCTGGTGAAGCCGGCGGAGCTGCGGGCGGTGGACGGGGTCTTCCTGCTGAACTGACCTATCGGGAGGTGCAGTGGCACCGTGAAGGCGCCCCGCACGCAGCCCTGCGTGCCGCCCGCGGCCGGGGGGCCTCTTCTCGCCGCGATTGCCGTGCTATACGGCCCGGCCCGGGCGCCCTCTGGCGGCCGGACGGCCTTACCGGCAATGGGCAGTTTCGTGGATCACCGCAGTCCTCGCACCTCTGAACTCCTCTCGGCGATCGTCACCGCCCATTCGGCGGAGCGCATCTCGCTGGGCGAGATGGTGCGCGCGCTGCGCAACCGCGCCTTCGGCCTCACCGTGCTGCTGTTCGGCATCCCGAACTGCCTGCCGATGCCGCCGGGCATCCCGGTGCTGTGCGGCGTGGTGCTGTGCCTGGTGGGGGTGCAGATGGCGATCGGCCGGGACGAGCTGTGGCTGCCGGGCTGGCTGGCGCGGCGCACGCTCTCCCGCGCGCTGCTGGAGAAGATCATCGGCCGCGCGCTGCCCTGGGTGAAGCGCTTCGAGGTCTATTCCCGGCCGCGGCAGGCCTTCTTTTCCGGTCCCACCGCGCGCAGCGTGGTCGGGCTGATGATCGTCGTGCTCGGGTTGCTGCTGATGCTGCCGATCCCGATCTTCGGCAATCTGCCGCCGGGAATCGCGGTGTGCATCCTCGGCCTCGGGCTGGTGGAGCGCGACGGCGCCTTCATCATCGCCGGCATCGTCGCGACCCTCGTCAGCCTCGGGGTGATGGGGCTGCTGAGCTGGCTGCTGTTCCAGGGCGCGCTGGCGGTGTTCTGAGGCCCTCAGCCGCGGCCGACGAAGGGCGCATTGGTGGCCATCACCGTCATGAACAGCACATTCGCGTCCAGCGGCAGGCTGGCCATATAGGCCACCGCCCGCGCGGCGTGGACGGGGTCGAAGGTCGGCTCGACCATGATCTGGCCGTTCGGCTGCAGGATGCCCGCCTTCATGCCCGCCGCCATATCGGTGTCGGCATTGCCGATGTCGATCTGGCCGCAGGCGATGGAATGGGCCCGGCCCTCCAGCGCGACCTGCCGGGTGAGCCCGCTCACCGCGTGCTTGGTGGCGGTGTAGGGGGCGGTGTTGGGCCGCGGCGCGTGGGCCGAGATCGAGCCGTTGTTGATGATGCGCCCGCCCTTGGGGTCCTGCGCCTTCATCAGCCGCACCGCGTGCTGGATGCACAGGAACACCCCGGTGAGATTCACCGCCAGCACCGACTGCCAGTCCGCGAGCGCCACCTCCTCGATCGGCCGGGCGGGCGACCAGCCGCCGGCATTGTTGAACAGCAGGTCGAGCCGGCCGTGCCGGGCGCGGATCGCCTCGAACAGCGCGGCCACCGAATCGGGGTCGGCGACATCCGCCGGCACCACCTGGGCTTCGCCGCCGAAGCGCGCGGCGATGTCGCCGGCAAGCGCCTCCAGCGGGCCGGGGCGGCGGCCGGTCAGCACCAGCGTGAAGCCGGCATCGGCGAGGGCGAGCGCGGCGGCCTTGCCGATGCCGGAGCCGGCCCCGGTGACGAGCGCGATGCGGGGATGGCCGGAAGGGGAGGCGGCGATGCGGGATCCGGCGGGGTGAGACGTGGTCACGGGGCTCCTCCTTCTGCGTCGGCGCGAACGAGCGCCACCGTTGCGGAACCGCGGCCTGGGTGCCGCGTTATATCAGCAGGATCAAGGTCGAACGACAGGAAAGGACAGGATCATGCCAGCGATTCTGATGTGGCTCATCGGTATTCCGATTCCGATCATCATCCTTCTCTACCTGCTCACCTGACCGGCGAGCGGCAAAGTCTTGCATGACACGGGCGCCGGCGCGGGGAAAACCTCACGCCGGCGTCGGCGTTTCTATTTTGGCTGATAGGGCGGGCGGGGGATCGAGGTGTGCGCCTGCCGCAGCGCCGCCGACCAGCGCTCGCGCAGATCGTGGAAATAGGGCTCGCCCGGCTCGATGCGGTGATTGAGCTCGGCCTTGCCGGCGTCGCGGCGGGCGATGAGGATGTCGATCGGCATGCCCACCCCGATGTTCGAGCGCATGGTGGAATCCATCGAGATCAGGCCGGATTTCAGCGCGTCATACAGGTCGGTGTCGTAGGAGATCGAACGGTCCAGCACCGGCTTGCCGTATTTGTGCTCGCCGATCTGCAGGAACGGGGTGTCGTTGGTGCATTCGATGAAGTTGCCGGCGGCGTAAAGCATGAACAGCCGCATCCGCCCGCCATTCACCTGCCCGCCGAACAGGAAGGAGACGTCGAAGCGGACATCGGCCTCCTTCAGGCCCTCGGCATAGAGCGTGTGGACGTGGCGGATCGCCCGGCCCACCAGCTCGGCGCCGCGGAACATGCTGGTGACGTCGGCCAGGAGCTGCTTCTGCCCGGTTTCCGGGTCTTCCAGACCCTCCTGCAGGGTGGAGATCACCGCCTGCGAGATCGAAAGGTTGCCGGCGGTCGAGAGCGCCATGATGTGGCGGCCCGGCTCCTCGAAGATGTGCAGCTTGCGGAAGGTGGAGACGTTATCGAGCCCCGCATTGGTGCGGGTGTCCGCGATCATCACCAGCCCGTCGCGAACGAGTATGCCGCAACAATACGTCATGGATGCATGCCCCAGTCACTGTCCGTCCGCTCTGCGCGCCCTTATAGCGCGGTTTCGCCTCAGGTAATCCTTTTGATGCAGCTTTAGCCTGCCGGCGCGCCCGCGGCGGCGCGACCTGTCGCCGCTGGACCCGCGGCCGGACCGAGCGGCGCGGGACGGGGCGGGAGCGTTCAGCCCTGGATCTGCCGGCTCGACTGGTCGACTGTGATGGCGACGGAGAGCCTCTCCTCGCCGCCGCCATAGCGATTCCCCCGCACCGGGGCGGCGCCGAGATAGTCGAGCCCCACCGCGACGCGGACATAGGCGTCGGTCGGGCACAGATCGTTGGTGGCGTCGAACCCGACCCAGCCGAGCCCGTCGACATAGGCTTCCGCCCAGGCATGGCCGGCCTGGTGCCCGGCGCCGTCGCCGTCGCTCGCGCCGTCGCCGACGAGATAGCCGCTGACATAGCGCGTCGGGATCGACAGGTGCCGGGCGCAGGCGGCGAAGATGTGGGCGTAGTCCTGGCAGACCCCTCGTTTCAGGCCGAAGGCCTCGCGCGCCGAGGTGGAGGGCTGGGTGGGGTCGGGGTCATAGGTCAGGGCGGCATTGAGGGCGCCCATCAGCCCGTGCAGCTTCTCCAGCCGGTCGCTGAGGCCGGCGGTCGCCTGCTCGGCGAAGGCGCGCAGCTCGCCATGGGGTTCGGTCAGCTCGGTCTGGCGCAGATAGAGCGAGGGGTGGAAGCGCTCCACCGTGCCGCGCACCACGCCGGAGGTGTCCTGCGTCTCCACCTCGCCTTCCACCAGCACCCGCAGCTCCGCGATCGGGCCGTCGAGCGCGAAGGTGTGGGTGAGGTTGCCGAAGGCGTCGTCATGGGCCTGGAGCCGGCAGCTCTCCGACACGTCGATCCGCCACGACACGACATACTGCCCGTCATGGCTGCGCGGGGTGAGCCGCAGGATCTGGATCGCGCCGAGCGCCGGCGGGTCGTAGCGATAGACGGTGGCGTGGTTCACGCGGATACGCATAGGCCGGCACCCTAGCCCGAGGACGGGACGACGTGGAGACGAGAGCAGTTCCCGCAACAGAGCGGAGCGGTTTTGCGGTAGGCATTGCGTCGAATCAGAGGTCCACAGCTTTTCCGATGAACGCAGCTTCGCCGGAAAGCGCTAGACCAGATATTGCTCGGTGATGCTGCCGCCAAGCCGGTTGTTCTCGGCGATGAAGCTGTCGATGTATTCGTGCAGCCCGGTCTGGAAGATCTCCTCCATGCGGCTGTTGCCGAGGCGGGTGAGGTTGGAGCGGGCGATGCGCTGGGCGGTGCCCTGCCGGCCGTAATAGGCGGCGATGTCGTCGAGATAGCGCGAGATGTTCTGGTAGCAGCTCGTCAGCGAGCGCGGCATCTGCGCGTTGAGGATCAGCAGGTCCGCCACCAGCCACGGCTTCACGCTCTGCCGGTAGACCCAGTGGAACGAGGTGAGCGCGGAGACCGAGCGCAGGATCGAGGCCCACTGGAAATAGTCGAGCGGGCCGCCGACATGCTCCGATTCCGGCAGCAGCACATGGTATTTCACGTCGAGGATGCGGGCGGTGTTGTCGGCGCGCTCGACATACATGCCCACCCGGGAGAACCAGAACGCGTCGTTGCGCAGCATGGTGCGGTAGGCCGCGCCGTCGAAGCGCAGCGAGGTTTCCTTCACGAAGGCGAGGAAGCGGGCCAGTTCCTCGCGCGTCATGTTCTTGGTGGAATAGCGCTTCAGCTCCAGCCAGGCGGAGTTGATGGTCTCCCACATCTCCATCGTCAGCGCGGTGCGCACCGAGCGCGCATTGGTGCGGGCGATCTCGAAGCAGTTGCGGATGGAGGAAGGGTTCTCCGGCGCGAAGGCGAGGAAGGCCACGACATTGGCCTCGTTCACCGCGTCGCCATGCACCTCGCGGAATAGGTCGGCGCAGCCGGCGGTGAGCAGCGCCGAGCTCCACTCATTGGTGGAGCCGCCATAGGCGGCGGGAAGCTGCGCCAGACGCTGCGAGACGTCGAGGATGCGGGCAAGGCACTCCGCGCGCTCCATGTAGCGGGCGAGCCAGTAAAGATTGTCGGCGGTGCGAGAGAGCATGGGATCCCAGTCTATTTGGCGTGACGCCACGCCAGGGTGGCCACCCCGGCGCCGATCAGGAGCGTGCCGCCGACGCGGTTGATCGCGGCGACGACGCGTGCGTTTCCGATGGAGCCCCGCAGCCTTCCGGCGACCAGGGCATAGGTGAAGGCATTGAGCGCGGCGAGCACCAGGAAGGTCGTCTCGAAGACCGCCATCTGGGTGAGGAAGCCGCGCGAGGGGTCGAGGAACTGCGGCAGGAAGGCGACGAAGAAGGTGATGCTCTTGGGGTTCAGCGCCGTCACCAGCCACGCGTGCAGCATCATGCGCAGCGGCGAGCCGGCGGTGCGCGCTTCCGGCAGGGTGCCGGCGCCGGCGGAACGCCACAGCTTGATGCCGAGCCAGATGAGATAGGCCGCGCCGATCCACTTCAGCACCGTGAACAGCGTCGCCGAGGCGGCGAGCAGCGCGCCGAGGCCGAGCATGGAGAGCGTCATCGCGGTGAAGTCGCCGAGCGCGACGCCCGTCGCCACCGGCAGCGCCACCCGGCGGCCCTGGCCGAGCGCATAGGACACCACCAGCAGGATGGTCGGCCCCGGAATGACCAGCAGCACCGCCGAGGCGGCGACGAAGGCCAGCCAGCTTTCCAGCGGCATCAGGTCGATCGGCATCTGCACCCCCCTCGCGTCAGTTGCCCGGTCCGTCATCGCCCCGCGGAGGGGACCGGCGGTGGGCGCTGCGCCCTATTGCTGCCGTCCCGCTTCCGCGCGGCTCGCGCGCGTCACATTCGCGACCCCGCGCTCATTCGTCGAGCACCCAGGTGTCCTTGGTGCCGCCGCCCTGGCTGGAGTTCACCACCAGCGAGCCGGCCTGCAGCGCCACCCGGGTGAGGCCGCCCGGCACGATGCGGGTGCGGTCGGCGCCGGTCAGCACGAAGGGACGCAGGTCGACATGGCGCGGCGCGATGCCCTCCTCGACGAAGGTCGGGCAGGTGGATAGCGCCAGCGTCGGCTGAGCGATGAAGTTGGTGGGGTCCTGCTTCAGCTTGGCGCGGAACAGCTCGACCTGCGCCTTGTCGGCGCGCGGGCCGATGAGCATGCCATAGCCGCCGGAGCCGTGGACTTCCTTCACCACCAGCTCTTCCAGGTGGTCGAGCACGTATTTCAGGTGGTCGGCCTCGCGGCAGCGCCAGGTCGGCACGTTCTTCAGCAGCGGCTCCTCGCCGAGATAGAACCGCACGATCTCCGGCATGTAGCTGTAGACCGCCTTGTCGTCGGCGACGCCGGTGCCCACCGCATTAGTGAGGGTGACGTTGCCGGCGTGGTACGCGCTCATCAGCCCCGGCACGCCGAGCATGCTGTCCGGCCGGAAGGCGAGGGGGTCGATGAAGTCGTCGTCGAGCCGGCGGTAGATCACGTCCACCCGCTTCGGCCCTTCGGTCGTTCGCATGTAGACGACGTCGTTCTTGATGAAGAGGTCGCGCCCCTCCACCAGCTCGACGCCCAGCTTGTCGGCGAGGAAGGAGTGCTCGTAATAGGCCGAGTTGTAGATGCCCGGCGTCAGCACCACCACGTTGGGGTCGCTGCTGGAGGTGACCGGCGCCAGCGACTTGAGGGTGGCGAGCAGTTCGTCGGTGTAGTTTTCGACCGGGGCGACGCGGTTCTCGGAGAACAGCTCCGGGAACAGCCGCATCATGATCTCCCGGTTCTCCAGCATGTAGGAGACGCCGGAGGGGGTGCGGGCATTGTCCTCGAGCACATAGAAGGTCTCGGCGTCGATGCGCACCACGTCGATGCCGGCGATGTGCACATAGAGGTCGTGCGGCACCTTCTGGCCGTTCATCTCCGGGCGGAACGCCGGGTTCTGGTAGACAAGGTCCTCCGGCACCACCCCGGCCTTGAGGATCTCCCGCCGGGAATAGATGTCTTTGAGGTAGAGGTTCAGCGCCTTGGTGCGCTGCTCCAGCCCGCGCGACAGCCGCTGCCACTCCGTGCTGGTGAGGATGCGCGGGATGATGTCGAACGGGATGAGCCGCTCCTGGGCATCGCTGTCGCCATAGACGGCGAATGTGATGCCGATCCGCCGAAAGATGAATTCGGCTTCCTTGCGACGGTAATCGAGGACGTCCGGAGGGACCTCTTTGAGCCATCGGGAGAGGGCGGCATAGGCGGTTCGGATGGAACCGTCCACATTGGTCATTTCGTCGAACGCGACGGTCATTGGCGGACTTCTACTCCCCTGCTGACTCACGTTAGCTACAAACCGCGTGCCATAGGAAGAGCCTGTGCGGCGGCCATTGGAGCAAAATCGTCAGCTGCGACGCTCCTGCACATTGTTGAGGCGTCCTGCCGCGGCTTGCGGCGCGGCTTGCGTTCATTTGGGGCGGCGCTATCCATCGGTGCCGCATGGGAGGGAATCGAATGGGCACGACGGATACCCCGGTAACGGCGGCGCTGCTGGTGATCGGCGACGAGATCCTCTCCGGCCGCACCAAGGACCGGAATATCGGCTATATCGCCGAATACCTCACCGCCATCGGCATCGACCTGTCGGAAGTGCGGGTGGTGCCGGACATTGAGGCCGAGATCGTGGCCGCGGTGAACGCGCTCCGGGCACGCTATGCCTATGTGTTCACCACCGGCGGCATCGGCCCCACCCATGACGACATCACCGCCGATTCGGTGGCGAAGGCGTTCGGCGTGCCGATCGACGTCGACCCCCGCGCCCGCGCCATGCTGCTGGAGCGCATCCCCGAAGCCGAGCTGAACGAGGCCCGACTGCGCATGGCGCGGATTCCCCAGGGCGCGGAACTGGTCGCCAACAAGGTGTCCAAGGCGCCCGGCTTCTGGATCGGCAACGTCATCGTGATGGCGGGGGTGCCCACCATCATGCAGGCGATGCTCGACGAGGTGGCGCCGAAGCTCGCCACCGGGCGGCGGATGCTCTCCGAGACCGTGCCGGCCAACGCCAGGGAAGGCGACATTGGCGGCCCGCTCGCCGCCATCGCCGCCGCCCATCCCGAGACTTCGATCGGCAGCTATCCCTTCATCGCCGAGGATGGCCGTCCCAATACCAATCTGGTGGTGCGCGCCCGCGACGCGGAGAAGCTCGCCGCCGCGCTGGCCGATGTCCGGGCGATGGTGGCCGACATCGCGCGGCAGGGCGGGCGGTAGGCGTCGCCGCCGCCTCGGGCGCCGCGGATGGGGCGGGCGGGTGCGCCCACGCCCGTCGCCGGCGCCTTCCGTGATGAGGATGCCCGTCTCGATCGTCGCGCCTGTGTTGCAAGCGGATCGGCCCGTGCTCTAAGGATGCGGGGCCGATCGACCTCGCCGGGACACCGCCTCATGACCGACAGCCGCCAGCAGAAGGCCTTTCCCGTCTCCTGGGACCAGTTCCACCGCGACGCCCGCGCGCTGGCGTGGCGGCTCGCCGGGGCTGGTCCGTTCGAGGGCATCGTCTGCATCACCCGCGGCGGACTGGTGCCCGCCGCCATCGTGGCGCGCGAGCTCGGCACCCGGCTGATCGAGACGGTGTGCATCGCGAGCTACCACGACTACAAGAACCAGGGCGAAATGCAGGTGCTGAAGCCGATCGCCGAGGCGGTGTTCGCCGCCGGCCGCGAGGGTGGGGAGGGGCTGCTGGTCATCGACGACCTCGTCGACACCGGCAAGACCGCGAGCCTCGTGCGCGCCATGCTGCCCAAGGCACATTTCGCCACGGTCTACGCCAAGCCGCTCGGCCGCCCGGTGGTGGACACCTTCATCACCGAGGTCAGCCAGGACACCTGGATCTATTTTCCCTGGGACATGGGGTTGAGCTTCCAGCCCCCGATCCGCGACGGCGTGGCCTGAGGCGCCCGACGCCCGCGCCCGACGGCGGGCGCGGGCGCCTCCCTGCGTCAGCCCGGAACCGGGGCCGCCTCGAGCTTGCCGCCCGGCGGCTTGGGCTTTCCGGCAAGGAAGGTCCGGAGCGGGCCGGCCAGCGGGCGCTCCACCCCGATATGCACGGCATAGGCGACCAGTATCGCCGCAACGACGGTGACCGCGCCGGCGCCCACGGCGCCCAGCGTCGGGCCGAGGGCTTCCAGCAGCCGGTAACCCGCGAGCTGGTGAACGAGATAAAGCGGGTAGCTGATAGCTCCGAGCGTCTGCCCGATCTCGGCCAGCCGGCCGTGGATCGTTACCCGCATCACCAGCAGCACCAGCGCCAGACAGACAGCCACGACCGCGAGGCTGACCCCGAACGATGACCGCTCGCCGTCGAACATGTCGACGCGCTCATAGCTTATATGCGTGCCATAGGCCGCGATCAGCAGGTGCAGGCCCATCAGCAGCACCGCGACAACGCCCAGCCCCTCGTTCCTCACCCGCGCGAGGATGGCGCCCATGGCGAAGAACGACACGTAGGGGAAGAGGATATAGCCGGTCAGCCTCGGAAACATCCCCAGCATCTGCAGCCCCGCGCCCACAACAGCGGCGAGCGTCAGCAGCAGGACCAGCCGGTTGAACAACGACAGGCAGAGCAGGATGGCGACGATGACGTAGAAGCGCAGCTCATAGACGATCGACCAGTAGGAGGGGTCGATCTGGCCCTTGCTGAAATAGAGCGGCACGAACGCCCAGGCCGCCGCCAGCGAACGGACGAGCCGGAACAGGTTTTCACCCTGATAGGGCAACTCGGCCAGAGCGGTGATGAGCGCGCAGATCAGAAGGGCGGGATACAGGCGCGAGACGCGGGAGGCCGCGAAGGAACGCCAGCTTCGGCCCTGCGCCGAAAAATAGATCACGTAGCCACTGATGATGAAGAAGGCGGAGACCGCGAAGCGGCCATAAACAAGCCCATCCCAGGCTTCGAAATAAGAGGAAACATGTCCTTCGATAGGACCGTAATAAAAATAATGGTAAAAAACAACCGCAAGAGAGAGAAAGAATCGGAGGTATTCAATCCCAATTTGCTTCGAAATCATAATATCACCAATTGCCGTTGACGTCCGCACGCTAAGGTAGGCGGCGCGATTCAACAATATCGTAGTTGTGGCAGGCCGGCATCGAGTCTTGCGTAAAATTGTAGCACAACGAATCTAGGGGTAATTAAAGACCGTCACATGACGCTGTCTGATGAGTTGGTTAACATATGCTTCTGCCATGTCCGGCAGGAGCTCACCTTCCGCCAATCGGAGACGGGGCGACGTCCGTGAGGCGGCGTGTATCGATGTAGTCGTGCCACCGCCGCACGTTGGCGCCAGCCATCCCAAGTCCCAGCCGTGGCGGCTAGGGCTCGGAGGGGCCGGAGCCCTCGCGATTGCCGGGGTAGTGCCGGGCGAGCGGGAAGGGCGGCAGCCAGGATTCGCGGCGCACCACCCAGTTCTCATAGGTCGGCACGAACTGGTCCGGCGCGTCGAAGGCGCCGAGATGCAACTCCACCTCCGCGCCGGAGCGGGCGAAGACCGAGGAGCCGCAGCGCGGGCAGAAGAACCGGCCGGCATAGTCGCGGGTCTCGCCGGTCACGGTCACCGCGGCCTGCGGGAAGATCGCGGCGGCATAGAACACCGCGCCATGGTGCTTGCGGCAGTCGAGGCAGTGGCAGAGGCCGACGCGATCCGGCCGGCCGGTCGCCTCGAAGCGCACCTGGCCGCACAGGCAGCCGCCGGTGAAACGATCCATGCCGGTCTCCTCCGCATCGCCGCGGCGCGGCGCCGTCCTGGTGTGGCGCCATACTGGCGCGGTTGTCCTGGCGTCATGAACCCGCCGCGCCCGGCCGGGTTCCCGCCCCCGGCCTTCCGGCAACGACCGGGGCGGGACATGTGGTGGCCGCTGTGGGACTCGAACCCACACGGGCGGTGCCCGAGGCATTTTAAGTGCCTTCCGTCTACCGGTTTCGGCAAGCGGCCTGTCGTGGCGGCCGCGCCGGGTGGGCGCGGCGTCCGGCGTGTTTCAGCTCAGCCCGCCGATGGCGCCGGCCTCGTCGACATAGATGTGCTCGGCCGCCGGCCGGCGCGGCAGGCCCGGCATGGTCATGACATCGCCGCACAGCGCCACCACGAAGCCGGCGCCGGCCGACAGCCGCACCTCGCGCACCGGCAGCACGAAACCCTCCGGCGCGCCGCGCCGGCCGGGATCGGCGGAGAAGCTGTAGGGCGTCTTGGCCATGCAGACCGGCAGCCGGCCGAAACCGCGCGCCTCGTAATCCGCCAGCCTGGCCAGCGCCGCCGGGTCGAACGCCACCGAGCCCGCGCGGTAGATGCGCTTGGCGATGGTCTCGATCTTCTCGATCAGCGAGGGGTCGTCGCCATAGAGCGGGCGGAAGCCCGAGGGCAGTTCGGCGAGCTGAATCACCGTGTCCGCCAGCTCCACCGCCCCCACGGAGCCCTCCGCCCAATGGGTGCAGAGGTGAACGCTGGCGCCCACAGCGCGGCAGGCCGCCTCGATGGTCGCGATCTCGGCCGGGGTGTCGCTGTTGAAGCGGTTGATGGCGACCACGGTGGGCAGGCCGAAGGCCGCCATGTTCTGCAGGTGCCGCACCAGATTGGTGGTGCCGGCCTCCACCGCCGCCACGTCTTCCCGCCCGAGCGCGTCCTGGGGGACGCCGCCATGCATCTTCAGCGCCCGCACCGTGGCCACCACCACCACCGCCGCCGGTGTCAGCTCCGCCTGCCGGCACTTGATGTCGAGGAACTTCTCCGCGCCGAGGTCGGCGCCGAAGCCGGCCTCCGTCACCACATAGTCGGCGAGGCCGAGCGCGGTGCGGGTCGCTATCACCGAATTGCAGCCATGAGCGATGTTGGCGAAGGGCCCGCCATGGATCAGCACCGGGGTGCCCTCCAGCGTCTGCACCAGGTTGGGCTGGAAGGCGTCGCGCAGCAGCGCGGTCATGGCGCCGGTGACGCCGATGTCGGCGGCCGTCACCGGGGTGCGGGCGTGGGTCTGCGCCACCACCATGCGGCCGAGCCGCGCCTCGAGATCGGCGAGGGAGCGGGCGAGGCAGAAGATCGCCATCACCTCGCTGGCCACGGTGATGTCGAAGCCGTCCTCGCGCGGAAAGCCGTTGGCGACGCCGCCGAGACCCACCGTGACGCGGCGCAGGGCGCGGTCGTTCAGGTCCATCACCCGGCGCCACGTCACCCGGCGCACGTCGATGTCTAGGGCGTTGCCCCAGAACAGGTGGTTGTCGATCGCCGCCGCGAGCAGGTTGTGCGCGGCGGTGATGGCGTGGAGGTCGCCGGTGAAATGCAGGTTGATCTCGTCCATCGGGATCACCTGGGCACGGCCGCCGCCGGTGGCGCCGCCCTTGGCGCCGAACACCGGGCCGAGGCTCGGCTCGCGCAGGGCGATGGCGGTGCGCTGGCCGCGGCTGGCCAGCGCGTCGCCGAGCCCGATGGTGGTGGTCGTCTTGCCCTCGCCGGCCGGGGTCGGGTTGATGGCGGTGACGAGAATCAGCTTGCCGCGCGGACGGGCTTCCGCCCGCGTCGCCAGCGGCAGCGCGATCTTGCCCTTGTAGGGACCGTAGCGGTAGAGGTCCGCGGCGGCGATGCCGAGCGCCCCGCCGATCTCCTCGATCGGCCGTGGCGTCACGGATGCCGCGATGGCGGCGTCGCTGTTGGGATCGATGGTCCGCGCCGCGCGCTGCATGGGTCTGCGCCCCTTCCTGTTGTTGCCTTCAACTAGCCGGGGAAGGTGGCGGAGTTCAAGAGCGCGCGCCGGGGGTGCGACCCCGCCGCCGGCGGGCCGGAAGCCACAGGGTCAGCCCCGCTCCGCCCGTACCGCGAGCGCGGCGGCGAGGATCATGCCGCCGACGATGGAGAGGTGTTCCATCGCGAAATAGAACTCGACCTGCGCCCGCTCGCCGCTGAGCGCCCAGAAATGATGCGCGATCGGGATGGTCAGCAGCGTGAACACCGCGAGGGCGCCCGCCCCCAGCCAGGTCGCGCGGTTGAACAGGATCAGCACCGAGCCGACGATCTGCGTGACGAGGGTGAGGAGGGCGAAGAGCCAGGGCGGGTCGAGCCCGAAATGCTCCATTTCGGCGGTGGCGGCGGGAAAATCGATCGCCTTGGAGATGCCGCTGCCGAGAAAGGCGAACACCAGCAGCAGCCGGCCGATGAAGGCCGTGATCGGCGACAGCAGCAGGGCGGCAATGACGCGCGGTGTCATGATGTTCGACGCACTGTCCGGTTGGCGTTCCAGTGCCGGCGGGGCGTGGCGGGCGGCGCGGCCCGCCAAGGCTGCGGGCCCCCTTCGGCGGGTCAGTCGCGCGGGGAGGTGCGTCGCTTGCGCTTGCGGGAGCTGGTGGAGTCCAGCGGCGTCACCATGTCCATGATGAACTTGGCGAGAGGATAGGGCACCCAGGTCGGCAGCTTGGAATAAGGATGTCCTGGAGGTAAATAGCCACCGCGACGCTGGGCGCGCCGAACGTCATCCCGCGCGCGCTGCGCCGCGCTCGGTGCCGCTTCCTTGCGTGTTTCCATCACCTTGGCCTTTTTTTATCGTGTCTTCGATTCTGAATACTGTGGGAGGGGAAGACACCTGTCCAGCCGCATCTTTGCGGTGGCCTTTCGCTGGGGAAGTTTCCGTGTGTACACATCGTTTTTCTTGGCGCATGTCCGCTCCGGGAAGGATGCGCGGGACCGCCGCGATTCCCGGCGGTCCCCTCCGGCCCTACAGCTTTCCTCAGCCGATCGACATCAGGCTGGCATTGCCGCCCGCGGCCGCGGTGTTGGTGCTGATGGAGCGCTCCAGCAGCAGCAGGTCGAGCGGGTAGTCCTCGCCGGCCTCGATCTGCCCGGAACCGAGCCCGGCCACCGGAACGATGGCCCCCGGCCGCGCGGCGATCTCCTCGCCCAGCCGCTTGAGGGCATCGCCGTCGCCCTCGAACAGCACCGCGTCGAAGGCCGCGGCGGTGCGGTCGAGAACCGTGCCGGCGACCACCCCGAGCCCCGCCGGCACCTGCTCGGCATAGGCGGGCGGCAGCCGCACCTCGTTGCCGGTCGCCAGCGCCGCCGTCACCTGCAGGGCGAAGCCGAGGCGGCTCGCCGGCAGGCACAGCACGGTGCCGCGGGGCGTCAGGCGGTAGACGTTGCGCTCCCCCACCGGGCCGGGAAGCTCCACGCTCGCGCCCAGCCGGGTGGCGGCCAGCAGCGCCTCGCAGCGGGCGCGGATCGGCGCCTCCTCGATGCCGGCAACGAACAGCCGGGCGGGCTCCGGCGCGTGGGCCGGGGCATCGACAGGCAGTTCCACCGGGCGGGTCGCGAGCAGGCGGTAGAGATAGAGCGGGCCGCCGGCCTTGGGGCCGGTGCCCGACAGCCCATGGCCGCCGAAGGGCTGCACGCCCACCACCGCGCCGATGATGTTGCGGTTGACGTAGAGATTGCCCGCCTCGACCCGCTCGGTCACATGGGCGATGGTCTCGTCGATCCGGGTGTGGAGCCCGAAGGTGAGGCCGTAGCCGGTGGCGATGATCTCGGCGATGAGGTCGTCGAGCCGCTCGCGGGCAAACCGCACCACATGCAGCACCGGGCCGAACACCTCGCGCTTCAGCTCGGCGAGGCTGCCGATCTCGATGAGGGTGGGCGGCACGAAGGTGCCGGCGCGGCATTCGGCCGGCACCGCGATCTGGTGGACGGCGCGCCCCGCCTCGCGCAGCGTCGCGATATGGGCCTCGATCGTCGCCTGCGCCTCCGCCGAAATGACCGGGCCGACATCGGTGGCAAGCCGCGCGGGGTCGCCCAGCGCGATCTCCTCCAGCGCGCCGCGCAGCATGGTGAGCACGCGCTCCGCCACGTCCTCCTGCACGCACAGCACCCGCAGCGCCGAGCAGCGCTGACCCGCCGAATCGAAGGCGGAGGCGATGACGTCGCCCACCACCTGCTCCGCCAGCGCCGAAGAATCGACGATCATCGCGTTCTGGCCGCCGGTTTCGGCGATCAGCGGGATGACGCGCCCTTCGGGGCTCAGCCGGCCGGCGAGCTGCCGCTGGATCAGCCGCGCCACCTCGGTGGAGCCGGTGAACATCACGCCGCGGGTGCGGGCATCGCCGACCAGCGCCGCGCCGACATCGCCGGCGCCCGGCAGGAACTGCACCACGCCGGGCGGCACCCCGGCCTCGCGCAGCAGCCCGATGGCGAGGCTGGCGATCAGCGGGGTTTCTTCCGCCGGCTTCGCCAGCACCGCATTGCCTGCCGCCAGCGCCGCCGCGACCTGGCCGGTGAAGATGGCGAGCGGGAAATTCCACGGGCTGATGCAGACCACCGGCCCCAGCGGACGGTGGGTGTCGTTGGAGAAGCGGGCGGCGGCCTCCGCGCCGTAATAGCGCAGGAAATCGACGGCCTCGCGCACCTCGCCGACGGCGTTGGGAATGGACTTACCGGCTTCCCGCACGATGACGCCGATGAGCGCGGGCATCCGTGCCTCCATCAGCTCGGCGGCGCGGGCGAGGCAGGCGGCGCGCTCGGCCGGCGGGGTCGACTGCCAGATCGGTGCGGCCGCGACCGCCTGTTCGAGCGCGCGCTGCACGGTCTCCGGCGTTGCCTCCTCGACGACGCCCACCTCGTCGCGGTGATCGGCCGGGTTCAGCACCGCCCGGGGCAGGCCGGGCGCCGGCCCGTCGCCGAGCAGCGGCACCGCGCGCAGCGGCGCCGCCGCGCCGGAGAGCAGCGCGCCGGCCAGCGAGCCGAGCCGCTGCTCGTTCGACAGGTCGATGCCGGCGGAGTTGCGCCGGGCGGGGCCGAACAGCGCCGCCGGCAGGGCGATCGCCGGGTGCGGCGCCCCCACCGGCTGGATCGCCCGCGCCGCCTCCACCGGGTCCGCCGCCAGCTCCTCCACCGGGACGGCGAGGTCGGCGATGCGGTTCACGAAGGAGGAATTGGCGCCGTTCTCCAGCAGGCGCCGCACCAGATACGCCAGCAGCGTCTCGTGGGTGCCGACCGGGGCATAGATGCGGCAGGGCCGGCCGAGCTTCTCGCGCCCGACCACCTCTTCATAGAGCGGCTCGCCCATGCCGTGTAGGCACTGGAATTCATACTGGCCGGCATAATAGTTCGGCCCCGCCATCTCCATCACCGCCGCCAATGTCTGGGCGTTGTGGGTGGCGAATTGCGGGAAGACCGCGTCGGGGGCGGCGAGCAGCTTGCGCGCGCAGGCGAGATACGACACGTCGGTGTGGAGCTTGCGGGTATAGACCGGGAAGCCTTCCAGCCCGTCGAGCTGGGCACGCTTGATTTCGCTGTCCCAATAGGCCCCCTTCACCAGCCGCACCATCAGCCGGCGCCCGCTGCGGCGGGCAAGGTCCACAAGGAAATCAACGACATAGGGACAGCGCTTCTGATACGCCTGGATCACGAAGCCGATGCCGTTCCAGCCCGCCAGCGTCTCGTCGAAGCACAGCGCTTCCAAGAGGTCGAGCGAGATTTCCAGCCGGTCGGCCTCCTCCGCGTCGATGTTCAGCCCGATGTCGTAGTGGCGGGCGAGACGGGCGAGGGCGGCGACGCGGGGCAGCAACTCGTTGATGACGCGGTCATATTTGGCGCGGGCATAACGCGGGTGGAGCGCCGACAGCTTGATCGAGATCCCCGGCCCTTCATAAATGCCGCGCCGGCCGGAAGCCTTGCCGATGGCGTGGATCGCCTGCTCGTAATCGGCGAAATAGCGCGCCGCATCCGCCGCCGTCGTCGCGGCTTCGCCAAGCATGTCATAGGAATAGCGGAATCCCTTCGCCTCAAGCTTGCGCGAATTGGCGAGGGCTTCCGAAATGGTCTGCCCGGTGACGAACTGCTCGCCCATCATCCGCATCGCGAGGTCGACGCCCTTGCGGATCAGGGGTTCGCCGCCGCGACCGATGAGGCGGGTGAGGGCGACGGTGAGACCACTCTCACTGGTCGTCGCGGTCAGCCGGCCGGTGACCAGCAGGCCCCAGGTCGCGGCGTTGACGAACAGCGAAGGGCTGTGGCCGAGATGGGACTGCCAGTCGCCCACGCCGATCTTGTCACGGATCAGCGCGTCGCGGGTGGCGCGGTCGGGAATGCGCAGCAGCGCCTCGGCGAGGCACATCAGCGCGACGCCTTCCTGGCTGGACAGCGAATATTCGTGGATCAGCCCTTCCACCGCGCCCTTGCGGCCCTTCTCCCGCAGTGCGCGCACCAGCGCGGCGGCGCGCTCCCGCACGCGGGAAGCCTCTTCCGCATTGAGCGCGGCCTCCGACACCAGCAGCGGCACACAGTCCGGTTCCGGGGTGCGGTAGGCCGAGGTGATGCGGGCGCGCAGCACGGTCTGCGGCAGCACGCCCTGTGCGAAGGGCAGGAAGCGGTTGTCCGGCCGGCCGGGCTCGGCCAGCGCCGGGGTGTCCGCTTCGGCCTCTTCGCCGGCGGCGGGAAGCGGCTCGCCGGCTTCCAGCCGTTCCAGCGCGGCCAGCAGGGCCTGCTTGATCACCGCGTGCGGCGTGCGGCCGTGACGGTCGGCGGCGACCTTCAGGCGGTTGCGCAGATCCTCGTCGATCTTCACGCCGATCGTGGTGGTGGCCATGGCTTTGCCTCTGTGCGGTTGCGCTGGTGCGGTTGCGCCTGAATTACCATAGGCGCAACCCGTTTGCCAGCGGGCGCAACCCGGATCGCGCGCTGCCGGAGGCGTGCCTGCCGGAGGCGTCGCGCCGCCGGCGCCTTCCCGCAAACCCCAGGCCGCTCGGTGCGGCCATGCAATTCTCAGCCGCGCGGCGCGGCTGTTTTCAATTCTATCGCACGCGATGCACTTGCGGCGGACCGATGCGGCCCTACCTAACGGGGATGAACGCTCATCAGCCCTCGTCCCCGCCCTTGTCTTCGCCCGAGACCCCGGCCGCGGCGGTGCCGCTGTCGGTTCTCGACCTTTCCTTCGTCACCGCCGGCCATTCCGGGCCGGAGGCGCTGCGCGGCACCATCGAGCTCGCCCGTCATGTCGACGCGCTGGGCTTCGCCCGCTTCTGGGTCGCCGAGCACCACAATCTGCCCTCCGTGGCGAGCGGCGCGCCCGACATCATGGCCGGCCAGATTCTCGCGGCGACCCGGCGCATCCGCGTCGGCTCCGGCGGCGTGATGCTGCCGAACCACGCGCCGCTGATGGTGGCGGAACGCTTCAAGGTGCTGGAGGCGCTCTATCCCGGCCGGGTCGATCTCGGGCTCGGCCGCGCGCCCGGCAGCGACCAGCTGGCCTCCTTCGCGCTGCGGCGGCGGCAGAATGTCGAGCCGGAGGACGATTTCCTCGACCGGCTCCGCGAGCTGATGGCCTTTGACGATGGCCGCTGGGCGCCGGACCACCCGTTCCGCAAGATTCAGGTCATGCCGGTGGATGTGCGGCTGCCGCCGCTCTTCCTGCTCGGCTCCAGTGGCTACAGCGCCCGGCTCTCCGCGCAGATCGGCGTCGGCTTCGCCTTCGCCCACCATTTCGCCACCCACGACGTGCTCGACGCGATGCTGAGCTACCGCGACGGCTTCCAGCCCTCCGAGCATCTGGCGAAGCCCCACGCCATCCTCGCTCTGTCGGTGGTGTGCGCGGAGAGCGATGCGGAGGCGGAGCGGCTCGCCGCCTCGGTCGATCTCTCGCATCTGCGCCGGCAGCGCGGCTCCTTCGCCCCGATCCCCTCGCCGGACGAGGCGGCCGCCTATCCCTACACCGAGGCCGACCGCGCCTTCATTCGCCGCAACCGCGAGCGCGTGCTGGTGGGTGGGCCGGAGACGGTGGCGGCCGGGCTGAACCGCTTCCTCGCGACCACGCTGGCCGACGAGCTGATGATCACCACCCCGATCTACGATCCCGCCGCCAAGAAGCGCTCTTTCGAGCTGCTGGCGGCACTGCGCCCGGCGCTGCAGCCGGCGGCGGCTGTCGCCTGAGCCGGCTCCGCCCGTCTCATGCCCCGGGCGGCCTCATCGCGCGGGCGGCGGCGCCCGCGTCACCAGCCAGATGCCGAGCGCGATCGGCACGATGCCGACGATGTCCATTGCCGGCACCGCCTCGCCCAGCAGCAGCCAGCCGAACAGCAGGCCGAGCGGCGGCATGAGGAAGTGCAGGCTGGAGGCCGCTGTCGCGGTGGAGCGGGTGAGCAGGTAGAACCACAGCCAGTAGCCGCCGACCGACACCGCGAAGACGAGATAGCCCAGCCCCAGCAGGAAGCGGGTAGTGAGGTGAATGTCCCCCACATGCTCCGTGGCGAGGGCGAGCGGCATCAGCAGCACGCCGCCGGTGAGGAACTGCACGGCGGTGCCGGTCCAGATGCCGCCCTGCGGCTTCAGCGCCTTGTAGGCGACGGTGCCGGCGGCGAGCGAGGTGACCGCCAGCGCGATCAGCAAGGTCGCCTCCAGGCTTTCATGCGCCCCCGCCAGCCGCGAGCGCAGCACGATGGCGACGCCGGCAAGGCCGAGCCCGATGCCGAGCCAGCGGCCCGGGGTCAGCCGCTCGCCCAGCACCGGCCCCGCCGCCAGCGCCACCAGCAGCGGCAGGCAGCTCGACAGCACCGCCGAATAGGCCGAGCTGGCAAAGGAGAGGGCGACGAAGCTGAGGCCGAGATAGAGCGCGTTGTTCAGCGTACCGATGAGCACCAGCGCGCGCAGATCCCGCCGTGTCAGCGCGATCCGCCCCTCCGTCAGCCGGGCGAGGCCCAGCATCAGCCCGCCCGCCAGCAGGAAGCGCAGGGTCAGCAGCAGCAGCGGCGGGCAGTCCGCCAGCGCCAGCTTGGCCCCGGCGAAGGCGGACGACCACAGCACGCAGAAGGTGGCGACCAGCAGCGGGATCGGCAGCCGGGGGGGGCTCAGCGGGCGCGAGCGGGCATCGGCAGCCTCGGGCGTGCCGGTCGTCCGGGGCACGGGGCTGGCCGGCGGGCGCGGTCCGGCGGAAAGGCCGGGGCGGGCGCCGTGGGAGGACGAGGCGGCGGGGGGCGACATGGAAAGCTCCGGCGATCGGCAACGCGCGAAACGCTAGGCGAAGCCGTCGCCATCGGGAAACGCGATGTTCTCATGAAGGCGAGAAGAAAAGGCGATGAGAGCGGCCCGGCCGGCGGCCCCGCGCCTTGCGGCGGGCGCTCTGCGGGCGCCGCCGCGCGGGAGCCGGTGGGTCACGGTCCGGCTTCGTTGTCCGAGCGTCGCCGACCCGGCGGGATGCCCGGCGTCGTGTCCGGGACGGGGCCGGGTTGGTCCCGGCTGGCCGGTAAGGGGTATGGGGCCTCCGGCGAGGCGGCCATGAGCCGCGTTTGGCACCGGGGCGGCGTCGCCCCGCCAGTCCGCGCCTGCCGCGTCCGCTCCGCGGCCGGCACGGCTCCGGCGGCATCCGGGGGAAGCTCGGGGGCGCTCGCCCGCAGCGTCTTACTGAGCGCGGGGGTCCGCGGCGGGGGCCGAAACCTCTTCTTCGGTCGCGGGCGGCGGCGTCGCCGGCTGCGGCTTGCCGGGCGGGGCCATGGCCTGGCCCAGCCGGGCGAGGCCGACCACCCGGATGCCGTTGACGTCGATGACCTCGGCGGATTTGCCCTGCCGTGCCGCGAGCGCCAGCTTCTGCATTTCCGGCGTCATGGCGGCGAGCTGGGCGAACTTGCCGTGGTTGAAGTCGTCGAGGCCCTTCACCTTGGTCATGTCGATCACCACCGCGCCCAGCTCGACCAGCTCGGCATCGTTGGTATAGGCGCCCAGCCGGCCCTTGCCGCCGGCGATGAACTGGGAAAAGCCCAGCGCCTTGTCGTCGGCCGAGACCACGACGATGAAGGGCCGCGGCAGCTTGCCGAAGCGCTTCAGCTGGGTCTTGAACACGTCGACGTCGATGTCCGGCGCGGCGAGGATGACATTGCCCAGCTTCTGCACCGGGATGAGGTTGCCGGAGATGCGGATCTGCCGCATCGCCTCCACCGTCACCCAGTTGCCCATGGAATGGGCGAGGATGCTGACCTCCTCGGCGCCGCTGGCGAACACCATGCGGATGGTCTGCTCCAGCCCGTCGCGGGCGGCGGTGGCGCTGTTGTTGTCGTAGACATAGTCCACGGTGTCGCCGCGCGAAGCCCAGGTGAACAGCACCGGCACGCCCAGCTGGCCGGAATCCTCGGTCATCTGGGTGAGGCGGTAGAGCGCCTCGGAGAACATGGTGTTGTAGCCGTGGATGAAGATGATGACCTTCTTCTGCCCCGGCGGCCGCTTGGCCAGCTCGGCGGCGAGGTCGGCGTCGAATTCGCGCGGGCTCTCGCGATAGACCGCCTCGCGCACCACCATGTCGGTTTCGGGGTTGGGCGGCGACTTGCGCGGCCACTCCACCCCGCCCGCGGTGTGGGTGGGCGGCACGCTCATGTCGAAGCGGGCGAAGCTGAGCGCCTCCGAGCGGTCGCCATTGTAGAACACGCCGGGCCGCGGGTCGCGGGCGCGGGTGGAGGCGACAAGCAGGGTGTGCTCATGCGCGCCGGGGGTGGTCGCCTCGCTGATGTCGAGCGCATCCGGGCCGGGCCGGCCGGCGCAGCCGACCACCATGGCCGCAACGAAGAAGACCGCAACGAAACGCGGCAGGCGCGCCACGGCGGCGGAAACGCAAACTCGAACGCTCGGCACGACCGCCCCCCACGTGCCAGCCCCAGACGTGGCACCTTGCCACGGTACCACCGAGGCCGGGGGTGTGGATAGGGGCCTTGCTGCGGCGCAGCGGCCGGATCAGGCGATTCGGGCGAGCGTTGCCGCCAGTTCCTCCGGTTGGCTAAGAAAGGGTGAATGCCCGGCATTGAGCTGGTGCACCGTGGCGCCCGGCACCGCCTGCTGCATCTCGCGCTGCACCGCCAGCGGCAAGGCGCGATCGTGCAGGCATTCGATGTAGTGGCGCGGCAGGCGGCCATAGCGGGCGGGCGTCGCCTGCGAGACGGCGGCGAAGGGGGCGTGCGGGGTCACCCGCACCAGATTGGCCAGCGCGACCTCGATGTCGCGCGCGCTGCAGTCGGAATAGAGCGAGCCGACCACGAGGTCGCGCTTGGCGAGGTCGATGCCGAGCCCCTCCTTGCCCATGCGCAGCATGCCCTGGCTGGCGACGATGGCGGGGTCCTTGAGATAGGTCGGGGTCATGACGAAGTCGCGCGCGCTGCGGCCGGCCGGCGCCATGAAGCCGGTGAGATAGACCAGCGCCGCGACCTTCTCCGCCATCAGCTCGCCGAGCCAGGTGCAGGTCGCCCCGCCCACGGAATGCCCCACCAGGATTGCCCGGCCGGACACCGTCTCCAGCGCCGCCCGGGCCGGGGCGGCATAGACCGCGATGTCGGTGACGGCGGCGGTGGGGGTGGGGTCGAAGCCGTGGCTGGCGAGGTCGGGCGCGATGACGGCGTGGCCCTGCGCCGCCAGCAGGTTCGCCACCTTGCCGAAGCAGCCGCCCCAGTGCCAGGAGCCGTGGAGAAGAATGAAGGTGGCCATGCGCGTTTTCCCTTGCCGCCCGTCCGGCTGCCGGCGGGGCTGTGTCCTCTCGGGTTGGTAGCGGGCAGGCCGGCGCCCGTAAAGCGTGGCATGTGGTATGCCGCATATGCGGGGCGGGCGCGTGCCGCGCCTGCCGCTCGGGCTTCCACCCGGTGGAGGAGGCGCCGGCGCACGGGCTGTTGCCGCCCATGAGCGCCCGGCTTGGCCTCGCTGTCAGGCCGGCTTAGACGTCCGGGCTTGGCAGGGGCGCACGGGCGCCGCACAATGCAGCAGGTTCCGCCGTGGCGCCCGATTGGGCAGTTCGCCCGGCCCCGCGTCGCAGGAGGTGTCCATGGCCTATCGTCACGTGATCGGCGCGCGCAGCTGGGTCTTCGCCGACCTCCGCGATCTCATGGCCAAGGCGACGCCGCCGCGCTCCGGCGACATGCTGGCGGGCATCGCCGCCGCCTCGGCCGAGGAGAACGTCGCCGCCCGCATGTGCCTTGCCGAGGTGCCGCTCGCCACCTTCCTCACCGAGGCGCTGGTGCCCTATGAGGCGGACGAGGTGACCCGCCTCATCCTCGACACCCATGACGCGGCGGCCTTCGCCCCCGTCGCGCATCTGACGGTCGGGGATTTCCGCGACTTCCTGCTGTCGGAGCGGGCGACGCCGGCGGTTCTCGCCGCCCTCGCGCCCGGCATCACCCCGGAGATGGCGGCGGCGGTGTCCAAGCTGATGCGCAACCAGGACCTCATCATGGTGGCGAAGAAGTGCCGCGTGGTGACCCGGTTCCGCAACACCATCGGCCTGCCCGGCACCATGGCGGTGCGGCTGCAGCCCAACCACCCCACCGACGACCCCGCCGGCATCACCGCCGCCATTCTCGACGGGCTGCTCTATGGCTGCGGCGACGCGGTGATCGGCATCAACCCCGCTTCCGACAGCGTGCCGGTGCTGAGCGAGCTGCTGAAGCTGGTGGACGGCATCATCCAGCGCTTCGACATCCCGACCCAGGGCTGCCTGCTGACCCATGTCACCACCTCGGTCGAGGTGATCAACCGCGGCGTGCCGGTCGACCTGGTGTTCCAGTCGGTGGCGGGCACCCAGGCCGCCAATGCCTCCTTCGGCATCGACCTCGCCGTGCTGAAGGAGGGGCGCGAGGCCGCCCTCTCGCTGAAGCGCGGCACGGTCGGCGACAATGTGATGTATTTCGAGACCGGGCAGGGCTCCGCCCTGTCCGCCAACGCCCATCACGGCGTCGACCAGCAGACGCTGGAGGCGCGGGCCTATGCGGTGTGCCGGCCGTTCGAGCCGCTGCTGGTGAACACCGTGGTCGGCTTCATCGGCCCGGAATATCTCTATGACGGCAAGCAGATCATCCGCGCCGGGCTGGAGGACCATTTCTGCGGCAAGCTGATGGGCGTGCCGCTGGGCTGCGACGTCTGCTACACCAACCATGCCGAGGCCGACCAGGACGACATGGACACGCTGATGACGCTGCTCGGCGCCGCCGGCGTCACCTACATCATGGGCATTCCCGGCTCGGACGACGTGATGCTGAACTACCAGTCCACCTCGTTCCACGACCAGCTCTATCTGCGGGAGGTTCTGGGCCTGAAGCGGGCGCCGGAATTCGCCCGCTGGCTGGCGGAGATGGGCATCGCCGAGCTCGACGGCCGGCTGCGCCCGCAGGGGGCCAATCACCCGCTGCTGGCAGCCGCGCCGGGGCTGGCGGCATGAGCGGGGCGGGCGAGACGACCGAAGCCACCGGCCCGGGCGGGAACGGGAGCGCCGCCGGCGAGGCCGGTGCCGCGCGACGGGACAGCTCCGTCCAGCGGGACAGCTCGGTGCAGAAAGATTCCTGGCGCCGGCTCGCCGGGCTCACCCCGGCGCGGATCGCGCTTGGGCGGGCCGGGGCGGGGTTGCCGACCTCCGAGGTGCTGCGCTTCTCGCTGGCCCATGCGCAGGCGCGCGACGCCGTCCACACCCCGTTCGAGAGCGCGGCGGTCGCGGACGGCATTGCAGGGCTGGGCTTTGCCACAGTGGCGGTCTCCTCCGCCGCCACGGGGCGCGACATCTATCTGCGCCGGCCCGATCTCGGCCGCCGGCTTGCGCCGGAAAGCCGCGCCGCGCTGGAGACGCTGCGGCGCGAGGACCCCGCCGCCGCGGCGCCCGATGTCGCGCTTGTCGTCGCCGACGGGCTGTCCTCCACCGCGATCCACGTCCAGGCGGTGCCGTTTCTCGCCGCCTTCCGCGCCCGCCTCATCGAGAATGGCTGGCGCAGCGGCCCGGTGGTGGTGGCGAACCAGGCGCGGGTGGCGCTCGGCGACGAGGTGGGCGAGGCGCTCGGCGCCCGCGCCGTGGTGGTGCTGGTGGGCGAGCGGCCCGGCCTGTCCTCGCCGGACAGCCTCGGGCTCTACCTGACCTTCGACCCGAAGCGCGGCCGCACCGATGCCGAGCGCAACTGCATCTCCAATGTCCGCGGCGAGGGGCTTTCCCACGATCTCGCCGCCTTCAAGCTGGCCTGGCTGCTGAAGGAGGCGCTGGCCCGCCGCCTCACCGGCGTCAACCTGAAGGACGAGAGCGACCTGCTGCTGGTGGGCGGCAAGGCGCCGGCGGCGCGGCTGCCGGAAAGGGCGGGCTGAGATGGCGGAGAGCGCGTCGGCCGCTCGGCAACCCGCGAACGAGGCCGTCGTGCTGCGCCCCGCCCGGCCGGGAGAGGGCGCGGCGCTGTTCGACACCACCGTGGAGTCGGTGCGGGCGCTGGCGGCGGGACGATATTCCCCCGAGCAGATCGCCGGCTGGATGGGCGCGCGCAGCCCGGCCTATTACGAGGACATCATCGCCCGCGGGCGCACCGTGGTGGCGGAGGCGGGTGGCGAGGTGGTCGGCTTCGTCGATGCCGAGCCGGGCGAGGTCACGCGGCTGTTCCTGAAGCCGAAGGCCGCCGGGCGCGGCTTGGGCGGCCGGCTGCTCGCCCTCGGCATCGCCGCCGCGCGACAGTGGCATGACGGAGCGATCACGGTGGAAGCGACCCTCAATGCCGAGCGCTTCTACGCCCGCCATGGCTTCCTTCGGGTTCGCACGGGCTTCTTCTCGCACGGACTTGGCGGCGCCCCGATCGAGGTGGTGGTGATGGAGCGGCCGGCGGCCGCCGGGGCACCAGCCTGAGCCCGCCCGGTGGGAGACCGGCCGCGTCGCGCCGCCGTTCCTGGTGGCTGATGCCTATTGGCCGGTGCAGGTGAAGGTGGTGCCGTTGGCGGTCTGGCCGGTGGCGACGTTGCCCTTGCGGGTCACGGGGTAGCGCCCGCCCTTGGAAAACGCCTGGAGATGGACATAGGCGACGCCGCCGCCGTCATAGGAGGCGCTCTTCAGCCCCGGCGCGGTGCAGGTCCATTTGGTGGGCTCGCCCGCGGCGCTGGCAGGTGCCGGAAGGGCGACGGCAGCGACGGCAAGCGCAAAAGAGGAGAGGCAGACGATCCGCAGCGCGCACATGTCAGGGTGAACCTCGGTCGAGAGCTTTACGAATGGTAAGGTGGGGCCGGCGGGGCGTCAACCCGGCACCTCCGGTTTCGGCGGTGAAACGCCTGCAATCCTGCGCGTCCGGTCGGGCAACGTCCGGCTGCGCCAGTGTTTGCCGGCCGGATGGACGGCGCGGCCATCGCCGGCCGGCTTGCCGCCGCCATTCTGGCCCGGCATGGCCAGCGGAATCTGGCGATGGCTGATCT
>CAZIXP010000047.1:0-18719 GCA_964543245.1 uncultured Starkeya sp.
GGCAAAACAACAACCTGGAGCGTATCCGGTGAACGTGGGTTCACCGGATACGCTCCAGCCGCGGGAACGGCTGAACCGCAGCCGCCCCCACACGTCTCAACGCCAGGACCGAGGCCCATGAGCGAAGCCCCCGCGAAACCCAATCGAGGCTATGGCCGCTGGACGCCGGCGTGGTTCCTCGCGCCGGCCGTCCTGACCCTTTTCCTGATCGGCATCTACCCCACGATCTTCGCGCTGATCACCTCGTTCCGGCGTTACAACATCACTCGCCCCAGAGACGGCTTCCCGTTCGTGGGGCTTGAGAACTATGTGACGGTCCTGACCGACAGCACCTTCTGGTCGTCCCTCTTTCTCACTGCCAAGTTCTATCTCAGCGTCCTGCCGATCCAGATCGTGCTGGGGCTTGCCATCGCGCTGCTGCTGCACAAGCCGGGCATGGGCATGCTCAAGTCGCTGGCGCGGGTCACCCTGGTGGTGCCGCTGGCGACCACCTACGCCGTGGTCGGCCTCATCGGCCGCCTGATCTTCAACCGCGAGTTCGGCGTCGCTAACCAGTTCCTCGACCTCGTCGGTATCGCGCCCATCGACTGGCTCGGCACGCCAGCGGGCGCCTTCGCCGCCATCGTCATCATGGATGTGTGGCAGTGGACGCCATTCTGCGCCCTCATCTTCCTGGCCGGCCTGTCGATGGTGCCGGGCGAGATCGAGGAGGCCGCGCGGCTCGAAACCTCCTCGAAGCTCGCTCTGCTGCGGCATGTCCAGCTGCCCTACCTCATGCCGGGCCTCACCTCGATCATGATCCTGCGCTCGGCCGACGTGCTGAAGCTGTTCGACATGGTGTTCGTGATGACCCGGGGCGGGCCGGGCTCGGCGACCGACCTGATCTCCATCTACATCCAGCGTGTCGGCTTCCGCATCTTCGATCTCGGAACAGCCTCGGCTCAGGCGCTGCTGCTGCTCGTCATCACCATCATCATCAGCCGGCTCTACATCCGCCTGCTCTACCGTGAGGTCCACTGATGCGCGTCTCCAGCAAGCTGCTCCACGCCCTTGGCCTGACCGCAGTGGTGATCTTCACGCTGTTTCCGTTCTTCTGGATGGTGGCGGCGAGCTTCAAGACCCAGGCGGATATCCTCGCTACCCCGCCGGTGTGGCTGTTCACCCCGACGCTGCAGAACTATCAGGACATCTTCGCGGATTCGAAGGTCATTGGCGCCATCGGCAATTCCCTGCTGATCGCCACGGCGACGACCGCGCTGGCGGTGCTGCTCGGCGCGCCGGCCGCCTTCGCGCTGGCGCGCTACGAGTTCCGCGGGAAGTCGGACCTCTGGTTCTGGTTCATCTCCAACCGGATGACGAGCCCCATCGTGCTGGCGCTGCCGGTCTATCTTCTGGCGATGCAGGCAAACCTGCTCGACACCCATATCGTGCTGATCCTGATCTACCTCACCTTCAACCTGCCCATCGTGGTGTGGATCTGCACCGATCAGTTCAAGTCCATTCCCGCCGACCTCGAGCAGGCTGCCCGGCTGGACGGGGCCGACCAGTTCACCATCTTCCGCAAGATCTATCTGCCGCTGGGCGCGCCGGGCATTGCCGTCTCGGCGATCTTCTCCTTCATCTTTTCGTGGAACGAGCTGCTCTATGCCCTTGTCCTGACACGACGCGCGGCGCAGACCGCCCCCGTGGTGGCGACCAGCTTCATGTCCGGCTACGAACTGCCCTGGGGCAAGATCATGGCGGCGGGCACCGTCATCGTGCTGCCGGTGACGATCTTCGCGCTGCTGGTCTCCCGCCACATGGTGCGGGGTCTGACGATGGGAGCGACCAAGTGAGCGTCGCCCCCGCCATTCCGCTCGGCATCAATCTCGGCTTCTGCACCAAGCGCTGGGTGACGCCGGAACTCTGGGCGCCGCTGGTTCGGGATCGGCTGGGACTGGACCTCGTCCAGTTCTCGCTGGATCTCGTCGACCCGATGTGGCCCGACGCCGTCGTGGACCGCCATGCCGCCGACATCCGCCGGCAGGCGCAGGCGCACGGCATCGCGATTCACAGCGCGTTCATCGGTCTGGCGCACTACAGCTTCAACCAGATGCTGCACCCCGATCCGGCGGTGCGGGACTATGCGGAGCAGTGGCTGGCGCGGGCCTATCGCTTCGCCGCAGCGGCCGGCATTCCGCGCGTCGGCGGCCCGCTCGGCGCCGTGGCGGCACGGGCGGACGGGTTTGAGGCGGACGCGCTCGACGAGGCCGACTACCAGGACCTCATCGGCCGCATGTTCCGGCTGGCCGAGCAGGCGAAGGCCGCGGGGCTGAGCGAGCTTTATGTGGAGCCGACGCCGCTGCGGCGGGAATGGCCGTGGACCATCCCGCAGGCCCGGCGGATGATGGCCGACCTTGCCGGCAGCGCGGTGCCGTGGCGGCTCTGCGTCGACTGGGGTCACGCCACCTTCCGTCCGCTCTACCTCGAGCCGGAAGCGGAGATGGCGCGCTGGCTGGTCGACTTGGCGGATGTAATCACCGCCGTCCACATCCAGCAGACCGATTTCACGCTCGATCGGCATTGGGACTTTACCGTCGCCGGCGCCGTCGATCCTGCCGCGGCCGCCGCCCTGCTGCGCCGCAGCGGCGTTGCGCCATCGCCGGTCTTTCTTGAAGTCTTCTATCCCTTCGAGCACGACAGTGCGTCGATCCTGAAGGCGCTGGAGGAGACCATGGACGTCCTCCGCCGGGCCATGGGCTAGCGGGAACAAGCATGAACATGGCCGGACGGGATACGGGAAGCCTGTCGTCGCCTCAGGAGATCGAGGCGGCGCAGACGCGCGCGCGGGTGGCGTGGCTGTATTTCGTCGGTGGCCTAACCCAGCAGGACATCGCCGACCAGCTCGGCCTCACCCGCCTGCGCATCAACAAGATCCTCGGCCAGGTCCGGGCGGACGGCTCGGTGGTGATCGACATCCGTCTGCCCATGGCGGACTGCGTGGATCTGGAGCAAAGGCTCAAGGCGCGGTACGGGCTGGAAGAAGCCTGCGTCGTGCCCAGCCTTGCGGACGAGACCGACCAGCAGCGCGTCATTGGCGACGCCGCCGGCGCCATGCTGGAGCGGCTGCTGCAGAACGGCATGGGGATCGGGGTGGGCTGGGGCAAGACGCTCACCGCCGGCCTCAAGCGCATCACGCCGCGGCCGCTTTCGGACTGCTGGGTCACCTCGGTGATGGGCGGGCTGACGCGGGGTTCGGGTTCCAGCACGTTCGAGGTGGCCACCGGCTATGCCCGGGCGCTCTCCGCCGAGTGCTACTACCTCGCCGCGCCGCTGTACCTGCCGACGCCCGAGGGCCTCGCGCTGATGCTGTCGCACCACGGCATTGGCGAGACCATGCGCCGCGCCCGTTCGGTGGACGTCGCGCTGGTGTCCTGTGGCGACATGACCAACCGCTCGCTGCTGGTGCAGACCCAGACCGTCTCGGAGAATATCGAGGGACTGCGCGCGGCCGGCGCGGTGGGCGACCTGCTCGGCATGTTCCTGAATGCGGAAGGTGCGCCGGTGGACCACCCACTCAACGAGCGGGTGCTGTCGCTGGCACCCCACGAACTGAAGTCCGTCCGCTTTCCCATCCTCGCCTCCGGCGGCCTGCACAAGGTGCCGATCGTGGGGGCAATCCTTCAGGCGGGATACGCCAAGCGCCTCGTGACCGATGAAACCTGCGCCGCCGCCCTGCTGGCGCGGTGACGAACCAATGCGGCCCGCACGGCCAGGCCCGACCACCGGGCCGCTGATTTCTGGAGTTTGAGCCGATGACATTCCTGCGCCTGGACAGCATCAAGAAGAATTACGGCGACGTCTCCGTGATCAAGGGCGTCACCTTCTCGGCCGCGAAGGGCGAGTTCGTCGTGTTCGTCGGCCCTTCCGGCTGCGGCAAATCCACCCTGCTGCGGATGATTGCCGGGCTGGAGGATGTCAGCGAGGGCCAGCTGCGCATCGACGACCGCGACGTCACCTATGAGGAGCCCGCCAAGCGCGAGGTCTCGATGGTGTTCCAGTCCTACGCGCTATACCCGCATATGAGCGTGTTCGAGAACATGGCGTTCGGCCTGCGCATGGCGAAGATGCCGGAGAACGAGATCCGCGCCCGGGTGGCGGAGGCCGCCCGCATCCTCCAGCTCGAGCCGCTGCTGGAACGCAAGCCGCGAGCGCTTTCCGGCGGCCAGCGCCAGCGCGTCGCAATCGGCCGCTCGATTGTCCGGCACCCGAAGATATTCCTGTTCGACGAGCCGCTGTCCAACCTCGACGCCGAACTGCGCTCGCAGATGCGGGTCGAGATCGCCAAGCTGCACCGCAGCCTCGGCGCCACCATGGTCTACGTCACCCACGACCAGGTGGAGGCGATGACGCTGGCGGACCGCATCGTGGTGTTGCGGGCGGGGCTGGTGGAACAGATCGGCTCGCCGACCGAACTCTACGACCGCCCGGCCAACACCTTCGTCGCCGGCTTCATCGGCTCGCCGAAGATGAACTTCATCAACGCCACGGTGAGCGCCGCCGGCCCCGGCTCGCTGGTGCTGGACCATGTCGCCTTCGTCGGTGGCCGGCTGGTGGTCGACACCCCCGCCGCGGCGAAGGTCAAGGTGGGCGACACCGTCATCGTCGGCCTGCGGCCCGAGCACCTGGAGATCGGGTCGAGCACCCCGGTGCTGTCGCTGACGCTCGACTTCGCCGAGAACCTCGGCGGCTCCACCCAGCTCTACGCCCGGGGCGAGGGCGAGCCGGTGATCATCGTCACCGCGGGGCGCCCCGCTCTCGATGCCGGCGATACGGTGAAAGCCGGCATCGACCCGAAGCACATCTACCTCTTCGACGCCGCCGGCATCGCCCTCTGAGCCGGGCCGGGAACCGCAGGTCAACAGGATATCGCCATGGTGCAAGCACTTGTGCTCGAGAAGAAGGGCGAACTCGCCCTCAGGGACATCGACCTTCCGCTGGAGGTCGGCCCGGATGACGTGAAGATCGCCATCCACACCGTCGGGGTCTGCGGCAGCGACGTCCATTACTACACGCACGGCGCCATCGGCTCCTTCGTCGTACGCGAGCCCATGGTGCTCGGCCATGAGGCGGCCGGCACCGTGGTCGCGGTTGGCTCGCAGGTGAAGGGCCTTGCGGTGGGAGACCGGGTCTGCATGGAGCCCGGCGTGCCCAACATGAATTCGCGCGCCACCAAGCTCGGCATCTACAATGTCGACCCCGATGTCCGGTTCTGGGCGACGCCGCCGGTGCACGGCGTGCTGACGCCCGAGGTCGTGCATCCCGCCGCCTTCACCTACAAGCTGCCCGACAACGTCTCCTTCGCCGAAGGCGCGATGGTCGAGCCCTTCGCCGTGGGCCTCCAGGCCGCGACCCGGGCGCGGATCACCCCCGGCGACGTGGCGGTGGTGATCGGCTGCGGGCCGATCGGCATCATGACGGCGCTGGCGGCACTCGCCGGCGGCTGCGCCCGCGTTTACATCTCCGACCTCAGCGCCCCGAAACTCGCCATCGCCGGCCAGTACCCCGGCATCCACCCGGTGAACATCACCGAGCAGCCCCTGGTGGAGGTCATCTCCCGGGAGACCGCCGGCTGGGGCGCGGATGTGATCTTCGAGGCCAGCGGAAGCCCGCGCGCCTATGATGGCCTGTTCGACCTGATGCGGCCCGGCGGCACGCTGGTTCTGGTCGGCCTTCCCGTCGAGCGGGTGAATTTCGACGTGCCCGCCTCGATCATCAAGGAGGCCCGCATCGAGACCGTGTTCCGCTATGCCAACAATTTCGACCGCGCGGTCAACCTGATCGCGTCGGGCAAGGTCGATCTCAAGCCGCTCATCTCCGGCACCTTCGACTTTGCCGAGAGCATCGCGGCGTTCGATCGTGCCGCCAAGGGCCTTCCGGACGACGTGAAGCTGCAGATCCGTCTGCGCGACTGAGGCGCCCGCCAACGACATGTCCCGGCCCGCCGTCCGGCGGGCCGCTCGCGAGGGATCGGCGGCTCGGCGCCGCGATCCCGGCTGACGATCCCCGGTCCGGGGAGCAAACATCGAGGATTGAGATGGAAAGCAGGCTCGCAGGCAAGGTGGCCGCCATCACCGGGGCGGCATCGGGCATCGGCCTCGAATGCGCCCGCGCCATGATCGGCGAGGGCGCCCGCGTGGTGCTGATCGATCGGGCGGCCGACACGCTGGAGACGGTCTGCCGGGAGCTGGGCGAGCGGGCGGTGCCATTGGTGATCGACCTCGCCGATCCCGCCAGCGTCGCGACCATGGTGCCGTCGATCCTGTCCCGCTGCGGCCAGCTGGACATCTTTCATGCCAATGCCGGCGCCTATATTGGCGGCGACGTGCTGACGGCCGACCCCGATATTTGGGACCGGGTGCTCAACCTCAATGTCAACGTCGCCTTCCGCACCGTACAGGCGGTGCTGCCGCACATGGTGGAGCGCGGAACCGGTGACGTCATCTTCACCAGTTCCATCGCCGGTGTCGTGCCCGTGGTGTGGGAACCGGTCTACACCGCCTCGAAATTCGCGGTGCAGGCCTTTGTCCACACCGTCCGCCGCCAGGTCGCCAAGCATGGCGTGCGGGTGGGCGCGGTGCTTCCCGGTCCCGTCGTCACGGCACTCATCAAGGACTGGCCGCAGGCCAAGCTCGATGAGGCCCTCGCCGCCGGCGCCCTGATGGAGCCGAAGGAGGTTGCGGACTCCGTCATCTTCATGCTTACCCGTCCCCGTAACGTGACCATCCGCGATCTCGTGATCCTGCCGAACGGAACGGACCTCTGACATGACCGAGTGCTTTGCCGGAATCGACGTCGGGACAGGCAGCGTGCGTGCCGGCATCTTCGACGCCGCCGGCAAGCTGCTCGCCGCCGCCAAGCGCGACATACGGATGTGGAAGGAGCCCGGCGACATCGCCGAGCAGTCCAGCGCCGACATTTGGTCCGCCGTCAGTGCCAGCCTGCGCGAGGCCACCGCGCGGGCGGGCGTGGAGCCGTCCGACATCGCCGGCATCGGCTTCGACGCGACCTGTTCGCTGGTCGTGTGCGGGGAGGGCGGCACGCCGCTGCCGGTCGGCCGTCACGGCGATGCCCAGCGCGACGTGATCGTGTGGATGGACCACCGCGCGACCGGCCAGGCCGACCGCATCAACCGCCTCGGCAGCCCGGTGCTGGACTATGTCGGCGGCATCATCTCGCCCGAAATGGAGACGCCGAAGCTGCTCTGGCTCAGCGAAGCGCTGCCGGAGACCTTCGCCGCGGCCTGGCAGTTCTTCGATCTCGCCGATTTCCTGACCTGGAAGGCGACCGGCAGCCTTGCCCGATCGGTCTGCACCGTGACCTGCAAATGGACCTATCTCGCCCACGAGAAGCGCTGGGACGAGACCTATTTCCGCGGGATCGGCCTCGGCGTGCTGGCTGACGAGCAGTTCCGGCGCATCGGCACGGAGATCGTCGCAGCCGGCACCCCGCTCGGGAAGGGCCTGTCGGAGGAAGCGGCCGCGGAGCTCGGGCTCGTCGCGGGAACCCCGGTGGCCGCCGGCCTCATCGACGCGCATGCCGGCGGCATTGGCACGGTCGGCGCGCGCGGCGGGGAGGGCGGGGCGCTCAACCGCATGGCCTATGTGTTCGGCACCTCCGCCTGCACGCTGCTGACGACGGCGGAACCCGCCTTCATCCCCGGCGTGTGGGGACCCTATTTCTCCGCCATGGTGCCGGAACTCTGGCTCAACGAAGGCGGCCAGTCGGCGGCCGGCGCCGCGATCGACCGTCTCGTGCGGCTCCACCCGGCGGCCCACAAGGCGGGCGAGTTGGCGCGCGAGGCCGGCCAGAACCTCAGCATGTGGCTCGCCGACCGCGCGGAGCGGGCGGGCGGGGCGACGGCGATTGCGCGTCTGGTCGGTACGCTGCACGTCGTTCCCGAATTCCTCGGCAACCGCGCACCCTTCGCCGACCACAACGCCCGCGGCATCGTCGCCGGCCTCGGCATGGACGAGGATATAGACAGCCTCGTCGGGCTCTACATGGCCGGCCTTGCCGGCATCGGCTATGGCCTGCGCCAGATCCTGGAAGCCCAGCAGGCCAAGGGCGCGCGGACGGACGCCGTTATCGTCAGCGGCGGGGCAGGGCAGAGCCCGCTGGTCCGCCAGGTGCTGGCCGACGCGACGGGCGTGACCGTCGCCGCGACGACCTCGCCCGAGCCGGTGCTGCTCGGCTCCGCCATGCTCGGTGCCGTCGCGGCCGGGCGCTTTGCCGGATTCGCGCAGGCGATGTCCGCCATGTCCGAGATCGAAGTCACCTATGTCGCGCACGACGCCACGCGGGATTGGCACGAGCGCCGGTTCAAGGCCTTCGAGACGCTTCAGGCCGCCTACCGCGGCCTGCGCGACTGATGTGATCTTCGTCGATGGCGGGCAGCAGGCTCTGCACAGGCTGACGCAGCGTCCGAAAGGCCGCGTTAACCATGAAAACAGCCTGCCGTAGTTTCGCCCCACATCGCCGGCCTTTTGTGTCATAAAGGGCACGCCGCTCCGGCGGTCTGTTGGGTATGCGATCCTGCTCTCCGAAACGTCGGCAAACAGACGCCGGGCATCGGATCGCAAAACATGGTTGGGGGAGCATGGGGCAGCATAGGGCTCGACACATTGAGCGCGGCGCACCCGGCACATGTGCCGCTCACGGCAGCAGCGTCATCGACGTCTCGTTCCCGCACGCGGCCTGCCCTTCCCGCCGCCTGTCCCGCGCCGTTCGCCTCGCTCTCGTCGTCGGCTTCGGCCTGATGGCTGCCAACTGCACCGCGAACAACAACAAGTTCGCCAGCATCATCGACCCGAAATGGGGCGTCTCCGCCAGCCCGCGCGTCGTGAAGCCGGGCGATCCGATCCCCAAGGGGGGTGGCGCCTATCGGGTCGGCAAGCCCTACCAGATCGCCGGCAAGACCTATGTTCCTCAGGACAACCCGAAGAACTACAAGGCGGTCGGCCTCGCCTCCTGGTATGGCGACGATTTCCATGGCCGTCTGACTGCCAATGGCGAAGTGTTCGACATGGATTCCATCGCCGCGGCGCATCCCACGCTGCCGATGCCGTCCTATGTCCGCATCACCAATCTCGACAACCGCCGCTCGATCATCGCCCGCGTGAATGATCGTGGCCCGTATCATCCCAACCGTGTGCTGGACGTTTCCCGCCGCACCGCCGAGCTGCTGGCGTTCCGCAACAAGGGCACGGCGCGGGTGAAGGTCGAATATGTCGGCCTTGCCCCGCTTGACGGTTCGGACGACCGCAAGCTGGTCGCGACGCTCCGTGAGGGCGGCGATGCGCCGATGCCGGCGGATTCCGCCGCGGTCATGGTGGCGTCGGCCGACGCCGCCATGCCGATCCGCCCGTCGACCATGCGCGTGCCCTCGAGCGCCCCGCCGCCGCCCGACCGGCCCTTCGACATCGGCGAACCGGAACTTGCCGAGGCCGCCCCCCAGGTCGCCATGCCGCGGCCGACTTACATACCCGTGCCGCCGCCGGCCCACGCCGCTCCGCCGGTCCAGCGGATCGCGATGGTGCAGCGCGCCGACGACGTCGAGCCCGTGGCAAGCGTCCCGGAACCGATCCCGGCGCCGCGCGTGGCGGCTGCCCCGGCTGCACCCGTCGCCCCGGTGTCGAAGCCCGCTCCGGCCGTCGCGGCCAAGCCGGTGATCCGCCCGGCCGGCGCCCCCGCGCTCGCAAGCCTCGCCCCCGTGCCCCGTCCCGCACCCGCTCCGACGGCGGCGAAGCCGGCCGCTCCTGTCGCTGCCGCAAAGCCGGCGGCCGTTCCCGTTCCTGTCGCCGCAGCCAAGCCGGCCGCGAAGCCCGTGCCCCGGACGGCGAGTGCAGCGGTTGCGGCCGCCGCTCCCCGTCCTTCCTCCGTTGCCGCTTCGGGGTGGGTTGTCGGCGCCCAGCCCGTCGCCGGTTATGCCCCCTCATCGGGCGTGCTCACGCCGGCCGGCTCAGGCGCCGGGCTGTACTGAGGCGTGTCTCGCGCTAGCATGATGCCGGCGCAGCGCGGGACAATCGCGTTTCCGCGCCGGGTCTCAGCGGGACGGCATGAGATGGCGGCATATCGACGGGTCGGATGTGTTCCGATGAAGCCTGCGTCATGCGCAGCTAGGGCGGGTGTTCAGCTCGCCATCCTGTTGTTTTTCGGATTCTGGGTCTCCCAGCCGGCCCGCGCCCAGGGCGAAGCGCCCGCCATCGCCGCGCCGCAGGCGCTTCTGATGGATTTCGATAGCGGCACAGTGCTGTTCGAGCGCGATGCCGACGCGCCGGTGGCGCCGGCCAACCTCACCAAGCTGATGACGATGGCGCTGGTCTTCCGCACCATCGAAACCGGCAAGATCACGCCGGATGACGCCTTGACCGTCAGCGAATATGCCTGGCGCAAGGGTGGGGCTCCCTCCGGCAGCACGGCGATGTTCGCCGCCCTCAACAGCCGCATCAAGGTTTCGGACCTGATGCGGGGCGTCATGGTCCAGTCAGGCAACGATGCCGCCCTGGTGCTCGCCGAAGGCATCGCCGGCAACGAGCTGGCTTTTGCCGGACGAATGAATGACGAGGCGAAGCGGCTCGGCCTCACCGGCTCCACCTTCCGCAACGCCACCGGGTTGGCGGATCCGGGTCAGGTGACGACCGCGCGCGACATGGCGCGGCTCGCTGCCCACGTCATCCGCACCTATCCGCAGGACTATGCGATCTATTCCGAGAAGGAATTCACCTGGAACAAGATCCGCCAGCTCAATCGCAATCCCCTGCTGGGCATGAGTCTTGGCGCGGACGGGTTGGTGACGGGCTATTTGAAGGACGCCGGCTTCAACGTCGTCGGCTCCGCGGTCCAGAACGGGCAGCGCCTCATCGTCGTGATCCTTGGCGCCAAGTCGGACAAGGAACGTGCGGAGGATGCCCGCAAGCTGCTGGAATGGGGCTTCCGTTCCTTCGAGCAGCGCGTCCTCTTCGCCGAAGGCCAGGTGGTCGGCGATGCCGCGCTGTATGGCGGCGCACGGGGCAGCGCCCCGCTGGTGGGCATCGGTGCCATCCGGCTGCTGGTGCCGCGCGACGGCAGCGAGCGCATCACCGCCCGCATCCAGTATGTCGGCCCCATTCCCGCACCGGTCGAGAAGGGGCAGGAGCTTGCCCGCCTGCGCATCTTCCGCGGCGAACAGGTCGCGCTCGACGTGCCGTTGGTGGCAGCGGAAGCCGTGCCGAGCGGCCCGCTCTGGCGCCGGGCTCTCGACGGCGCCTATGAGCTCGCCATCACCCTGGTGCGGCAGGGTTACGACAAGCTGAAGAGCCGGCTCGGATGAACCCTCTGCCGCGCCAGATCATCGGCACCGCGCCGTCGAGACCATTGGCACGGGGCCGCTTCATCACACTCGAGGGCGGCGAGGGTGCCGGCAAGTCGACCCAGGCGCGCCGCCTCGCGGAGCGGCTGCGCGGCGCCGGCCTTGAGGTGGTGACCACGCGTGAGCCCGGCGGCTCGCCGGGCGCCGAGGCCATCCGCCATGTGCTGCTGTCGGGGGCGGCAAAGCCGCTTGGCGCGGAAGCCGAAACGCTGCTGTTCGCCGCGGCGCGGGCCGATCATCTCGACACGACCATCCGGCCGGCTCTCGCGCGAGGTGCCTGGGTGGTGTGCGACCGCTTCGCCGACTCGACCCGGGTCTATCAGGGCTCGGCCGGCCAGGTCGCGCCGGAGCTCATCGCGGTGCTGGAGAGCGTCACCGTCGGGGATGACCGGCCTGACCTCACCCTTGTTCTCGACCTTCCCATCGAAGAAGGACTGGCCCGCGCCGCCCGTCGCGGGGCGGGGGCGACCGCAGACCGCTTCGAGAGCGAGGCGCTGGATTTCCACCACCGGCTGCGCGAGGGCTTTCGCGCGCTGGTCGCCGCGGAACCCCGCCGCTGTGCCCTGATCGACGCACGGCAGGACGCGTTGACGGTCTCCAACGCGATATGGGATGTCGTGGAACAGCGCCTCCTCCCGCATCGGAACGGACCAACGGAAATCCCATGAACGCCGAGGCTCCCGCCGAGGCCGACCGGCTCGAGGGCGCGCCGCATCCACGGCGGCGGACGCGGCTGGTCGGCCATCATGAGGCTCAGGCCCTGGTCCGGGAGGCGTGGGATGCCGGGCGCCTGCCTCACGCGCTGCTGCTTGGCGGCGCCGAAGGCATCGGCAAGGCCACGCTGGCCTACCGCATCGCCCGCTTCGTGCTGTCCGGCGGCGCCGCGCCCGCCGGCTCGCTGGAGGTGTCGCCCGACCACCCGGCCGCACGTCAGGTGCAGGCGCTCTCGCATCCCGACCTGCTGGTGCTGCGGCGGACCCCCGGCGAGAACGGCAAGCTACCCTCTTTCATCCCCGCCGAGCAGGTGCGGCGGCTGAAGACCTTTTTCGGGTCGACCGCCGCCCTCGGCGGATGGCGCGTCTGCATCGTCGACACGCTGGACGAGATGAACGCCCAGGGTGCCAACGCGCTGCTCAAGACCCTGGAAGAGCCCCCGTCCCGCGCCCTCTTCCTCCTTGTGAGCCATGCGCCCGGCCGGCTGCTGCCGACCATCCGCTCGCGCTGCCGCGCCGTTGCGCTGCGGCCGCTGCGCGAGGCGGAGATCATCGCCGCCCTCGGTGAGCTCGGCGAGGAGATGGCGGGTCTCGACCCCGGCCGTTTTGGCGATGCCGCCGTCGCGGCCGAGGGCAGCGTCCGGGAGGCGCTGCGGCTGCTCTCAGGGGAGGGGCTGGCGATCCGTACCGCGACGCAGGACCTGCTCGACCGCCTCCCCGATGCCGACCCACGGGCGCTTCACGCCCTCGGCGACCGGCTTCAGGGCGACCGCGCCGGCGGGCTGGAGAGCTTCGTCGCCACCGTCGAGGCCTGGGTGAGCGACCATGCCACCGGGCGCCGGCAAAGACCCGGCCTTCGCCTTGCACGGTTGCCGGAGGTGTGGGAGAAGGTTCGCCGCGCCGCGGTCGACGCCGACACCTTCAATCTCGACCGCAAGACACTCGTCTTCCGGATCTTCGCGTCGATCGAGGAGGCAATCACCCGCTAGGGTGAGGAATCCCGGCGGCGGCTCGCCAACGGGACATGCCCGCGTGACTTCGACCTTCTACATCACCACCGCGATCGACTATCCCAACGGCTCGCCCCATATCGGGCATGCCTATGAGAAGATCGCGGCCGACGCCATAGCCCGCTTCCGCCGCCTCGAAGGCGACGAGGTCCGCTTCCTTACCGGCACGGACGAACACGGCCTGAAGATGATGCAGACGGCCCAGAAGCAGGGCCTGACGCCGTTCGACTGGGCGACCAGGAACGCGACCCGCTTCAAGGAAATGGACGCGCTGCTCGGCGTTTCCTACGACCGCTTCATCCGCACCACCGACGCCGACCACATCGCCTCCAGCCAGGCCATCTGGCGCAAGATGCTGGCGAAGGGCGACATCTATCTGAGCGCCTATTCCGGCTGGTACTCGGTCCGCGACGAGGCCTATTACGCCGAGGACGAAACCACGGTGACGCCGGATGGCGTGCGGCTCGGCCCGCAGGGCACGCCGGTCGAGTGGACCGAGGAGAAGAGCTATTTCTTCCGCCTCTCGGCCTACCAGCAGCCGCTGCTCGACTATTACGCCGCCCACCCCGACTTCATCCAGCCGGAGAGCCGGCGGAACGAGGTGCTGAGCTTCGTGAAGGGCGGGCTGCAGGACCTCTCCATCAGCCGCACGACTTTCTCGTGGGGCGTGCCCGTGCCGGACGACCCCGAGCACGTGATGTATGTGTGGGTGGACGCCCTCACCAATTACATCACCGGCTGCGGCTATCCCGATGAAGACGGCGAGGCGTTCCGTACCTGGTGGCCGGCGGCTCTCCATGTCATCGGCAAGGACATCATCCGCTTCCACGCGGTGTATTGGCCGGCCTTCCTCATGTCGGCCGGGATTGCGCCCCCGCAAGCCGTGTTCGCCCACGGCTTCATCCACAATCGCGGGGAGAAGATGTCGAAGTCGGTCGGCAACGTGATCGACCCGTTCGATCTCGCCGCGGCCTATGGCGTGGATGCGCTGCGCTACTTCCTGCTGCGGGAGATCCCGTTCGGCCAGGATGGCAGCTACAGCCACGAGGCGATCGTCGCCCGCACCAATGCCGACCTTGCCAACGACCTCGGCAATCTCGCCCAGCGGTCGCTCTCCATGGTCGCGAAGAACCTGGGTGGCGTCTTGCCCGCGCCGGGCGCGCTCTCGGAGGACGACGCCGCCATCCTCGCCGGCGCCGACGCCATGGTGGAGAAGGTGCGCGAGGCGATGCGCGGCTGGCAGATACATCAGGCCATCGGCGCGATCTGGGGCGTCGTCGCCGACGCCAACCGCTATTTCGCCGCCTCCGCCCCCTGGGAGCTGCGCAAATCGGATCCCGAGCGGTTCGGCACCGTGCTGTGGACCACCGCCGAAGTGATCCGGCAGGTGGCGATCCTGGCGCAGCCCATCATTCCCGCCAGCGCGGCCAAGCTGCTGGACCTGCTGGCGGTGCCGGAGTCGGCCAGGGGCTTCGCCGCGCTCGGCGGGGCAGGGCGCCTCGCCGGCGGCACCGCCCTCCCTGCCCCGGTCGCGGTGTTTCCGCGCTATGTCGAGGCGGAAGCGTCCTGATGGCCCTGGAACGCCCCGTCGGCATGGTGGTCGACAGCCACTGCCATCTCGACTTCCCGGACTTCGCGGCCGAGCTCGACGCCGTGGTCGCGCGTGCCCGGGCGGCCGGCGTCGGACGGATGGTGACGATCGGCACGCGGGTCCGGCGTTCAGCTGAGATTCGCGCCATCGCGGATCGGTTCGAGGACGTGTACTGCTCCGTCGGCACCCATCCCCACAATGCCGGTGAGGAAGCCGACGTCACGCTCGATGAGCTGCTCGGCGAGGCCGATCATCCGAAGGTCGTCGCCATCGGCGAGGCCGGCCTCGACTATCACTACGACACGGCCCCGCGGGAGGCCCAGGCCGCCGGCTTTCGGCTGCACATCGAGGCGGCGCGCCGCACCGGGCTGCCGCTCGTCATCCATGCCCGGAACGCCGACGACGATGTCGCGGCGATTCTGGAGGAGGAGACGGGGAAGGGCGCCTTCGCCTTCGTGCTGCACTGCTTCACCGCGGGCGAGGATCTGGCGCGCCGCGCGGTGGCGCTCGGCGGCTATGTCTCCTTCTCGGGCATCCTGACCTTCAAGTCGGGCGCGCCGCTGCGCGAGATCGCGGCCGCCCTTCCCGCCGAGCGGCTGCTGGTGGAAACCGACGCGCCTTATCTCGCGCCGAATTCGAAGCGTGGAAAGCGCAACGAACCTTCCTTCGTGATCGAGACCGCGAGCGTGCTGGCGCAGGCGCGCGGGCTTTCGCCCGAAGCGCTGGCGGAACTGACGACGGCCAATTTCTTCCGGCTCTTCTCACGCGCGCTCTGAAGAGGATCAGGCCATGGCACTGAGCTTCACCATTCTGGGATGCGGCTCATCGGGTGGCGTGCCGCGCGTGGGGCAGGGCTGGGGCGCCTGCGACCCCACGGAGCCGCGCAACCGGCGCCGCCGCTGCTCCATGCTGGCCGAGCGCGTCGGCGCGGACGGCGCGCGCACCACCGTGCTCATCGACACCTCGCCGGACCTGCGCGAGCAACTGCTCGGCGCCGATGTCCGGCGGCTGGACGGCGTCCTCATCACCCATGAGCATGCCGACCACACCCATGGGCTGGACGACGTCCGCCCGCTTACCATCGTCCAGCGCCGGCGCATCGACACCTGGATGGATGCGGAGACCTCGGCCATCGTTCGGCAGCGCTTCGGCTATTGCTTCGAGACGCCGCCCGGCAGCGACTACCCCCCGATCCTCAACGAGCAGCGCTACCGCCACGGCGAGCCGGTGCGGGTGCCAGGTCCGGGAGGCGTTCTGGAGGCGGTGCCGTTCCGGCAGTACCATGGCAAGATCATCGCCTTCGGTTTCCGCATCGGTGGATTGGCCTATTCCAGCGACCTGCACGACCTGCCGGAGGAAAGCCTTGCCTTCCTTGAGGGGCTGGATGTCTGGATCGTCGACGCGCTGCGCCCGACGCCGCATCCCAGCCATTTCTCTCTGTCGGACGCGCTGGCGTGGATCGCGCGGCTGCGGCCCAAACGGGCGATCCTGACCAACCTGCATACCGACCTCGATTACGGCACGCTGCGGCGCGAGCTGCCGCCGGGTGTCGAGCCGGCACATGACGGACTGGTCGTCGAGCTTTGACGCCTGAACCACCACATGCAGCGCCTTTATCCTCCAGATCACACGATGATGTATTTTCCATAATATGTCTTCTGCGAATCATATCGACCTGACCGCGATTTTGTCTGAACGCCGCATGGAGGCCCGCCTTGATCCCTTCCCGCGACATCGAGCGGCTGCTGGCCATCATGGCGGCGCTGCGCACGCCCGGCACCGGATGCCCCTGGGATCTGCAGCAGGACTTTCGCTCCATCGCGCGCTACACGATCGAAGAGGCCTATGAGGTTGCCGACGCCATCGAGCGCGCCGACATGGACGACCTCTGCGACGAGCTCGGCGATCTGCTGCTTCAGGTGGCGTTCCACGCCCGCATGGCGCAGGAGATCGGCGCCTTCGACTTCGGCGACGTGGTCATGGCGGTGACGTCGAAGATGATCCGCCGGCACCCCCATGTGTTTGGCGATGCGGCGGGGCGCGACGTCGCCGCTGTGAACGCGGCGTGGGACGCCATAAAGGCCGAGGAAAAGCGTCAGCGGGCCGAGCGCCGCGCCGCGCGCGACCTGCCGCCCGAGGGCAGGCGGCGGACGCTCGACGCTGTTCCCCCGGCCGTACCCGCCCTCACCCGTGCCGCCAAACTGCAGGCCGCGGCCGCCAAGGTGGGCTTCGACTGGCCCGGCGTCGAACCGGTCATCGACAAGATCCGTGAGGAGATCGCGGAGGTCGTGGCCGAGATCGCGGCCGGCGATCGCGAGGCCGCAGCCGGCGAGGTGGGCGACCTGCTGTTTGCAGTGGCCAATCTCGCCCGCCATCTCGATGTCGACCCGGAGGCGGCTCTCCGGCGCACCAATACCAAATTCGTGCGCCGCTTCGGCAGCATCGAAGATGGGCTGGAGCAGGAGGGCCGCACACCTGCGGAGGCGACGCTGGAGGAGATGGAGGCGCTCTGGCAGGCCGCGAAGGAGCAGGAATAGGGCACCCGCCCTCCCCGGCCCTCGTCAAGGGCCCGACCGCCCTGCCAAAGCCCCTATTGGGACCGGCAAGGGCTGGGGCCCATTAGTGACGGATATTTCCGGTGCGCCGGGCGCCGAATCGTCGCTCCAGATTCTCGGCCCGATCGGGGTCCACCCGCACCGCCAGATGCAGACGCCCGCTCTCCGCGACGCGGCGCTCCAGAACCTCGCTGTGGCGATAGAGCCAGCTCAGGCCCTCGCCATCCGCGGGATCGAGGTCAAGCGCGAGGGTGATCCGCTCGCGCCCAAGCCGCTGCTGGATGGCAAGGCTGAGCTCATCGAGGCCCTCACCGGTCAGTGCCGACACCGGAATCGGGTGCTGGTCGCCCTGCCGGCGCCCGGCCACATTGAAGATGCGGGTCCGCTCCTCGGCATCCAGCTTGTCGATCTTGTTCCAGACCTCGATCAGTCGGCCGTGATCGGCGGGATCGATGCCGAGATCGGCGAGCACGTCGTCGACGTCATGGGCCTGCGCGTCGGCATCCTCATGCGAGAGGTCGCGGACGTGAAGGATGATGTCCGCCTCGATCACTTCTTCCAGCGTGGCACGGAAGGCCGCGACAAGCTGCGTCGGCAGCTCGGAGATGAAGCCGACGGTGTCCGACAGGATGATGCGCTCGCCGCTCGGCAGTTCGACCGCCCGAAGGGTAGGGTCCAGCGTCGCGAACAGCAGGTCCTGCGCCCGCACCTGCGCGCGGGTCAGCCGGTTGAACAGGGTCGACTTGCCGGCATTGGTGTAGCCCACCAGCGCCACGACGGGATAGGGCACCTTCTTGCGGCTGGCCCGGTGCAGCGCGCGGGTGCGCTTCACCTGCTCGAGCTCGCGCTCGATCTTGGTGATGCGCTCGCCGATGATCCGGCGATCCGCCTCGATCTGGGTCTCGCCGGGGCCGCCGAGGAAGCCGAAGCCGCCCCGCTGGCGCTCCAGATGCGTCCAGGACCGCACCAGCCGGCTCTTCTGGTAGCTGAGATGCGCCAGCTCCACCTGCAGCACGCCCTCGCGCGTGCGCGCCCGCTGGCCGAAGATCTCGAGGATCAGCGCGGTGCGGTCGATGACCTTGGCCGACCAGGCCTTTTCGAGGTTGCGCTGCTGGACCGGGCTGAGCGGGGCGTCGACGAAGACCAGCCCTGCCCCATTGTCCCGCACCAGCTCCGCGATCTCCTCGACCTTGCCCGTGCCGAGATAGGTGGCGGGACGCACCGTGGAGAGGCCCACAATGGCCTGGCCGACCACATCGAGGTCGATCGCGAGGGCAAGGCCGACGGCCTCGTCGAGCCGTGCCTCGGGGGTCCGTCTCGGGGATTCCCCCTCGCCCGGCCTGAATCGCGTCAGGTTCGGCTCGATGACGACCACGCGGGTGGCATCGCCCCGCGTGTCGGTCGCACCCTCGGCGGTCGGCGCGGTTGCGGCTTTGGCGAGCCGGCGACCGGCAGCGGCAC
>CAZIXP010000047.1:18729-26913 GCA_964543245.1 uncultured Starkeya sp.
GAGGTCCAAATCAGCCCTTTTCTCCGGCCTCGTCCGCTGCATCGAACAACTGGACGGGGTGTCCCGGCATGATGGTCGAGATGGCGTGCTTATAGACCAGTTGCGAGTGCCCGTCTCGCCGCAGGAGCACGCAGAAATTGTCGAACCAGGTCACGACCCCCTGCAGCTTGACGCCATTGACGAGGAAGATCGTGAGAGGCGTCTTGTTCTTGCGGACGTGGTTGAGAAAGGTGTCCTGGAGGTTCTGGGAACGATCCGCGGCCATGTTTTTTTGATCCGTTTGTGATGTTGCGCCGGCCCGGACGCCGCCTTGCGCGGGGCGATCCTGTCCGTGGATCGGCCGCTTCGGGACGAACGTGCGTTGCAAGCATGGCACAGCACGTCTGTCGCGCAAGACTATTTCGTGTCGTTCCCCAGACGCGAGCTATTCCGCCACCTCGGCATGGTGGTGGAAGCGGGCACGCAGGGCCTTGGCGACGGGTCCCGGCTGCCCCTCGCCTATCGCCCGTCCATCGATTCGCACCACGGGCATCACGATGGTGCTGGCCGCGGTGATGAAGGCCTCCGGTGCGGCCAGAGCCTCCGCCACGGTGAAGGCGCGCTCCTCGACCACCCGGCCGAGTTCGGCGGCGACCTCCAGCACCACGGCGCGGGTGATTCCGCTCAGGATGCCGAAAGCGGCGGGGCGGGTGCGGATGACGCCCTCGGCGGTCACGATCCACGCATTGGTCGAGCCGCCCTCGGTGACGAAACCGTCAGCGTCCACGAACCACGCCTCACGGGCGCCGGCGGCGCGGGCGGCCTCCTTCGCCATCACATTGGGCAGCAGGCCGACAGTCTTGATGTCGACCCGCGCCCAGCGGTTGTCCGGAAGGGTTATGACGGCGACCCCCTCCTCCGCCTGCCGGTCGCCCTTCGTCCGATCCCCGCTGCGGGCCGTCACCACCACCGATGGCAGCGTCGAGGGCGGCGGGAAGACATGGTCGCGGCGGGCGACACCGCGCGTCACCTGAAGGTATACGATGCCGTCGAACACCCGGTTCCGGCGGATGGTTTCGCGCAGCACGACGCGGAGCGCCGCCAGCGGCATGGGCAGGCGGATGTGCAGTTCGTCGAGCGAGCGCACCAGCCGCTGCATGTGCCGGCGCTCGTCGATCATGCGCCCGCCCCTCACCTCGCAGACCTCGTAGACGCCATCGGCGAACTGATAGCCGCGATCCTCGACATGGACGCCGGCCTCGGCATGGGGAACGTAGCGGCCATTCACATAGGCGATGCGGGACATCGGGGAGACGGCTCCTGGGGTGAGGGCGGCTCAGCGCCGCCAGAAGGCGAAATGGGCCAGCCCGACCACAGCCATGACCTCGAGACGCCCCAGGATCATGGTCGCGCCCAGCAGGAGCTTGGCATAGGCCGGCAGCTCGCTCCAGGCGGGCCACAGAACGTCCGGCTGCCAGTGCACCAGATAGACCGGGCCGGCATTGGTGAGCGCGGAGATGGCGGCCACATAGGCCGCATCGAAGCTGGGCATGGCCGGGGCCACCGCGATGGCAACCCCCGCCACCGTCACCGCCGCGACGATGAAGCACAGCCAGACCGCCTTCATCGCCTGCGGCGTCACGGTCTGACGGCCAAGCTGCCGCGGCCTCACCGCGTGGGGCATCACGAGACGATTGAGCTCCATCAGGCTCTGCAGGCACATCGCGCCGACCCGGTGCAGCTTGATGCCGCCGCTGGTCGAAAAGGTGGCGCCGCCGACGAACAGCAGCAGCAGCACGATGCTGAGCGGAAGCGACGCGAAGTCGCCGTCATGGAGCTGAATGCCCGAGGTGGTGATCAGCGAGGTGGCGGTGAAGATCCCGTTCTCAATCGCCATCGGCAGCGAAACCGCCATCTGGGGGTTGTTGTAGCGCGCGGACGCGATCAGGATTCCGACAATGATGACAACCATCAAGACGGAAATATTCTCACGCTGGGTGAACGCCAGCCGCAAGCGGCGGGTCAGGAACATGCGGTGCCACAGCACGCTGGTGCCGCCCATCAGCATGAACAGGATCATCACCAGCTTGACCGGAAAGGTGCCGTAGGCCGCCATGCCATCGGCATCCGGCAGGACGCTCCCGGTCGACACCGCCGCGGTGGCGAGACCGAAGGCATCGAAGCCGCGCAGGCCGACGCTGAACAGCGCCAGCATGCACAGCACCGTGGCTCCGGCATAGAGCGGCACCACGGTCTCTATGGCATCGTCGAAGGTGACGCCGCGATCCGCGTGCGCCTGTTCCGGGGCGATGGCGGTGCGGTCCGGCAATCCTCCCACGCCCGCGGGCGCCAGGATCGCGACCGCCCCGACAAGGGTGAGCAGGCCGCCGAGCCACTGCAGCGAGAGCAGCCAGACCAGGATCGAGCGGGGCAGATCCGCCAGTTCGTGGAGCTGCCCGCCGCCCGTGGTCGTCAGCGCGCTCACCGTCTCGAACCAGGCGTCGAGGAAGCCGAGCGAGGTGCTGCCCGCCACCGGCAGCGCGGCAATCAGTGACGCCCCGATCCAGAGCAGCACGATCAGCAGATAGGACGACAGCCGCCCCAGCTTCACCTGCCGGTTGCGCGTGGCCAGATACACCGCGCCCGCGCCGAAGACGGTGAGCAGCGCCGTCAGCAGGAAGGCGACCGCCGCCGCCTCCCGCCGGGCCAGCGCCACCGCGGCCGCGAACAGCAGGAAGAGCGCGAGTCCGCCCGCCGCGACTGCACCTTTCTGGGCGACCGCGATCATGGCGGCTCAGAAGAATTCGAGGCTGACGCGGAAGAGCTGCTCGACCCGCTTCACCTTCTCCGCGAGGGCAAAGAGGACGATACGGTCGCGCGGCTGGATGACGGTGTCGCCGCGCGGCAGCAGCACCCTGCCCGCCCGGATCACCGCGCCCATCCGCATGCCGTCGAACAGGTCCAGCGTCTTCAGCGGCCGGCCGACGAGGGGAGAGGTCTCGAGCGCCTCCGCCTCGATCACCTCCCCCGCCCCGTTCAGCAGGGAGTGGACGCCGCGGATGCGACCCTTTCGGACGTGCTGGAGAATCTTGGACACGGTGATCTGGCGCGGGTTCACATAGGCGTCGATGCCGAGGCCGCGGGCGAAGGCGGGATAGTTGGGGTCGTTGAGCAGCGAGAGCATGCGCCGCGCGCCGAGTTCCTTCGACAGCAGGCAGGAGAGGATGTTGACCCGGTCGTCATTCGTCACGGCGATCATGGTGTCGGCATCGCCGACCGAGGCCTCCTCCAGCACCACCCGATCCAGCGCGCTGCCGTGGAGCACGACGATCCGGTCGAGGTCCTGGGCGATGGCCTCGGCCCGTGCGGCGTTCTCCTCGATGATCTTGACCCGCGCCCGGGGATTGCGCCGCTCCAGCTCGCGCGCGACGTAGAAACCGATATTGCCGCCGCCGCCGATCACCACGCGCTGCGCCGGCACCTCGTCATGGCCGAAAATGGACAAAGTCCGCACCACCTGATCGGCCTGCGCGGAGAAATAGGCGACATCGCCGGCCAGAAGCGTATCCGCGCTCCGGGGCACGAAAACCTTGCCCTTGCGGTTCACCGCGATGACCACCGCACGAAGATCGGGGAACAGGTCGGTGAGCTGGCGCAGCGGGGTGTCGAGAACCGGGCAGTCCTCCTCGCAGCGCACGCCGGCGACGACGACCTGCCCATCGGCGAAGTTCACCGTGTCGATGGCCCCGGGCAGGGAAAGGCGGCGGAGCACCATCTCCCCCACCTCGATCTCCGGTGAGATGACGACGTCGATCGGCAGATGGTCGCGGGAAAACAGGTCGCGCCAATGGCCCTGGAGATAGCTCTGCGCCCGCACCCGGGCGATCTTGGTGGGCACGTCGAAAAGCGCATGACCGACCTGGCAGGCGATCATGTTGACCTCGTCGTGCAGGGTGACGGCGATCAGCATGTCGGCGGCGTCGAGCCCGGCGCGAGCCAGCACGTCCGGGTGGGACCCGTGCCCGACAAAGCCGCGTACGTCGAGCGTGTCGGTGATGGCCTGAATCAGCCGCGGCGACGTATCGATGATCGAGACGTCGTTCTGCTCGGCGGCCAGCCGCTCGGCGATGCCGAACCCGACCTGTCCCGCGCCGCAAATAACGACCTTCATCCTGCCCTCACCCGAACCGGGGCGGGAACGGACCGCCGTCCGCCCGCCGACTTCGATTCACTCTATAGCAGTTTCGCCGACGCACGGGTCATTCCCGGCGACGATGCTGGGCGGGATACCTGCGGAAGGCTACTTGCGGAAGGATAGCTGCGGAGGATGCGGCAGACGCAGGAGGGAGCGGCGGGCGGGCGCACCCGCCGCTCCCTGGTCATCAGGCGTCGAATTTGGTCCGGGCCAGCGGCAGGGTCCGGACATGGCGCCCGGTCAAGGCCGCCACGGCGTTCACCACCGCCGCCACCACGCCGGGCAGGCCGGGCTCGCCGACGCCCCCCATGGGCTCGCCGCTTTCCACGATTTCCACATGGATCCTCGGCATGTGGTCTCGGCCGAGGATGGTGTAGCCGTCGTAATTCGAGACCTGCCGAACCCCGTCGGCATAGACCATCTCCTCGAACAGCGCGGTCGAGACGCCGAGCGCAGCGGCGGATTCCACCTGGGACCGGATGATGCCGGGATTGACGATGCTGCCGGGATCGAACGCGATCCAGATGTCGTGCACCCTCACCTGCCCGTCGGCCAGCGAAACCTCGGCGATCGTCGCGGTTTCGGAGCCGAACGGCGACGCCATCGCCACCCCGCGGGCGCGCCGGCCGCCCTCCGCGTCGAACGGGCCGCGCTTCCAGCCGCCGGAAAGGTCGGCCACCGTCCGCAGCAGCTTCAGGTGGCGGGGCCGGTCCTGCAGAAGGTCCAGCCGAAGCTGGAAGGGATCGTGCCCGCCGGCGTCCGCCACCTCGTCGAAAAACCCTTCGTAGAAATAGTCATTCATCGAATGCCCCACCGAGCGCCAGAAGGCGATGGTGACGGGGTGGAGCAGCTTCACGTAATCCAGCGAGCGGTTGGCGATGGCATAGGGCTTTTCGACGATGCCCTCCACGGCCGAGCCGTCCACCGGACCGCCGAACAGCGCGCCGAAATAGCGGCCCGTCGGCCCCTCCCCCACGGTGCGTCCCTCCAGCGCCACCGGCCGCCCATCCGCGCCCAACGCCGCCCGGAACCGGGTGAAGCTCAGCGGGCGCAGCGCGTCCATCCGGAACTCCTCCTCGCGCGACCACAGCACCTTCACCGGGCGACCGGCCTCCTTGGCGAGCAGGATCGCCTGCGGGAACGGCGTGGCCGCGCCATAGAAGAAATGCCGCCCGAAGAAGCCGCCGAGGATCGGCGAGTGCAGGATCACCTTCTCGGGCGCGAGGCCCGCGGTCTTCGCGGCGATGGACTGGAACAGCTCGGGCATCTGGTTCGGCGTCCACAGCTCGAGCGTCCCGTCCGGGTTGAACCGGGCCATGGCCGAGGGCGGCTCGAGCTGGGCATGGGCGAGATAGGGCGCGGCATAGTCCGCCTCGACGATCTTCGCGGCGGAAGCAAACGCGGCCGCGGCGTCCCCGGCCTTCTCCGCCGACACGGCGGCGGCGTTCGATGCCTTCAGCGCCGCCAGCATGCCTTCGGACGAATAGTCGGCGGCGACGGTCTTGATCCCGGTCGCCTCCGGCTTCGTCCAGGTGACCTCCAGCGCCTCCACCGCCTTGCGGGCGCGGAACCAGCTGTCGGCCGTCACCGCGACGGCGCCCGGCAGCCGATGCACCCCATGGACGCCGGGCATCGCCCGAACCGCCGCCTCATTGGCGAAGGAGACCGGCTCGGTGCCGAAATGCGGGGCGTGCTGAACGGCGGCGTAGAGCATGCCGTCGAGCTTCTGGTCGATGGCGTAGACCGCCTTGCCGGTCGACTTGTCGCGCGCGTCAAGGCGCGGCAGCGGCTGGCGGATGTAGCGGAACGTGGCGGGATCGCGGAGCGGCACGTTCTCCGCCGGCGTCAGCGCCAGCGCGGCCTCGGCCACCTCGCCATAGGGCACGCGCCGACCACTTGCGGCATGGATGACGACGCCGTCCTGGGTGGTCAATTCGCCGGGCGGAACATTCAGCCGGTCGGCGGCGGCGCGCAGGAACATTTCGCGGGCCGTTGCGCCAAGTCGACGCATGACCTCGTAGCTGGAACGCGTCGAGAAGCTGCCACCGGTCAACCGCAGCCCGCCAATGACCGCATAATCCGGGCCCGGCGGCGCGCATTCGACGACGAAGCGGCTGGGATCGACGTCGAGCTCCTCCCCGACCATCTGGGCCTGACCGGTGCTCACTCCCTGCCCTCCCTCGACGAAGGGGCTGAGCAGCTTGAAGCTGTTGTCGCGCCCGACGATCAGGAAGGCGGGGATGCGCGTGCCCGGCTTCACCGCGTTGGCGGTGGCCTGGGCGAAGGCGCGATGCGGCAGGGCGGGCAACAGCACGCCGAGAACGAGCGCACCGGCACCGGCGCCGAGAAAACGGCGGCGGGAAAGGTTGGTCACCCCTTCCGGCTTCAGCGGCACGGCGGCACGGGTGGGCGAAGGGCGCAGGAGCATGTTCATGGCGTCGCCCTCTCGGGCCGCGGCGTGGTGGATCGCGGCAGCGATCCGGTTGTAGGTGCCGCACCGGCACAGATTGGTCATCGCGTCAGCGATGTCGGCATCGGTGGGGTTCGGCTTCTGGCTGAGCAGCGCCGCCGCGGCCATGATCTGGCCAGACTGGCAGTAGCCGCACTGGGGAACCTGCACCTCGACCCAGGCCTCCACCAGCTTGCGTCCGATCTCGTCCTGCTCGATGGCTTCGATGGTGCGGATATGGGCGGAGCCGACATTCTCGAGCGGCAGCTGGCACGAGCGGGTGGCCTCGCCGTCCACCAGCACGGTGCAGGCACCGCACTGGGCGATGCCGCAGCCATATTTCGTGCCGGTGAGGCCCAGCGTGTCCCGCAGGACCCAGAGCAGCGGGGTGTCCGGCTCGGCCGCGACGTCGTAGTCGCGGCCATTGATGTTTATGCGGATCATGGCACTGTCCTGCGCAAGGGAATGTCGGCGCAGGCTAGAGCCGTTCCAGAAGCGGCTGTAGGACGTCCTCACCACGTTTTCGGCCATCGTTGCGGCTTGGCACGGCGCGCCGCCCCCGGCCGAGGGCGGCCTCTCAGGCCGTCCGGCTGACCCGTTCCAGCCCGATCGCGCGGCGGAAGGCCTGCGGCGGCTGGCCGAAGCTGCGCACGAAGGCGCGGCGCATCCGCTCCCGGTCGCCAAATCCGGTCTCCCGCGCGATCTCGTCAAGTGACAGCCGCCCCTCCTCCAGCAGGGAGCGGGCGACTTCGAGCCGAAGCGCCTCCACCACCTTGGCCGGCGACTGGCCGGTCTCTTCCCGAAACAGCCGACTGAACTGGCGCGTGCTCAGGTTCGCCGCGCCGGCGAGATCCTCCACCGACAGGTCGCCGGCGAGGTTCTCCCGGGCATAGACCAGCACGCGCCGGATTCGGTCGGATTTCGGCTCCATCTCGATGAGGGTCGAAAACTGCGACTGCCCGCCCGGTCGGCGCAGATAGACCACGAGCCTACGGGCCACCGCGCGGGCCACTTCCACCCCGTGGTCCTCCTCCACCATGGCGAGGGCGAGATCGATGCCGGCCGACATGCCGGCCGACGTCCAGACATTGCCGTCGACGCTGAAGATGCGGTCCGCCGTCACCTCGACAGCCGGGTACAGCTCACGCAGCCGCTGCGCGTGGGCCCAGTGCGTGGTGGCGCGGCGACCGTCGAGCAGCCCGGCCTCGGCCAGCACGAAGGCGCCGGTGCAGATGCCGGCAATCCGGCGCGAAGCCTGCGCCGCCTGGCGCAGATGGTCCAGAAAGGCCGGCGAGGAGGGCCGTACCGTCAGCGAGCCGATGGCGATGGTGGTGTCGTGGCCCGGCACGCCGAAGGGCTCGGTCTCGATGGCAAAGCCCAGCGAATTGCGAACCGGCCCGCCGAATTCCGAGAGGACCTGGACCTGATAGGCGCCGCGCATCAGCACGCGGTTGGCCATCTCGAACGCCGACAGCGCCGCAAGACCAATGATCTGGAAATCGTCGTACACAAGCAGCCCGATGCGGCGCATCACATTCTCCAACGCTTGCCGGCTCGGTTC
>CAZIXP010000048.1:0-26725 GCA_964543245.1 uncultured Starkeya sp.
GGACCTCTGGCGACGTGACGGAAGGGGTGGTCCCCGGCCCGTCCGTCGGCCACCGGCCGCCGGCCCCCATCTTCCAACCTGCCGCGCGAGGAACGTAATGAGCGATGCCGTGACGACGACGCGCCGCCGGGGTCGCCCCTCGAACGCCGCCGCCGGGGCCGAGACCGGCGGAGAAGTGCAGTCGCTCGACCGCGCCATCGCGCTGCTGGAAGTGCTGGCCGCGGCCGATGGCGTGACCCTGTCGGAGGTGGCGCGGCGGGCCGAACTGCCGACCTCGACGGTCCATCGGCTGCTGACGACGCTGGAGCGGCGCGGCCTGGTCGGTCACGATGCCGAGACCGGCCATTGGCTGGTCGGGCTCGGGCTGTTCCGCATCGGCTCGGCCTATCTGCGCAACCGCCGGCTGCCGGAGATCGGCAGGGCCACGATCCGCGAGCTCTCCTTCGCGGTGAACGAGACGGTCAATCTCGCCATGATCGACGGGCCGGAACTCATCTGCGTGGCGCAAGTGGAAAGCCATGCCGCGGTGCGGGCCTTCTTCCGCATTGGCGCCCGTCTGCCGATCCACGCCTCCGGCAGCGGCAAGGCCATCCTGTCGGTCATGTCGCCGGAAGCCCGCCGCGACTGGCTCGGCGGTGACCAGCTCGCGCGCTACACCGACCATACCCATGTCAGCCGCCGCGCACTCCAGGCAGACCTCGCCGTGATCGGCGAGCGCGGCTTTTCCATCGACGACGAGGAGCACACGCTCGGCATGCGCTGCGTGGCGGCGGCGATTCTGGACGAATGGAAGGAGCCGATCGGGGCGGTGTCGATCTCGGCGCCGGTGGTGCGCATGCCGCCGGACCGCATCGCCGAACTCGGGGCGCAGGTGCGCGAGGTCGCCCGCAAGCTCACCACCCGCTACTCCGGCCTCTGAGTCGCCGCCGGGCGATGCCGGCGGGGAATCGTCGTTCCGGCAGAAGTGCGGAGGGCGGCGGCGCCGCCCTCCGGTTCGGTTGCGGGTCGATCAGGCGATCAGACCGCCTTGGCGTCGTGCAGGGCGGCGATCTCTTCCTGCGAATAGCCGAGATCGGCGAGCACTTCGTTGGTGTGCTGGCCGAGCAGCGGCGAGGCGGTGACCTCGACGGTCAGGTCCGAGAACTTGATCGGGCTGCCGACGGTCAGGTACTTGCCGAGCTTGGGGTGATCGACCTCGACCACGGTGCCGCTCTTGCGCAGCGACGGGTCGTTGGCAATTTCCTTCATCGACAGCACCGGGGCGCAGGGGATGTCGAACTTGCGCAGGATGTCGACGGCCTCGAACTTCGTCTTGTCGGCCAGCCAGCTCTCGATGAAGGCGAAGATGTCGAAGATCTTGTCCTGGCGGGCTTCGGCGGTGTTGTAGGCCGGATCGTCGATCCACTCCGGCTTGCCCAGCGCCTTGCAGATCGGCGCCCAGGCGTGGCCCTGGATGGTGAAGTAGATATAGGCGTTGGGATCGGTCTCCCAGCCCTTGCACTTCAGCACCCAGCCGGGCTGGCCGCCGCCGCCGGCGTTGCCGCCGCGCGGAACCACATCCGAGAACTCGCCGTGCGGGTACTGCGGATACTCCTCGAGATAGCCGAGGGCGTCGAGGCGCTGCTGGTCGCGCAGCTTCACGCGGCAGAGGTTCAGCACCGAATCCTGCATCGACACGGCGACCTTCTGGCCCTTGCCGGTGCGGTTCTTCTGGTGCAGCGCGGTCAGGATGCCGATGGCGAGGTGCATGCCGGTGTTGGAGTCGCCGAGCGCGGCGGCAGAAACGGTCGGCGGGCCATCCCAGAAGCCGGTGGTGGAGGCGGCGCCGCCGGCGCACTGCGCGACGTTCTCGTACACCTTCAGGTCTTCATAGTGGTGGCCGTCGGAGAAGCCCTTCACCGAGGCGAGGATCATGCCTGGGTTCAGTTCCTGGATGTACTGCCAGGTGAAGCCCATGCGGTCGAGCGCGCCGGGGCCGAAATTCTCCACCATGACGTCCGACTCTTTGATGAGCTTGGTCAGGACTTCCTTGCCCTGCGGCGTCTTGGTGTCGAGCGTCAGCGAGCGCTTGTTCGAGTTCAGCATGGTGAAGTAAAGCGCATCCGCGTCCTTCACATGGCGGAGCTGCGAGCGGGTGACGTCACCCGCGCCAGGACGCTCGACCTTGATGACGTCGGCGCCGAACCACGCCAGAAGCTGCGTGCAGGCGGGGCCTGCCTGCACATGCGTGAAATCGATGATCTTTATACCTTCAAGCGGCTTAGTCATCTTAGTCGATTTCCCTTTTGAACGTTCAATCGTGGATCCGGGCCTTTAGTCCTGTTCCGCGCGACCCGGAAGCGATAAGCCACCCGTATCACCGGGTGGAAGGCACGTGAAAGCCGGGTTACCCCGCTTTCGTCTCAAGTTCCCGCAGCCGCCGGCGCAGGTCCCGCTCCTCGTTCCAGCGCGCGGTCTCGTCCCGCACGAGCGCGACGATGGCGTTGACCGAGCCGTCCTCCGCGTGAAGCAGGGCGACGGTGAAGGCGATGGAGAGCGTGTGCCCCTCCTTGTGCAGCGCCGGTACCCGCAGGACGGCTTCGCCATAGCGTGTCGTCCCGCTGCGCATGGTCTGCTCATACCCGGCCCAGTGGCGCGGGCGCTGCCGCTCCGGGATGATCAGGTCCAGCGACTGGCCGAGCGCTTCCGCCTCCGTGAAGCCGAAGATGCGCTCGGCCGCGGGATTCCAGAGCACGATGTCGCCCTTCAGGTCGGACACCACGACGGCATCTCCCAGCGAGGCGACGAGTTGGGCGAGGTCGACCGGCACGCGCATGGCACTTCACCTACGGAAACCGCAGGTCCGAACGCGATGGCGCGAAGCCGCCGCGGCATCTGCCGCGCCACCCCCGCGCCAGCCGTCGCGCCGTCGTTCCATCCCGAAACGGCGCCCCGGCGGACCGGACCTGCAGGACGTCATGGCTGTCACGTCCTCCGACAGTTGCCGCGCCTTCCGGCGCGGCGGGAGGGGGCAGTACGGACCGCCCCCTCCAAGATTCCAGGCCCGGCGCGACGGTGTCCGCCGCCGCGGGCCATGCCTTCCGGCTATTCCGCCGCCTGACGCACCGGGGTGCCGATGGCGCCCGACGCCCGGATCGCCTCGATCTCGGCATCGCCGAGCCCCAGCACGCTGGCCAGCACCTCTTCCGTGTGCTCGCCGAGCAGCGGCGAACGCTCCACCGGCACGTCGTTGTCCGACAGCTTGATCGGGTTGCCGACCGTGAGGTAGGTGCCGCGCACGGGGTGATCGACCTCCACCAGCGTACCGGTCGCGTAGAGCGAGCGGTCCTCGGCGATTTCCTTCATCGAGAGGATCGGGCCGCAGGGAATGTCGTATTTGTTGAGGATCTCCATCGCCTCGAACTTGGTGTGGGCCATGGTCCACGCCTCGATCCGGGTGAAGATCTCGTTGAGGTGAGGCAGGCGCGCCGCCGGGGTGGCGTAGCCGGGATCGGTCTTCCAGGTCGGCTCGCCGATGACGTCGCAGATCTTCTCCCAGACCGGGGCCTGGGTGATGAAATAGATATAGGCGTTGGGATCGTGCTCCCAGCCCTTGCACTTCAGGATGCGGCCGGGCTGGCCGCCGCCGGAATCATTGCCGGCGCGCGGAACGCTGTCGCCGAAGGGCACGCCCTCGCCATACTGGCTGTATTCGCGGAGCGGGCCGCGCTCCAGCCGCTGCTGGTCGCGCAGCTTCACGCGGCACAGGTTCAGCACCGAATCCTGCATGGCGCACAGCACCTTCTGGCCGCGGCCGGTCAGCGTGCGCTGGTAGAGCGCGGTGACGATGCCGAGGGCAAGGTGCAGGCCGGTGCCGGAATCGCCGATCTGCGCGCCGGTGACAAGCGGAAGACCGTCGCGGAAGCCGGTGGTCGAGGCCGAGCCGCCGGTGCACTGGGCGACGTTCTCATAGACCTTGCAGTCTTCGAACGGGCCGGGGCCGAAGCCTTTCACCGAGGCCAGAATGATCCGCGGGTTGAGCTCCTGAATGCGCTCCCAGGTGAAGCCCATGCGGTCGAGCGCGCCGGGGGCGAAGTTCTCCACCATCACGTCGCAGCTCTTCACCAGCTCCTCGAGGACCTTCTTGCCCTGCGCGTTCTTGGTGTCGAGCGTGATCGAACGCTTGTTCGAGTTCAGCATCGTGAAATAGAGGCTGTCAGCGTTGGGGATGTCGCGCAGCTGGGCGCGGGTCACGTCGCCCTCGCCGGGACGCTCCACCTTGATGACATCGGCGCCGAACCAGGCAAGCAGCTGCGTGCAGGTGGGGCCGGACTGAACATGGGTAAAATCTAGGACGCGGACGCCGTCGAGTGCCTTGGCCATGGGTTTCCTCTCGAAGTGGAAATCGGCGTTGATCGCCGTTTTATCGTCGTTTTTCATAAGGTTGTGCGGACGGGGAGTGACCCCCCGCCCGCACGGTTCCGTTCGCTTTTTCCGGCACCCGGAGGTGCCGGCCGTGGCCGTCGTGGAACCATGGGACCCGCCGGCGCCGCGCTCGCCGAACGGGGGGAGGTTCCCGGAGCCGTGTCGCCCGTTCCACATCCGACGGCCTCTTGGCGGGCCGGCATCATGCAGTGAGCGTCACGGCTGCCGATCGACGACGGCTTACTTCTTCTTCACCACGCTCTGCGGGTTCAGGCTGCCGATGTTGCCGCTCTCGCTGCCGGCTTCCGGGTCGATCACGGCGTTGATGAGGGTCGGGCGGCCGGAGTCGAGCGCGGCGTTGACGGCGCGGCTCAGCTCGTGCGGGGTCGTGACGTTGACGCCAACGCCGCCGAAGGCCTCCATCATCTTGTCATAGCGGGAGTCCTTCACGAACACCGTCGTGCCGGGGTCACGGCCGTGCGGGTCGGTGTCGGTGCCGCGATAGATGCCGTTGTTGTTGAACACGACGACGCAGACCGGCAGGTTGTAGCGGCAGATGGTTTCCACCTCCATGCCGGAGAAGCCGAAGGCGCTGTCGCCCTCGACCGCCAGCACCGGCTTGCCGGTTTCGACCGCGGCGGCGATGGCGAAGCCCATGCCGATGCCCATCACGCCCCAGGTGCCGACGTCGAGCCGCTTGCGCGGCTGATACATGTCGATGATACCGCGGGCGAGGTCGAGGGTATTGGCGCCCTCATTCACCAGGATGGTTTCCGGGCGCTCCTTGATGATGGTGCGCAGCGCGCCGAGGGCGCTGTGGAAGTCCATCGGGGTCGAGTTCTTCAGGAGCCGCGGCGCCATCTTGGCGATATTGGCTTCCTTGCGGGAGTTGACGTTGCTGACCCACTCGGCCGGCGGGGCCGGCCAGTCACCGGCGCTGACGCCTTCAAGCAGGGCGGAAACGCAGGAGCCGATGTCGCCGACCAGCGGCGCGGCGATCTCGACGTTCGAGTCCATCTCGCGGGGCTCGATGTCGATCTGGATGAACTTCTTGGAGCCGGGCTCGCCCCAGGTCTTGCCCTTGCCGTGCGACAGCAGCCAGTTGAGACGGGCGCCGATCAGGACGACGACGTCGGCGTCCTTCAGCACCAGCGAGCGGGCCGCGCCGGCGGACTGCGGGTGGGTGTCGGGCAGCAGGCCCTTGGCCATGCTCATCGGCAGGAAGGGGATGCCGCTCTTCTCGACGAGGTTGCGGATCTCGTCATCGGCCTGGGCATAGGCGGCGCCCTTGCCGAGCACGATGAGGGGACGCTTGGCGTCCTTCAGCAGGTCCAGCGCCCGCTTCACGGCGGCGGGGGCGGGGAGCTGGGCCGGAGCCGGGTCGATGACCTTCACCAGCGACTTCGCGCCGGCATCGGCGTCCATCACCTGGGAGAACAGCTTGGCCGGCAGGTCGAGATAAACGCCGCCCGGACGGCCGGACACCGCGGCGCGGATCGCGCGGGCGACGCCGATGCCGATGTCGGCGGCGTGCAGCACGCGGAAGGCGGCCTTGCAGAGCGGCTTGGCGATGGCGAGCTGGTCCATCTCCTCGTAGTCGCCCTGCTGCAGGTCGACGATCTCACGCTCGGACGAGCCGGAGATGAGGATCATCGGGAAGCAGTTGGTGGTGGCGTTGGCGAGGGCGGTCAGGCCGTTGAGGAAGCCCGGCGCGGAAACCGTGAGACAGATGCCCGGCTTCTTGGTGAGGAAGCCGGCGATCGCGGCGGCGTTGCCGGCGTTCTGCTCGTGGCGGAACGAGACGACACGGATGCCTTCGGCCTGCGCCATGCGGCCGAGGTCCGTGATCGGAATGCCCGGCACACCGTAGATCGTGTCGATGCCGTTCAGTTTCAGGGCGTCGATGACCAGATGGAAGCCATCGGTAAGCTCCTGGGTGTCGGCTTCGACGCTGTTATCAATGATCTGTGCTACTGCGGACATTCCGCATCCTCCCGGAAATCTTTGTCTGCACCGTTTTCGGTTCTGATTCTCAGACCGCGCAGGCTTCCATACGGTGACTGGAAGCGAGATCGGCACTCTGGCTTTGCGCCTTTCGGGTGCATGCGGCGCGGATTTGACCCCGGCCCGTTACTCCCGCTTCCACCATTGGTCGTCCCACCTGAGCATCAGTCGGACGGGTCGCCCCGTCTCAATCAAGATCGACGTGACTCTCGACATGCCTCGCGAGCCGGAGCGTATGGTCACGGACCAGACGTTCGGCACGGTCTGCGTCCCGTGCCTCAAGAGCCAGAATTATCTCCTGATGGTCGGCCGCCGAACGTTGCGCCCGATCCATTTCGAAGATTGTGCGATGGCGGATGGCCCGAACGTGAAGGAACAGGTTCTCCGTCATCCCAGCGAGCAGGCTGGAGCCGCTCAGCCGGATCAGCGCCTGATGGAACGCGATATTCGCATTGGAATATTCGTCGCACCTGTCGCGTTCGATCCGGTTGAGGTCGAACTCCTTGAAAAAATCCCTCAGCTCGGCGATCGCCTCGTCGCTTGCGCGCACCGTGGCGAGGCGGGCCGCCATGCTTTCCAGCGCCGCCCAGGCTTCGATCATCTCGATGATCTCCGCCTTGGTCCGGCGAACCACCAGTATCCCCCGCCTCGGCACGGCGCGGAGCAGGCCTTCCTGCTCGAGCATCGCCACCGCTTCGCGGATCGGCGTCCGACTGGCGCCCAGACGTTCGGAAATGTCCCGTTCGTCGAGCAGCATCGGCTCGTCGGAGCCGTAGATATTCATATTCGTGATGGCTTCTTTGATGGCCGCATAGGCCTTGCTCTTGAAGCTCTCCTTGGCCGGCAGGCGTTCAATGGCCAGGCCATGATCGCCGCTCTGCCAGCGCTTGTTCACAACTGCCTTGCTGCTCACGAGAACGTCCTCGGCGGAGACGCCCGCGGGGAATTCGCAAGAAATTTGGCATACCAAATACCAACCGTCAATCTGGTATGCGGCATTTTAACAGGCGTACCGCATTCTCCTTACGCAGCGGAACTCAGCGGCAGCGGCTGACGGTCGGCCGCAGCACGCCCCGATTAGCGGGGTCGCGGAGCGACACGTATTCAAAATACCACGATGGACGGGGGATGGCGAGATGAGGCCCGCACGGCCGAACAGGCGCTCGCCTTGCCGGCGCGCGCCTCCCGGCGCCGGCCTTCCTGTGCCCGTTCTGCGGGGGAGGGTGGCCGAATCGCCTCGGTCTCAGGTCGAGAACTTGCCGTGCTTCTCGACATGGGCCGCCAGCCCGAGCGTATGCTCCCGCACAAGGCGCTCGGCGAGGTCGGCATCGCGCGACACCAGCGCGGCGATGATGCCGCGATGTTCCTGCATCGAACGCTGCGAGCGGTTTTCCTGGCGGACCGAGACGGCGCGGATGCCGCGGATGTGAATGAAGAGGTTCTCGGTCATCTCCGCGATCATCGCGCAGCCGCTGAGCCGGATGATGGTCTGGTGGAAGCGGATATTGGCCTCGGAGTACTCGTTCATGTGGTCGGAGGGGGCCTCGTCCTCGAAATCATGGAAGACGTCCCGCAGTTCCGCGAGCTCGCGGTCGGTCGCGCGCTGCGCCGCCAGTCGGGCGGCCATGCTCTCCAGCGCCGCCCACACGATGATCATGTCGATGATCTCGCGCTTGGATTTGCGCACCACGAAAATGCCCCGGCGCGGCACGGAGCGCACGAAGCCTTCCTGCTCCAGCACGGTGAGCGCTTCGCGGATCGGCGTGCGGCTCACCCCGAGGTCCTGCGACAGCTGCCTTTCGTCCAGCCGGATGTCGCCATCCTGGCCGTACATGTCCATCTCCGTGATCGCCTTCTTGATCGCGTCATAGGCGAGGGTGCGCAGGCTGGTGTTCGCCGCGAGCGGGGCGATGTTGAGGCGGATCTGCGTATCAGCGGCTTCCACGAGCGGCGCTCCCCTTTAGTTCGACGCACGCGTGCGGATGGCGGTGCAGCGATGTTCTGGGACCAGCGGGCCGGCCGGTGATTCTGTCCGGCGCGCGGCCGAGCTGATGATCGTATACCAGCCCGCCAATGTCCATCCGGCGACCTCCGCCGGCGGCGGGCCGGCCCGTGCGTGCCGGTGTCGCGGCGCGTGGGTGGCATCTCGCCCCCGCATCCATCGTCGCGCGGCGGAATCGTCCGCCCTGCGGCTGACGCTGCGTTGCGGTGCAGCATCTGCGGCAGTACCGGACCTATACACGCCAGTTCCGTAGGGGAGAGGCTCCCGGCGCCGGGGCTGCGCTCGCACCGCCCTTTGGGAAGCAACGCAGGGGCGAAGTGACGTTACGTCATGTATTCCGTAGCGAATTATGGGGTTTTTGGCATACAAAATTTTGCACAACGCATTTTTCCGGCTATCATGTTTCCAATGGCTGTTGCGCGGCAGGTGCATTACCAAGCGTCAACTTGCCCATTCAATAAGAAAAACGATGGTTGAATTTGGCCATTACTCTAGGAAACATCCGAGGATTACATGACTTCTGCCGCAACGTCATCGGTGAGTAACGGGCGCTGGTTGCAGCTCGTGTTCGGCGTCATCTGCATGTGCATGATCGCCAACATGCAGTACGGCTGGACCTTCTTCGTGAACCCCATCCAGGAGCGTCATGGATGGGATCGCGCCGCGATCCAGGTCGCGTTCTCCATCTTCATCGTCACCGAGACCTGGCTGGTGCCGGTCGAGGGCTGGTTCGTGGACAAGTACGGCCCGCGCATCGTGGTGCTGTTCGGCGGCCTCATGTGCGGCCTCGCCTGGGTCCTGAACGCTTATGCCGACTCCCTGACCATGCTCTATATCGGTGCCGCGGTCGGCGGTATCGGCGCGGGCGCGGTCTATGGCACCTGCGTCGGCAACTCGCTGAAGTGGTTCCCGGATCGCCGCGGCCTGGCGGCCGGCATCACCGCCGCCGGCTTCGGCGCGGGCTCGGCCCTGACCGTGATCCCGATCCAGAACATGATCAAGAATCAGGGCTACGAGGCGGCATTCCTCTATTTCGGCATCGGCCAGGGCGTCGTCATCACCGTGCTCGCCCTGTTCCTGATCGCGCCGAAGAAGGCCGACGTCGCGGCGGTCGTGGCCAAGGTGGCCCAGTCGGCGCGCGACTTCGCCCCCAAGGAGATGCTCACGACCCCGCTGTTCTGGGTCATGTACGCCATGTTCGTGATGATGGCGGCCGGCGGCCTGATGGCCACCGCCCAGCTCGGCCCGATCGCGAAGGATTTCGGCATCGCCGACATTCCGGTCAGCCTCATCGGCATCACCCTGCCGGCGCTCACTTTCGCGGCTGCCATCGACCGCGTCCTCAACGGCCTCACCCGCCCGTTCTTCGGCTGGGTGTCGGACCAGATCGGCCGTGAGAACACGATGTTCGTCGCCTTCGCCATCGAGGGCATCGGCATCTATGCCCTGAGCGTGTTCGGCTCGAACCCGGTTCTGTTCGTCATCCTGACGGGTCTGGTGTTCTTCGCCTGGGGCGAGATCTACAGCCTGTTCCCCGCCATGTGCGGTGATGCGTTCGGCTCGAAGTTCGCGACCACCAATGCGGGCCTGCTCTACACCGCCAAGGGCACGGCGGCGATCATCGTTCCCTTCACCAGCATCCTCACCACGATGACCGGCAGCTGGCACGCGGTGTTCATCTCCGCGGCGGCGCTCAACATCATCGCCGCCATCATGGCTCTGGTGATCCTCAAGCCGCTGCGTCAGGCCCACGCCCGCAATGCCGAGGGCGTTGCCAAGACCGAGGCTGCCGTCACCGCGCACTGATCGAACCTGCCTTTCCTCCGGCCTGCAGGGCGCGTCCGCCGGACGCGCCCTTTTTCTTGTTTACGTCAGTCGCCGCAAGCCAGCTTCGCCGCGCTTTGGCTATTGCCGGAGCGGCCCGAAGTTCCCTTGCGGCATGCGGGGCGCTTGCGGTACGGCTCATTCAGTTTTCTGGAACGTTTCAAGGCGGTTCGACTGAGCTGTCGGCCGAGCGGATGCTTTGATGTCGACGATGTGAACGTCGCGTAGTTATCGCCGTTTATTGTCATAAATTTTCAGAATCATAAGTAGTAACCAAAATTATTTGGGAATAATTGAACCAAGATAGGGTGTGACATTGCTGTAAAAGCCGATTGGCATACATAATATTGTGCATTATGATCCGTTTTAAGCGGGTCGGGTACGACTACCCTGCGTCATTCAGGCATGCACGTTACGTCATCCCTTGGGGCAGGGCGGCAACCCGCACACTCGGGAGCTGCAACGACATTTGCCGGCCGGGCAATCCCGTCGGCCAAAGACAAGAGACGGCAGGTTTCCGCCCAAACGGAGATCGCAGCCGCACAACGCCGATCCGCGGCGAGAGAGTTGAGAGAGGAGAACGCCCTTGAGCACTTCGAGCACTGCATCCGTCGATGCGTCGACGAATTCGATCCGCTGGGTCCAGCTGGTCGTCGGCGTCGTCTGCATGGTCGCCGCCGCCAACATCCAGTACGCCTGGACCCTGTTCGTCCCGGAAATCACCCGTGAATTCGGCTGGTCGCGCGCGGCGATCCAGACGACCTTCACCATCTTCGTCGTGGTCCAGACGTGGCTGGCGCCGATCGAGGGCTACTTCATCGACAAGTACGGCCCGCGGGTCATGGTGCTGGTCGGCGGCGTCTTCACCGGCCTGTCGTGGATCGTGAACTCCTATGCCGACACGCTCACGCTCTAGTATGTGGGCGCGGTCATCGGCGGCATCGGCGTCGGCTGCGTCTATGCGACCTGCGTCAACGCCGCGATCAAGTGGTTCCCGGACAAGCGCGGTCTCGCGGTCGGCCTCACCGCCGGCGGCTATGGTGCCGGCTCGGCCCTCACCATCCTGCCGATCGCCAACATGCTGAAGACCAGCGGCGTGTCGGAGACCTTCTGGACCTTCGGCCTCATCCAGGGCGGCATCATCGTGCTCGCCGCGCTGTTCCTGCGCCAGCCCCCCAAGGACGCCAAGGGCTCCAACAAGGTCGCCCAGTCCCGCCGCGACTACACCCTGCCCGAAGCGCTGCGCTCCCCGGTGTTCTGGGTCATGGGCGCCATGTTCATCGGCACCGTCACCGGCGGCCTGATGGCCGTCGCCCAGCTCGGCGTCATCGCCCAGGACCTCGGCGTGAAGGACTTCCAGGTCAATCTCGGCTTCACCGTGATGGCCGCGCTGCCCTTCGCCCTGATGCTCGACCGCGTCATGAACGGCATCTCCCGTCCGCTGTTCGGCTGGATTTCCGACCATATCGGCCGCGAGAAGACCATGTTCATCGCCTTCACCATCGAAGGCCTCGGCATCGTAGCGCTCGGCACCTTCGGCCACAACCCGTGGGCCTTCCTCATCCTGTCCGGCATGGTGTTCCTGGCCTGGGGCGAGGTCTACTCGCTGTTCTCGGCCACCACGGCGGACACGTTCGGCACCAAGAACGTCGCCAAGATCTACGGCGTCCTCTACTGCGCCAAGGGCGTGGCCGCGCTGCTCGTGCCGTTCGGCAACATCCTGATGGAAGCCACCGGCACCTGGTCCTCGGTTCTCTACACCGTGGCGATCATGGACCTCTCGGCGGCCTTTGCGGCGCTGTTCGTCCTGCGCCCGATGCTGATCAAGCATCACGCCCGCAACGCGGAATGGGCCAAGGCCAACGGCATCACCCTGGCCCCGGTCGCGGCCGGCGGTCACTGATCCAGGCGATCGGGAGGCGGCCGCAAGAGCCGCCTCCCACCGGAGTTCCTCCGAGCACTGGGCCTTCCCATGGTGGGAAGGCCCTTTTCTTTTGTCCGCCGGCGCCCAGCCGCCGTTTCAGTCCGCGGCGAGGGCGGCGATGGCGGCGACCTGCGCGCTCGCGGTCGCGCCGAGCGAATCGATCTCAGCGCCATCGAACCACCGCGCCTCCAACGCGTCGTCGGCTGCCACGGCCTCGCCCTGCCGCCAGCGGCAGGCAACCGTGATCATCGCGAAATGGTGCGCTACGCGGCCGGCGCCGTCGCGCTCGATGAAGTCGAGCACGGTGAGCAGCCGTGGCGAGTCGGCGACGATGCCGGTCTCCTCTTCCAGCTCGCGCAGTGCGGCGGCGAAATAGCTCTCGCCCGGCTCCACCCGCCCGCCGGGATAGCCCCAAAGGCCCTGATCCGGCGGGTTCGCCCGGCGCACCAGAAGCAGCCGGCCCTCCCGCCGAACGACGGCGAGAACCGCGACGGTCGGCCGGGCGCTCATCACGCCGCCCCCGCCGCAGGAGCGTGCCCGTCTTCGCCCCGACCCTGCGCCCGCACCGCATGGCGTGTCGCGCCCTCGCAAGGCGTCCGCACCGCCGGCGGCGACAGCCGGCAGAAGCGGGGGAGGGCAGCTCTCGCCCCGGCAGGGTCGCGCGGGGTCATGTCGGGCAGGGGCAGACTGATGACATGCATCGCGGCGTTCCGGGAAGAGGCGTCGGGGCGGGCGCGATCATGTCCAGTCCTCACCGCGGCCGCAACCGACTGGGATCGCGCGCGGCCGGGATCGCGCGCGGGTCGTCGTCCCGACAGAGATCTCGCCTTGAGCACACCGACGCTTCCCGCCCTGGAGTCTTTGCCCGCGGCGCTGTCGCTGGGCGGCCCGAGGGCAAGGGCGGCCTTTCGCCTCTGGCGAGGCCGGCGTTTCACCGGCATTGTGCCGGTCATCGACACGATGAGGGGATGGCGCAGATGCGTGCGAGCAGGACGGCCGGCCTTGCGGCGATCGCTCTTCTTCTGGCGGGCGGGGCCGCCTCGGCAGCAGGGTGCGGCAAGACCGGCGCGGGCTTTCCCACCTGGCTGGCGGAATTCCGGCAGGAGGCGGCGGCGCAGGGCATTTCCCGCCAGACCATCGCCAGTGCGCTCGACGGCCTCGCTTATGCGCCCGACGTGGTGGGGGCGGACCGCGGACAGGGGGTCTTCAGCCAGAGTTTCTACCAGTTCGCCGATCGCATGGTCGCCAATTACCGCATCCAGAAAGGCCGGCAGCTCATCCAGAGCCATGCCGCGATCTTCGCCCGGACCGAGCAGCAGTTCGGGGTGCCGGCGCCGGTGATCACTGCCTTCTGGGCGCTCGAGACCGATTTCGGCGCGAATATGGGGGACAAGCCGACCATCCGCTCCGTCGCCACGCTCGCCTATGACTGCCGGCGGCCGGACATGTTCCGCACCCAGCTGCTCTCGGCCCTGAAGATCATCGACCGGGGCGACCTCACCGTGCAGACCATGCGCGGGCCGTGGGCGGGCGAACTCGGGCAGTTCCAGTTCCTGCCGGATCATTATCTGAACTACGGCGTCGATTTCGACGGCGACGGCCGGGTCGACCTGCTGCGGTCGGATGCCGACGCGCTGGCCTCGGCGGCGAATTATATCCGGGCGCTGGGCTGGACGCCGGGCCAGCCCTGGCTGGAGGAGGTGGTGGTGCCGGCAAGCCTGCCATGGGACCAGGCCGACCTCTCCATCAAGGTGCCGCGGGCGCAATGGGCGCGCTGGGGCGTGCGGCGTGCCGGCGGCACGCCCCTCCCCGCCGACAATGTCGGCGCGTCGCTGCTGCTGCCGATGGGGCGGACCGGCCCCGCTTTCCTCGTCTATCCCAATTTCGACATCTATACCCAGTGGAACCAGTCGCTGGTCTATGCCACCTCGGCGGCCTATCTCGCCGCGCGGATCGACGGCGCGGGTCCCTTCCGGCGCACGCCGAACATCCCGGTTCTGTCGATGAAGGAAGTGGCGGACCTCCAGCGGCTGCTGAATGCCCGCGGTCATCACGTCGGCGGCGTCGACGGCAAACTCGGCGCCGCCACCCGGGCCGCGGTGAAGGCCGAGCAGATGCGGCTGGGGCTGCCAGCCGACTCCTACCCGACACCGGACCTGCTGGCGCGGCTGCGCGGCGGCGCCTGAGGCGGGCCGCCGCCGTCACGGTCCGGCGATCAGATCACCGGTATGCCGGCCTGCTTCGCCTTGGCCTCGGGCTCGACATGGATGTTGACGTGGATGTCCTCCACGTCGCGCACCAGCGCTTCCTCGATTCGGTCGCAGATGGCGTGCGCTTCGCTCACGGCCATGTCGCCGGGCACGACGAGGTGGAAGTCGACGAAGGTCATGCGGCCGGCCTGCCGGGTGCGCACGTCATGCGCCTCGATCGCGCCGACCGCCTCCGCGGCAATCCGGCTGCGGATGAGCCGGAGCGTCTCTTCCGGCACGGCCTGGTCCATCAGCCCGCCGACGCTCTCCTTCAGCACCACCCAGCCCGACCACAGGATGTTCAGCGCCACCAGCGCGGCGAGGGCGGGGTCGAGGATCGCCCAGCCGGTGGTAACGGCGAGCGCCACACCAACCAGCACGCCGCCGGATGAAATCACATCCGTCAGCAGGTGCTGCGCGTCGGCGATCAGCGCTGGCGAGCGCACCCGCCGCCCGAAGCGCAGCAGGAAGAAACACCAGGCCGCGTTCACGACCCCGGCGCCGGCATTCACCAGCAGGCCGTTCCACGGCGCGTCCAGGGTCTCCGGGTTGCGCATCGCCTGGAACGCCTCGTGAAAGATCGAGACCGCCGCCACGACGATGAGGGCGCCGACGATCACCGCCGAAAAATACTCCGCCTTGGCGTAGCCATAGGGGTGGGCATCGTCGGCAGGCCGGGCCGAGACCTTCACCGCGGCGACAGCGGCCAGTGCCGTCGCGACGTTCACCAGGCTTTCCAGCGCGTCGGAATAGAGCGCGACGCTGCCGGTCATGCGGAAGGCGAGGTATTTGAGCCCCAGCACCAGGAGGCTGACGATCACGCTGCCGATGGCGATGCGGAGTGACGTGTGCATGGCGTGGTCGGGACCCGTTGCAGCGATAGGACATGAGGGCGGCGGCACCTCGACGAGCCGACGGGTCGTCCGCTTAGCCGGTCATTTCCCGAAACGCAAGCTATCTCAATGGTTTGCAAGTCGTTCGCAGGAGCGTCTTACGCCAAGTCCTTGACCTGAAACGCGCTTGGGCGTGTCAGGCGTTTGCCGTGCGCGGAAGAATCGCGCCGCGATGCCCGATCACCGCGCCAGCGAGCCGGTGGCCGGCCTCTGCCGCGCTCTCCGGCTGGGCACCGCCGAGGCGCGCGGCGAGATAGGCGGCATTGAAGCTGTCGCCTGCGGCGGTGGTATCGACCACCGGGCCGGCGAGCGAAGGCGCCGGCACGAGGTGGGAGGCGCCCGCCGCCCGGATCAGGGCGCCCTGAGCGCCGTTCTTGACCACGATTTCGCCGACGCCGAAGGTGGCGATGCGTTCGGCCGTGCCGGCCGGCGACCCATCGCCCCACAGCCGGGCCTCGTCCTCATAGCCGGGCAGGGCAATGGTGGTGCGCTTCAGCGCCTCGGCATAGACCGCCCGGGCCCGCCCGAGGTCGCCGCCCCAGCCCTGCGGCCGGAAATTGCCGTCGAACACCACCACCGAGCCCCGCTCGCGGGCAAATTCCAGCGTCGCCAGCAGCCGGCCGAGGCCGAGATTGGAGTAGAGCGACAGCGTCACGCCCGAGAGATAGATCAGCTTCGATTCAACGATGCTCTCCGCCACCCGCTCCCAACCCGGCAGTTCGAACAGGTCGCGGGCCGGGGCGCTGTCGCGCCAATAGGTGAAATGGCGCTCGCCCTGCGCGTCGGTCTCGATGAGATAGAGCCCCGGCACCCGGCCCGGCACCTGCATCATCGTGTCGACGAGAAGGCCCTCGCCCTCCGCGGCCGCGCGGATGCGGGCGGAGTAGGCCTCGTCGCCAAGGGCGGTGGCATAGGCGGTTTCGATGCCGCTGCGGGCGAGATAGACGGCGGTGTTGAAGGTGTCGCCGCCCACGCCAAGGGCGAAGCGCCCGTCCTGGCCGCGGGCCATTTCCACCATGACTTCGCCGATCGCGATGGCGCGGGGCATAAACGTCTCCTTCATGTCGTTCGGGCCGGCAGACTCGCCGCAATCCACCCGGGAGGCAAGCCGGGAGGCATGACGCTAGGGCATCTCGATGATGCGCACCGGTCCGTCCGGCACCGGGGCCGCTGGTTCCGGCGGGGGCGCGGCGGGTTCGGCGGGGTTCGCTATTGCGGGACGGTCGGGCGGGATAGTTGGAGAGGTATCCGAGAGAGGGATTGCGGCTGCCGGGGGGGTGTAGGTCCAGCCGGGCGGCGGGGGATAGCGGCGGGCGAGGTCGGCGCTGCGGGCCTCGTTGGCGGCGATCAGGCATAGCAGGCGCTGGCCCAGCCCATCCGGGCCCATCAGCCGGCCGCCCACGGTGCGCTGGGCGGCGCCGCCCTCGTAAGGCGCGATGTTCTGGCATTCGAAATTGCGCCAACGCAAGAAGCGGCCCTGCGCCTCGTCCATGGCGTTGGCCCAGCGCTGGCGCTGGACCGCGGCAACCGCCTCGTCGGCGCGGATCGCGGCGAGCGCTCCGGCGAAGGCCGCGTCCAGCCTCTCCTGACCCGCCGTGGCCGCGGCGCCCAGACAATCGAGATACAGCCGGGCATTGCCCTGCGCGGGATCGCAGCCGCCGGCCTGGGCCTCGGCGGTCGCGCGCGCAGTGGGCTGGCCGGCCGATTGGGCCCCCGCCGGCACGCTCGCCGCCGCCAGCAGCATCGCCGCCGCCAGCGCAAGCTGTCGCCGCGACCTCACGCGGCGCGGGCCTCGGCGAGGAAATGACCCATTCTTTCCAGCGCTTTACGGATATTCGCCTCGGAATTGGCATAGGACAGCCGGATGTAGCCCTCGCCATGCACGCCGAAATCCGGCCCGCCGATGGTCGCGACCCCTGCCGTCTCCAGCAGCGCGGAGGCCAGTGCCTTGGCCGAGCTCCAGCCCGTTCCGGTCACGTTCGGAAAGGCGTAGAAGGCCCCCTTGGGCAGGGTGCAGCTCACGCCCGGCAGGGTGTTGAGGCCCTCCACCACCACCTGCCTGCGGCGGTCGAACTCCGCGACCATCGCCGCCACGCAGTCCTGCGGCCCCGTGAGGGCGGCCAGCGCGCCATATTGCGCCGGCGCATTGACGCAGGACCAGGCATTCACCGCCAGCTTGCGTGCCGCCTCGAACAGCCCGTCGGGCCACAGCGACCACCCGAGCCGCCACCCCGTCATGGCGTAAGTCTTTGACCAACCATTCAAAAGGATCAGCCGGTCGCGGATTTCGGGGTAGGCGAGGAGGCTGGCGTGGCGGGCGCCGTCGAACAGAAACTGGTCGTAGATCTCATCGGACAGGATGGCGACCTGGGGGTGCCGCTCGAGGCCCTTCACCAGGGCGTCGATCTCCGATTTCGGGGTCACGCCGCCCGTCGGATTGGCCGGTGTGTTGAGTATGATGAGGCGGGTGGTGGGACCGATGAGGCCGAGCATTTCGTCCGCCGAGACGGCGAAGCCGTTCGCCTCGCGGATCGGCACTGGGACGGGGGTCGCCCCGGTGAACTCGATCATCGAGCGGTAGATGGGGAAGCCCGGGTCGGGGTAGAGGATCTCCGCCCCCGGTTCGCCGAACATCAGGATGGCGGCGAACATGGTGATCTTGCCCCCGGGCACGATCATGACCCGGCCGGGGTCGATGCTGGCGCCGAGCCGGCGGTGGACGTCCGCCGCCACCGCCTCGCGCAGCGGCGCGATGCCCACCGAGGGGGTGTAGCCGTGATGGCCGTCGCGCAGCGCCTTCACCGCCGCCTCGACGATGTGCGGGGGCGTGGCGAAGTCGGGCTGGCCGATGCCGAGATTGACGATGTCATGGCCGCGGGCCGCGAGATCGGTCGCCCGCGCCAGCACGGCGAAGGCGTTTTCCTCGCCGATGCGCTCGAAGGCCGGGACGGGGAGGGGGCGTGGCGCGGGGAGGGCGGCGGACATGGCGGGCGTCCTCATTGTTTGTGCTTCCACATTTGATATTCCTGTCACACACAGGACGGCGCCTTCAAGAGCGGCGGCACGGGGACAGGGCATGGCGGGCGACGGCGAGCAGCATACGGCATCGGAAGCGCGCGCGCCGGAAGGCGCGGAAGGCCCGGTCTTCGGGCACCCGGTCGACACCGCGCCGGCGCCGCGGCCGCGGCGGGAGGTGCTGTCCGGCCGCTTCGTCGACATCGTGCCCTTCGACGTCGTCCGCCATGCCTCCGATCTCTACACGCTCTCCCATGGCAATGACCGCGAGTGGCAATGGGCCTATCTCGGCGTGCCCCCGTTCGAGAGCCTGAAATCCTTCACCTCCTACTACGCCGTGGCGGCGGAGAAGGAGGACCCGCTGCTCTACGCCATTCTCGACAAGGCGACGGGCCGGGCGGTGGGCCACGCCACCTATCTCCGGATCGAGCCGGCGCACCGGGTGATCGAGGTCGGCAACATCCTCTTCACCCCGGCGCTGCAGCGGCGCCCCGGCGGCACCGAGGCGATGTACCTGATGGCGCGCTACGCCTTCGAGACGCTGGGCTATCGCCGCTATGAGTGGAAGTGCAACGCCCTCAACGCGCCCTCGCGCCGGGCGGCGGAGCGTTACGGCTTCCGTTTCGAGGGCGTGTTCCGCAACCACATGATCATCAAGGGCCGCAACCGCGACACCGCCTGGTTCGGCATGACGGAAGAGGAGTGGCCGCAGCGCGCCGTGGCGTTCGAGAGCTGGCTGGCGCCGGAGAATTTCGACGCCGGCGGCAACCAGAAGGTGGGGCTCGGCACGCTGAACGCCGAGCGGCTGGAGGTCGAGGGCCGCGTGCTGCGGCGCGCCAGCCTGCAGGACCTGCCGGCGGTGGAGGCGCTGCAGAAGGCGGCCTATGCCAAGAACCGCCCGCTGCTCGGGGTCGAGCCGGTGCCGCTGCTGTGGGACTATGCCGCCGTCTTCCGCCAGCGCGAGGTGTGGGTGGTGGACGCGCCCTATGGGCTCGCCGGTGTGCTCATTCTCGAGGCGCGGGGGGACGACATCCTCATCGACAGCCTCGCCGCCTCGCCGCTGGCGCAGGGGGCGGGCATCGGCAACCTGCTGCTGGAAGCCGGCCAGCTGCGCGGGCGCCAGCTCGGCCGCCCGCTGGCGCGGCTCTACACCGGGGAGCCGCTCTCGGCGAACATCAACTGGTACCGCCGCAAGGGCTTTTCGATCGAGCGGGTGGAGCAGATGCCGGACCGCCGGCTGGTGCACATGGCGAAGACGCTGGTCTAGGCCCATCGGCCCGTGGCGCGGGCCTGCGCGAGCGGGCCGCCCGCCGCCATGGTTGCGCCCCGGCGCGGATGGCTTACATTCCGCCGTGACATTTTGGGACGTCCCGACCATGACCTATGTTGAAGCGGCCAGCGCGCCGCTGCGGAAGACCGGCCACATCAAGCTGCACGGACCCGAGGCCTTCGAGGGCATGCGCCGGGCCGGACGGCTGGCGGCCGAGGCGCTCGACCTCGTGCACGAGATGGTGGAGATCGGCGTCACCACCGACGCGATCGACCAGCTCGTGTTCGACTTCGCCATGGACAATGGCGCGCTGCCGGCGACGCTGATGTATCGCGGCTACCGCAAGTCCACCTGCACCTCGATCAACCACGTCGTCTGCCACGGCATCCCCAACGACAAGCCGCTGCGCGAGGGCGACATCGTCAATGTCGACGTCACGCTGATCTATGACGGCTGGCACGGCGATTCGAGCCGCATGTTCGCCATCGGCCCGATCCCGCGCCGGGCGGAGCGGCTGATCGACGTGACCTATGAATCGATGATGCGCGGCATCCGCGCCATCCGGCCGGGCGCCCATGTCGGCGACATCGGCGCCGCCATCCAGGAATTCGTCGAGCCTTTCCACATGAGCGTGGTGCGCGATTTCTGCGGCCATGGTGTCGGGCAGCTGTTCCACGACGAGCCGAACGTGGTCCATGTCGGCCGCCGCGGCGAGGGGCCGGAACTGATGCCGGGCATGATCTTCACGGTGGAGCCGATGATCAATCTCGGCCGCCCGCATGTGAAAGTGCTGTCCGACGGCTGGACCGCGGTGACGCGGGACCGCTCGCTCTCCGCCCAGTTCGAGCATGCCGTGGGGGTGACGGAGACGGGCGTGGAAATCTTCACGCTGTCGCCCAAGGGCTATCACAAGCCGGTTTTCGGCGCCGCTCTATGAGCCGGCGGCCTGTGGACCCGGCACCGAGCCACCCGGTTTCGGGCGACCCGGTTCCGCCGGGTTCTTCCGCGCCGGGTTCTTCTGCACCAGATGCCGCCGCGGCCACCGTGGGGCCGGCGGGGTTTGCCGAGCCCGAGGCTGGCCGGCCCGCGCCAGGGCCGGCAACGCCGCCGCTGGCAACCCCGGCGGCAGCCTGCGCCGCGGCGCCGGGCCTTGAGGAGCCCACCCCCCATTTCGTCGGCCATCGCGAGCGGCTGCGCGAGCGCTTCCGCAATGCCGGGGCGGACGCCCTGCCCGATTATGAGCTGCTGGAGCTGGTGCTGTTCCGCGCCGTGCCGCGGGCCGACGTGAAGCCGCTCGCCAAGCAATTGGTGCAGCAGTTCGGCTCCTTCGCCGAGGTGGTCAACGCCCCGCCGGCGCGGCTGCGCGAGATCAAGGGCGTGGGCGATGCCATCGTCACCGAGCTGAAGCTCATCGCCGCCTCGGTGGAGCGGGTGACGCGCGGCAAGGTGAAGGGCCGCACCGTGCTCTCCTCCTGGAGCGCGGTGCTGGAATATTGCCGGGCGGCCATGGCCTTCGCCGACCGCGAGCAGTTCCGCATCCTGTTCCTCGACAAGCGCAACCAGCTCATCGCCGACGAGGTGCAGCAGCGCGGCACGATCGACCATACCCCGGTCTATCCCCGCGAGGTGGTGAAGCGGGCGCTGGAGCTGGCGGCGAGCGCGGTGATCCTCGTCCACAACCACCCGAGCGGCGACCCCACCCCTTCCAGCGCCGACATCCAGATGACCAAGACCATCGCCGAGGTGGCAAAGCCGCTCGGCATCGAGGTGCACGACCACATCATCGTCGGCAAGGACGGCCATGCCAGCCTGCGCGGGCTGCGGCTGATCTGACGCCGGCAGCCGTCGGCGCAACGGGAACGCCCGGCGGCGGCAGGGCCGCGCCGGGCGTCGGTCGTGATATCCCGGTCGTGAGGTCCCGGTCGTGCCGGGGGGTCAGACCACCCGCACGTCGAGCGTGGCGACGCCGTCGACCCCGCCCTCCAGCCGATCGCCGCGCACGATGGCGCCGACCCCGGCCGGGGTGCCGGACATGATGACGTCGCCGGGCTTCAGCTCGAACAGCCCGGAGAGATAGGAGATCATCTCCGGCACCTTCCAGATCATCTGGTTGAGGTCGCCCTTCTGGCGCGGCGCGCCATTGACGTTCAGCCACACCCGGCCGGCATCGGGATGGCCGATGCGGCTGGCCGGCACCAGCGCCGAGCAGGGCGCGGACGCCTCGAACGCCTTGCCCACCTCCCACGGCCGGCCGAGCTTCTTGGCCTCGCCCTGGAGGTCGCGGCGGGTCATGTCGAGCCCGACGCCATAGCCCCACACATGGTCGAGCGCGCTCTCGACCGGGATGTTGACGCCGCCCTTGCCGATGGCGACCAGCATCTCCAGCTCGTAATGCACGTCGCTGGACTTGTCGGGATAGGGGAAGGTGCCGTCGGTGATGACGTTGTCGGGGTTCTTCTGGAAGAAGAAGGGCGGCTCCTTGTTGGGGTCGTGCCCCATCTCGATGGCGTGCTCGGCGTAGTTGCGGCCGACGCAGTAGATGCGGTGGATCGGGAACAGCGTGTCCGACCCCTCCACCGGCAGCGTCGGGATGCCCGGCGGGGTGATGGCGTAGACCGTGGTGTCCAAAGGCGCGTTCATCAACGTACTCCTGCGTAATAGTCGACGCGTTTCTCGAGGGCCTCGACGAGAGCCGAAAGCAACATTGCGGCCGCGAAGAGGATGAGGGTGAGGGCCCAGAAATTCGTCATGTCGAAATTCCGGGAATAGAGTTCGAACAGCTCGCCATAGCCGATGATCGAGACCAGCAGCTGGCCGATGACGACGCCCTTCACGCCGCGCACCAGGCCGAGGCGGATGCCCGCCAGGATCTCCGGCAGCGCCGCCGGCAGGATGATGCGGGCGTAGAGCGTGAACGCCGAGGCGCCGTAGCTGCGCCCCATCTCGACGAGGGAGGGCGGCACGCTCTGGATGCCGGCGCGCGCGTCCAGCACGATGATCCACACCGCGAACAGGAACACCGTGACCACCACCGTGGTCTCGCCCATGCCGAACAGGATCATCAGCACCGGCACCAGCGCCGAGAGCGGCGCCGAGACGAAGATGTTGACCCAGATGCCGAGCAGGTTGTCCAACGCCGGAAAGCGGCCCATCAGCACGCCGAGCAGCGTGCCCACGGTGATGGCGAAGAACATGCCGATGAGGAAGCTGTTGAGCGTGGTGAGCGCCGCCGCCTGCCAGGTGCCGGTCTGCACCAGCGCCACCATGGCCGTCAGCACGTCGGAGAGCGGAGGGATGAGGAACAGCGCGCCGGACTGGCCGACCACCTCCCACGCCACGCACCACACCAGCAGCGACGCCATCATCGGAACGCGGAAGCCGAAGATCGTCATGCTCCGCCCCCCCTCAGTCCACATAGCGCTTGAGACCCTGCCAGATCTCCTCGACGGTATCGAGATATCCCTGGTCGCGGCGGATGGCGTCGGGCGGGGCGGAGCGGTCGATCTGCGGCTCGATGATCTGCGCCACACGGCCCGGCCGGCGCGACAGGATGACGATGCGGTCAGAGCAGTAGACCGCCTCCTCGATGGAGTGGGTGACGAAGATGAAGGTCTTCTTCTCCAGCGCCACGAGACGCAGCAGGTCCTCCTGGAACTTGCGGCGGTTCTGCTCGTCCACCGCCGAGAACGGCTCGTCCAGCAGCAGCACGTCGGCATTCACGGCGAAGGCGCGGGCGAGGCCGACCCGCTGGCGCATGCCGCCGGAGAGCTCGTGGGGGTATTTGTTCTCGAAGCCGGCAAGCCCGACTTCGGCGATGTAGCGCCGGGCGATGGACTGGCGCTCGTCCTTGCCCATGCCCTTCAGCTCCAGCCCGAAGGCGACGTTGCGCAGCACCGTGGCCCACGGCATCAGCGCGAAATCCTGGAACACGAAGGCGCGCTCCGGGCCCGGGCCGGTGACGACCCTGCCGTTCACCCGCACGTCGCCGGCGCTCGCGGGAATCAGCCCGGCGATGATCTTCAGCAGCGTGGTCTTGCCGCAGCCGGAGGGGCCGAGCAGGGTGGTGAGACGGCCGGTGGGGAAATCGAGGTCGATGCCGCGCAGGGCCTCGACCTCGGCATACATCTTCCCGGTCCCGCGCACTTCCACGGCGACGTCGGAGCCGGCGGGCGTCGCGGTGGCCTCGGCGGCTTCGGCGGTGATGTTCCGCATGTCAGGAGGTCCTCTTCTCAGGGCGCAGCACGCGCAGCTCGAAGGCTTCGAGCGCCGCCAGCGTCAGCGTGGACACGAGGATGATGGAGACCACCGCGGCGTACATCTGCGGGTACTCCGCGACCGAGCGGTGATAGGTGATGAGATCGCCGATCCCGGTCGGCGTGATCAGCAGTTCGGCCAGGATGACGCCGATGAAGCCGGCGGCGAGGCCGAGCCGCAGCCCGGCGAAGATGACCGGGCTGGCGTCGGGGATGATGATCCGGGTGATGGTCTGCCAGCGCGTGCCCTGGAATGAGCGGCACATCGCCACCAGCGAAGGATTGGCGTTGCGCACCGCCTTGTAGCCGTTCAGCGCGATGACCGGCAGCGCCAGCATGATGACCGCTAGAGTCTTGGCCAGCAGGCCGATGCCGTAGACGAAGGTGATCAGCGGGATCAGCGCCGCCATGGGCGCCGCCTGCAGCACGATGAAGACCGGCGCCACCAGCCACTCCGCAAAGCGCGAAAGCCCCATCACGATGCCGATCCCCACCCCGAGCAGGGCGGAGACCGCGATGCCGATGACGAGCGGCTGCAGCGTCTGCCCGTAGGCGGCGAGCAGCGAGCCGTCCAGCAGCATGCCGATGAAGGCGCGCAGCGTTTCGAGAAAGGTCGGGAAGGCGTAGCTGATCGGTACGCGGCCGGCGATTTCCCAGGCCAGGAAGAACAGGCCGACCGACGCGGCGCGCCAGAGGGCCGGGCGATGCTCCATCAGCTTCCCCCAGACGGTGGGAGGCTCGGGAGCGTGAACGGCCCGCGAGGAGCCGTTCGCGTGGGCGGGGAGTGCCATCCGCCCGGCCTCAATTGGTGCCGAGCTTGCCGAGGGAGCGGTTCAGCGGCTCCAGCGCCCAGAAATCCTCCACCTTCAGGCTCGCGGGTGCGCCCTGAAGCTGGCCGGACAGGGTGTAGAAGGCGAAGTCGTCCTTCGCAGCCTGGGCGCCGCCGCCGTTCAGCGGGAAGGCCTTGGCTTCTGCCAGTTCGGTGAAATAGGGCGTGATCTCCGCCACCTGGTCCGCCGGCAGGTCCGGCAGCAGCTTGTACCTGGTGCGCCACTCCGCGACGATGGCGGGGTTTTCCGTCACCTCGCGCCAGGTGGTGAGGATGGATTCGACGATGATGTCGACATCCCCGGCGTTCTTGTCGAGGAAGTCCTGCCGCGCGAACAGCGCCTCGTCCGTGGCGTTCACCCCGTCCATGGGCAGGATGATGAACTTGCCGGGCGCCTTCTCCTCCAGCAGCCGGCGGCCGGCGGCGTCGACGATGGTGGCCTTCACATTGCCCTGCAGCAGCGCGCCGGTGCGCACCTCCGAGCCGGGGATGTAGCTGATCTTGGAGAAGGAGATGCCCTGGCGCTGCTCCATCAGCTTCATGATCGCCTCGGTGCCGGAGCCGCGCGAATGCACCGCCACCTCCTGCCCGTCGAGGTCCTTCCACGTCTTGTAGGAGGCGGCGTTCACCGCGGGGTAGAAGTGCAGCGTGGAAAGTTGGAGGAAGATGCGCACCGGCACCTTCACCTTCTGGATCAGGGCGTAGGGCCCGCCCACGCCCACATCGGCCTGGCCGCTGACGACCGCCTGCGCGGCGATGTCCTCGGACTTCAGGTAGGTCATCTCGATCTCGACGCCCTTCTGCTTCGCCAGCTCGAACGCGGCGAGCAGGTGCAGGTTCTCGACGCTGGCGATGTCGCCATAGGCGACCCGCACCTTGGCCTCCGCCTGCGGGGCAAGGCCGAGGACGGCGGCGAGGCCGAACGCGCCCGCCAGCGTCGCCCGCCGCAGGGGCGTGGCGCGGCGATCCGCCGGTCGGGGGTGGGGCAGGCGGGTCTTCGCCCGGCTCCAGGTCAGATTCGTGAGCATTTCCAGACTCCCATTGTGCCGAGTGGTTGGTTCCACTGTCGGTCTGCCCCGCGAGGTGAGCGACCAATTATTGTTTGGTTTATATTGGCTGACGGCACGGGTCAAGTTCACAGCCGCTTGACCTCGTGCTTTGGCCGCGACATAGAGTGAACCAATGCCGCATTTGGTTGAGCCGAACAGCCCCCATCACCCCATGCTGACCCCGCCCAAGGACTCCCACCCCGAAAAGGGGATCGTCACCCAGCTCCGCGCCTATCTCGCCCAGAGCGACCTGCCGGAGGACGGCCGGCTGCCGCCGGAGCGCGAGCTGTCGGCCGCGCTCGGGGTCTCCCGCACCGAGCTGCGCAAGGCGCTGGACGTGCTGGAGGAGGAGGGCCAGCTCTGGCGCCATGTCGGCAAGGGCACCTTCATGGGCAGCCGGCCGCTCGACACCTTTGCCGACATCTCCGCGCTGGCCCGCCGCAGCAATCCGGCCGAGGTGATGCGGGCCCGGCTGGTGATGGAGCCGGAGATCGCCCGCGCCGCCGCCTTCAGCGCCACGCCGGCGGCCATCGCCGAGATGCGGCTGTGCCTCGCCCGCTCGCGGCAGGCCGAGACCTGGCGGCACTATGAGGGCTGGGACACCCGGCTGCACCGCACCATCGCCGAGGCTACCCAGAACAGCCTGCTGCTCGGCCTGTTCGACACGCTGAACGCGGTGCGCCGCGCCGTGACCTGGGGGCGGCTGCGCACCGCGCCGGTGCGCCCGGCGCCGACCCATCACAGCTTCGCCGAGCACGACGCCATCGTCGAGGCGATCGAGCTGCGGGACATGGCGGCGGCCGCCGCCGCCATGCGCACGCACCTGAAGTCGGTCGAGCGCAAGCTGCTGGAGCAGCAGGATTCGCGATCCGAGGACCGCTGAGCGGGGGCGTTTCGGTCCGTGAAGGAGCGAGGGTGAGCCGCGGACGGCGCGCCGGGGCGTCGGCGCGCCATCCGCGGCTCGGCCTCCCTCGTCCCGGGGGCGGGAGGGGCGAGGAAGACAGGAGCG